>JAHLFH010000151.1 GCA_018883885.1 Candidatus Faecalibacterium intestinavium | reverse complement strand
GCGCGGCAGCCGTCCATGAGCTCGTCCAAAATGGCGGCCACCGCGCCGGCCAGCCCGCCCATCGAGACGCCGACCCCCATGCCCCCCTGAAGGATGGGCACGGCAAGCGGCTTGCCCCGGAGCGTCAGCATAACCCCTGCAGCGCCTTGATCCGCTGCTGAGCGCCTGTCCACAGGTCGTCCAGAATGGCCGCCGCCGGGCGGATCTCGCGGAGCATACCCGCCACCTGACCGCTCATCAGGCTGCCGGTTTTCGTATCGCCCTCAAAGACGGCCCGGCGCAGGCTGCCGAGGGTGAACTTTTCCAGCTCCATCTTGTCGGCCCCGGCCTTCTCCTGCCGGACATACTCCCGGGTCATCTGGTTTTTCAGCACCCGAACCGGGGTGCCGCCGATCCGGCCCGTGACGATGGTGTCGCTGTCCTTGGCCTTGAGCAGGGCCTGCTTGTAGTTTTCGTGGATGGGGCACTCCTCGCTGACCAGCAGGCAGGTGCCCACCTGGACGCCGCAGGCCCCCAGCGCGAGGGCGGCCGCCAGCTGACGGCCATCCGCAATGCCGCCGGCTGCAATGACCGGGATGTTCACCGCGTCCACCACCTGGGGGACCAAGGCCATGGTTGCCATCTCGCCCACATGGCCGCCGCTCTCGGTGCCCTCGGCGATGACGGCGTCCACGCCGGACTTCTCCAGATGCTTGGCCAGGACGGCCGCCGCCACCACGGGAATTACCTTGATGCCCGCCTCTTTCCAGGCGGGGACGTACTTGCCGGGGTTGCCCGCGCCGGTGGTGACGACGGGAACCTTCTCCTCGATGACGATCTGGGCAAACTCGTCCACCAGCGGGTGCATGAGCATCAGATTGACGCCGAAGGGCTTGTCGGTCAGCTCCTTGCAGCGGCGAATCTGGGCCCGCAGGTCCTCTGCGGTGCGGACGCCGCCCGCGCCGATCAGGCCCAGCGCCCCAGCGTTGGAGCAGGCAGCGGCAAACTCGCCGGTGGCGATGTTGGCCATGCCGCCCTGAATAATGGGGTACTTTGTACCCAGAATCTCGTTGAGAAGTTTCATTCTGCGGTTCCTTTCCCTTGATAGGTCAGCAGAGTGCCGGCCCAGGTCAGCCCGCCGCCGAAGCCGACGCAGAGAAGCGTCTGCCCGGGGCGGAGCTGGCCGTTTTCATACAGTTCGTTGAGCGCCAGCGGGATACTGGCCGCGCTGGTGTTGCCGGTGCGGGACAGGTTCTTGAAGAACTTTTCCGCAGGGGCGTTCAGCTTTTTGACACAGTGGTCGATGATCCGCTCGTTGGCCTGATGGCAGACCACCCAGTCGATGGAATCGAGGGTGCGGCCCGTCTGGTTCAGGATGCCGTCCACGCATTTGGGGATGGCGTCCACCGCGAAGCGGAACACCGCCCGGCCATCCATCCGGATGTGGGCGGGCAGGGGGCCGGGGCCCTCCACCTGAATGGCCTTGTCGCCCCGGGCGCCCAGCAGGGCGGCAAAGGGGGCGGAATCGGCCATTTCCAGAACCGCCGCCCCCGCGCCGTCTCCAAAGAGGACGCAGGTGGAGCGGTCGTCCATGTCCAGCAGGCGGGACAGCTGCTCGCAGCCCACCACCAGGGCGTAACGCCCCTCCGAGGCGGCCAGCAGCCCCCGGGCCACCGAGATGCCGTAGAGGAAGCCCGAGCAGGCCGCGTTCACGTCCAGCACGGGGATATTCTCCGGCAAGCCCAGCTCCGCCTGCACCAGACAGGCCATGCTGGGGCTGGCATAATCCGCCGAAAGGGTGGCGCAGACGCAGCAGCCGATGTCAGCCGGGGTCAGGCCGCTGCGCTCCAGAGCCTGACGGGCCGCCGCCGCCGCAAGGGTGGTCGCGCTCTCGTCCGGGCCGCAGAAATACCGCTGGCGGATGCCGGTGCGGGTGGAGATCCACTCGTCGCTGGTATCCACCCGGCGGCTGAGTTCGTCGTTGGTCACAGCCCGGGCCGGCAGTGCGCCGCCGGTGCTGATGATGTGTAAACCCTTCATATAACCTTTTTACTCCTGCCCGATCTGGCGGAATTTTTTGTACCGCTGCGCTTCCAGCGCGGCGGGGCTCATCTTGCGCAGGGAAGCCAGGCTGCGCTCCAGCGCCAGCTCCAGATGCGTATACAGAGCCTTGGGGTCGGTCTGGGCGCCGCCCAGCGGTTCGGGGACGATCTCCTCGATCACGCCGAACTGGTACAGGTCCTGGGCCGTCAGCTTCATGACGTCGCAGGCCTCGCCGTGGCGGGAGGCGTCTTTCCACAGGATGCTGGCGAAGCCCTCGGGGCTGAGCACCGAGTAGACGGCGTTTTCCAGCATGAGGACCTTGTTGGCCACGCCCAGAGCCAGCGCGCCGCCGCTGCTGCCCTCGCCGGTGACAACGGTGATGACGGGGACCGACAGCTGGCTCATCTCGGCCAGGTTGCGGGCGATGGCCTCGCCCTGGCCCCGCTCCTCGGCTTCCTTGCCGGGGTAGGCCCCCGGGGTGTCGATGAAGGTGATGACGGGGCGGCCGAACTTTTCGGCCTGCTTCATCAGCCGCAGGGCTTTGCGGTAGCCCTCGGGGCCGGGCATTCCGAAGTTATACTTCATGTTTTCCTCAAGGTTGTTGCCCTTGCGGTGGCCGATGACGGTCACAGGAGCCCCCTTGAAGAAGGCGATGCCGCCCAGGATGCTGGCATCCTCGCGGCACTGCCGGTCGCCCTTCTGCTCGAAGAAATCGGTGAAAAGGGCGCTGATGTAATCGTCAATCTTGGGGCGGCGGGGGTGCCGGGCCAGAAAGACCTTGTCCTCCGCCGTCAGATTGGTGCAGCTGTCCAGCAGCTCGGTACGGTCGCGCTGGAGCTGTTTGACCCGGAGCAGGGCCTGGGGGGAGTTGTCTCCCTCCAGAGCCGCCAGCTCGGCCTCCAGCGCATCGGTCATTTTCAAAACATCACGGATCATGCGCGGGTCGCTCCCTTCTGGTGCAGCCGCAGCAGCTGGGCCAGCGTGGCCTTGAGTTCGCTGCGGGGCACGATCTTGTCCACAAAACCGTGGGCCTCCTGGAACTCGCTGCGCTGGAAGCCGGCGGGCAGTTTTTCGCCGATGGTCTGCTCGATGACGCGGGGCCCGGCAAAGCCGATCAGGGCGCCGGGTTCCGCCAGCATAATATCGCCCAGAGAGGCGAAGCTGGCCGTCACGCCGCCGGTGGTGGGGTGGGTCAGGACGCTGATGAACAGCCCGCCCGCCGCGTTCAGCCGCGCAATGGCGGCGCTGGTCTTGGCCATCTGCATCAGGCTGTAAATGCCCTCCTGCATCCGTGCGCCGCCGCTGGCCGAGAAAATAATCAGGGGCAGCTTTTTGCTGATGGCATATTCCACCGCCAGGGTGACCTTTTCGCCCACAGCCGCGCTCATGCTGCCCATGAAAAAGCGGCTGTCCAGGACAGCCGCCACCACCGGCATCTCGTCGATCTTTCCGGTGGCAGTGATAACGGCCTCGTTCAGGCCGGTCTTGCGGCGGGACGCCGCCAGCTTCTCCTTATAGCCGGGGAAGCTGAGGGGGTCGCCGGACTCGATCTTCCCGTTCAGTTCCCGGAAGGTGCCGTGGTCCAGCACCAGCGACAGCCGGTAATAGCCGCCGATGGGCAGGTAATGCCCGCAGTTGGGGCAGACGTACAGGCTCTCGGCCCAGTGGGCCCGGGTGGCGCGGCGCCCGCACTTGGGGCACTCCAGGAAGGAGGGCTCCTTCCAGGGAAGGCCCGCGCCGGTCTCCTGCTGGACCTTCCGGTTCAAATCCCGCTCGCGGCGGTCGGTCCGGAGGTTTGTAAAGATATTTCCCATCGCCATGGCCGTTACGCGTTGGCGTTCTCAGTGATATAGTCGAAGATATCCTTGACGGTCTTCAGCTCTGCCAGCTTCTCGTCCGGGATGGAAACACCGCAGGCCTCCTCGATGGCCATGTTCAGCTCGACGGCGTCCAGGCTGTCCGCCTCGAGGTCCTCGGTCAGGGTAGCCTCCAGGGTGACCTTCTCGGGGTCGCAGTTCAGGGTGTCAACGATAACCTGCTTCAGTGCTTCGAAATCCATAATTGTATCTCCTTTTGATAACCACATTTGTTCAAAATGATTTAGTTAAAATATTTGAGCAACCGCTCCTGTGTTAGGATACCAGATTTCCAGGAAAAGTCAAGAGTTAAAGCTAAAATATTTTATCTAATCTTGTAAACAAATTGTTGCCATTGGGCCCGGCAAAAAACCCGCGCTCCCTGCCCGAAAGCAGAAAACGCGGGTCCTCTCCCGGGCGCAAGCCCCGGGGTTCTCATTCAAAACAGGTTACAGCCGGACAGGCTCTTTGGAGGCGAGTTTGGCGCGCAGCACGCTGAGCACCGCCAGCTCGATGCAGACCGCCGCGGCCAGCAGCAGCAGGGAAGCCCAGACGCCTCCCTTGCCGCCCAGAACCGCCTCGACGCCCCCGGCCAGCGCATAGCAGGCCGCCGAGACGCCCGCCACCGTCATGGCATAGGGCAGCTGGGTGGAGACGTGGTTGACGTGGTTGCTGTGGGCGCCCGCCGAAGCCATGATGGTGGTGTCCGAGATGGGGGAGCAGTGGTCCCCGCAGACCGCGCCGGACAGGCAGGCCGCGATGGAGACGACCAGCATCTCCCCCGAGGGGAAGGCGTTGCAGACGATGGGCACCAGAATCGCAAAGGTGCCCCAGGAGGTGCCGGTGGCAAAGGCCAGGAAAATCGCCACCGCAAAGATCAGGACCGGCAGCAGGTATTGCAGCGCCCCGGCGCTGCCCTGAACCAGATCGGCCACATAGTACTTGGCCCCCAGCAGGCCGGTGACCCCGGAGAGGGTCCAGGCCATGCTCAGGATCAGGATGGGAGCCACCATCTCCTTGAAGCCTTCGGGGATGCAGGAGGTGAAGTCCTGGAAGCTGAGAATATCCCGGCTCAGGTAGAACACGAAGGTAAAGGCCAGGGCCACGCTGCTGCCCAGCACCAGGCCCACCGAGGCGTCACAGCCGGCAAAGGCGGTGATGAAGTCCACCCCGCTGAAAAAGCCGCCGGTGTAGACCATGCCCACCACGCAGGCCGCAATCAGGACCAGCACCGGGGCCAGCAGGTCGGCCACCGTGCCCCGGCCCGTGGCTTCCTCGTCGGTGTCGTCGCCGTAGGGGCGGTCCGGGGTGGTGTAAAGGTCGCCTTTGCGGGCGGCGTTCCGCTCGTGGAGAGCCATGGGGCCGTAGTCGGTGCCGGTCAGGGCCAGAAACACCAGCATGACCAGGGTCAGGATGGCGTAATAGTTATAAGGAATGGTCCGCAGGAACATGGTGAAGCCGTTGATGTTCATCTCCTCGGGGACCGAGGAGGTGACGGCGGCCGCCCAGCTGGAAACCGGGGCGATGATGCAGACCGGCGCGGCGGTGGAGTCGATCAGATAGGCCAGCTTGGCCCGGGAGACCCGCTGCCGGTCGGTGACCGGGCGCATGACCGAGCCGACGGTCAGGCAGTTGAAGTAATCGTCCACAAAGATCAGCACGCCCAGCAGGATGGTGGCCAGCTGTGCGCCGGCCCGGGTTTTGATGTGGCTGGAAGCCCAGCGGCCAA
The DNA here is from genome assembly GCA_018883885.1 of Candidatus Faecalibacterium intestinavium. Taxonomy (GTDB): domain Bacteria; phylum Bacillota; class Clostridia; order Oscillospirales; family Ruminococcaceae; genus Faecalibacterium; species Faecalibacterium intestinavium. Next base: position 1,209 of record JAHLFH010000151.1, on the reverse strand, counting down.
AGGCGGCGCTGCCCCCGGCCTTGTTCATCAGGGCCACCAGAATGCCCAGCATGACCAGAAAGACCAGGATGCCCACATTCCAGGGGTCGGAGAGCTGATAAACCAGCCCTCCCTCGGGATGGAAGAACATGGTGTTGAGGGCAAGCTCCAGATTGCCGTTGGCGTAGAGCACCGCCCCGGCGGCGATGCCGATTAAAAGGGAGGTATACACTTCCTTGGTGACCAGCGCCAGCAGGATGGCGATGATGGGCGGCAGCAGGGACAGCGGGGTGCTGTATACCGCGCAGGTATAGGCGGCGGGGTCGTCGATGGACCCCGGGGTGACTGCCGTCCGCCAGAGCAGCAGCGCGGTGATGACCAGCACCGCCGCCCCCCAGACAAAACGTTTGGCTTTCATGATGATTCCTCTTTTCCTTTTAATCCTTTCCCACCCGGCCCGGCCTTCTCCCATGCATGACCCCGGCGCTTCCGGGGCAGACTAACCCGGAACCACACAGGGAAGGGAGGGATCGGCCGCGCCGGACTACAAAGCGCTCTACTTTGAGCTGTTCCGCGCCAGCGAGCAGGCTGTGCAGCTTCTGCTTCAGGCGCAGGCCCGCGCCGAGGATGCCTGCCTGCAGGACCAGCCTCCGCTGTATCTTGCGCCGGATCAGACGCCCCCGGATTCGGACCCCTGAAGGGCTCAGCCCTTTTTGGCCCGGGCCTTGGCCGCGAACTTCTGGTCGTTGACGATGAACCGCTCGTGGACGCCGCCGCCCACCGGGCCTGTCTCGTCCCGCAGCTTCACGGCAAAGACCAGCTTCCGCCCTTCCACGGCGGTCAGCTCGCTCTCACAGGTGACCGTCATCCCCACCGGGGTGGGGGCGGTGTGGTCCAGCTCCAGCCGGGTGCCCACCGTGCCGCAGCCCGGCTCCAGCGCCGGGGCCACGCTCTGCCAGCAGGTCTTTTCGGCCAGCGCCACCAGCGCCGGGGTCGCAAAAACCTCCAGCGTGCCGCTGCCCATGGCCCGGGCCGTATTCTCCGGGGTGACGTTCTGACTCGACGTGCCGCGAATGCCAGCTTCCAGTTTCATTTCCACTCCTCCTCGTATAATAAATTTTAAAGTCAGTAAATTCAGATATCAGCAGGCTTTGAGGTGCCCGTGATACAATAGCTGTAGGACAGCAGGGTCAAGCTCTCTTCCTCCTGGTTGAGCCGCAAGGCTGCTTC
>JAHLFH010000003.1 GCA_018883885.1 Candidatus Faecalibacterium intestinavium | reverse complement strand
CTTCAAGGCCGCAGGCGTAGAGGGGGCGGCCCCGGTATTCGGCCAGCAGCTTGTCCGAGCCGAACCGCCGGGCGCTGCCTGCGGCCAGACAGATGAGATAAATCATCTCAGTCCCGGCGCTGGGCCAGCATCCCCATCAGGACCTTTTCGGGGGTGATGGGCAGCTCCCGCACCCAGACGCCCGAGGCCCGGGCCACCGCATGGGCGATGGCGGGGGCGGGGGTGTTGATGACGATTTCGCCGATGGACTTTGCGCCGAAGGGGCCGGTGGGCTCATAGCTGGCCTCAAACTCCACCTGCAAATGGCCCATGTCCAGCCGGGTGGGAATCTTGTACTGCATCAGGGAGTCCTCGAGGATCTTTCCCTCGGGGGTGTAGTGGACGTCCTCAAAGAGGGCCATCCCGATGCCCTGCACGATGCCGCCCTCGGTCTGGACCCGGGCGAGGTTGGGGTTGATGGGGGTGCCGCAGTCCACCACGGCCTTGTAGTCCAGCACCGTGACGCTGCCGGTCTCCTTGTCCAGCTCGATCTCGGCCATCCCCACCATGTAGGGCGGGGGAGAGACCGGGGAGGAATGGGTGGCGGTGGCCTGAACGGCGGTGGTGTTGAAGCACATGGACCGGGTGGCCAGGTCCGCCAGGGAAATTTCAGCGGAGCCGTCCAGACGGCGGACCGCCCTGCCGGTGAATTCCAGTTCTTCCGGCTGGCAGCCCAGAGCCTCGGCGGCCAGGGCGCAGAGCTGGGCTTTCAGTTTCTCGCAGGCCTGCTCCACGGCCTTGCCGGTGACGTAGGTGGTGGAAGAAGCGTAGGAGCCCGAGTCATAGGGGGAGGTGTCCGAATCGGCGCCGGAAACCGCGACGTTGTCCAGGTCGCAGTCCATGCACTCGGCCACCATCTGGGCCAGAATGGTGTCGCAGCCGGTGCCCATGTCCGCCGCGCCGATGCTCAGGTTATAGAACCCGTCGTCGCTCAGCTTGAGGGTGGCGGAGCCCACGTCCACCCCCGAGATGCCGGAGCCCTGCATCGCCATGGCCACCCCGGCGGCCCGGACCTTGCCGTTGCCCATGTCCCGGACGGGGTAGCGGGCGTCCCAGTCAAACAGTTCCCGGCACCGGGCCAGACACCGGTCCAGCGCGCAGGCGTTGGCGACCTCGTTGTAATAGGCGGGCATGGTCATCCCTTCCCGGACCATATTCTTCTCCCGCAGGGCCACCGGGTCCATATCCAGCTTCAGGGCCAGCTCGTTGACGGCGCTCTCCACGGCAAAGAGGCCCTGGGTCGCGCCGTAGCCGCGGTAGGCGCCCGCGGCCTGAACGTTGGTATACACCACGTCGTAGGCGAAGCGGAAGGCCTCGAGGCCGCCGGTGTAGAGGGGGATGGACTTGTGACCCGAAAGGCCCACGGTGGTGGGGCCGTGCTCGCTGTATGCGCCCGAGTTGGAAAGGGTGTAGACGTCCAGCGCCCGAATTTTCCCGTCTTGGTTCGCGCCCAGCCGGACGCGGACCTCCATCTCGTGGCGGGGGCTGCCCGCGGTCTGGCACTCCTGCCGGGTGTAGACCATCCGGGCGGCCCGGCCGGTCTTCCAGGTGACGAAGGCGGGGTAGATTTCGGACACAGAGGTCTGCTTTGCGCCGAAGCCGCCGCCGATCCGGGGTTTCTCCACATGGATTTTGGATTTCGGGATGCCCAGCGCGATGGCCAGAATCCGCCGCACATGGAAGACAATCTGGGTGGAGCTGACGACGTGGAGCCGCCCGAAGGGGTCGATCTCGGTGTAGGTGCGGAAGGTCTCCATCATGGCCTGCTGGCAGGGCTTGGTGTGCCAGACATGGTCGATGACGAGGTCGCAGTCGGCCAGCACGGCCTCCACGTCCCCGTCCGCGGTGGTCTCGCTGGCGACGAGATTCCGCTTGTTGTCCGCGCCCACCGGGCAGAGGGCCTCCCAGTCGTCCTCCGGGTGGACCAGAACGGGGTTGTCCTTGGCGGTGTGGGGGTCGAGGACCGGGGTCAGGACTTCATAGTCCACCTTGACCAGCTTGAGGGCCTTGTTGACGGCCTGCTCGGTCTCCCCCGCCAGAATGGCCACCGCGTCCCCCACAAAGCGGACCCGCTGGTCGAGGATCAGCCGGTCGTGGGGGGAGGGCTCGGGGTAGGTCTGGCCCGCGTTGGTGTAGCGGTTTTGGGGCACATCCTTATAGGTATAGACCGCCGCCATCCCGGGAACCTTCATGGCCAGGGCGGTGTCGATGGAGCGGATGAGGGCGTGGGCGTGGGGGCTGCGCAGGACCTTGACCACCAGGCAGTCCGCCGGGGTCACGTCCGAGACAAAGGCGGGCTTGCCCAGAAGGAGGTTCATGGCGTCCTTTTTGCGGGCGGGCCTGCCGACGGTTTTCAGTTCAGCCATTGGTTGAGGCCTCCTTTGCTTTTTTCGCGTTCAGAAACGCCCGGATGCCCCGCAGCTGGCCCTCGTAGCCCGAGCAGCGGCAGAGGTTCCCGGCCAGATAGGCGCGGATCTCGTCGTCGGAGGGGTCGGGGTTTTCCCGCAGCAGGGCGATGGTGTTCATCACATAGCCCGGGTTGCAGAAGCCGCACTGTTCGGCTCCCTGATCGGCGATGAAGCCGACGAATTCCTCCGCCTCGGCCTGCAAACCCTCCAGAGTCTGGACGCTGTGCCCGGCGGCCCGGGCGGCCAGCACCGAGCAGGAGAGGACGGGCTTGCCGTCCAGCAGCACGGTACACAGGCCGCAGTTGGAGGTCTCGCAGCCCCGCTTGACGCTGGGGCAGCCGTGGGCGCGGACAAAGTCAATCAAGAGGGTGTCCGGCTCGATGGACGCGCGCACCGGCCGGCCGTTGAGTGTGAGCTGAAGTTCCATTATACATCCTCCTTGCAGGCCAGAAGGGCCCGGCGCACCAGCACCTTGCAGATTTCCCGGCGGTATTCGGCGCTGGCCCGCAGGTTGGAGCCGAAGGTCATCCGCCCGGCGGCAAATTCGGCGAAGGCGGCGGCGCTCTCGGGGGTGACGCCGCCCGAAAGCAGCCCGGCCTCGTCGGTGAGAAGGGAGGCCTTCATGGGCCGCGCCCCGATGGCGCAGCGCACCCCTTCCGGGCGCAGCGCCACCGCGCAGGTCAGGACCGGGAAGTCGGTGGAGATATTCCGCTGGGCCAGATAGGCCGTCCGCCCGGGCTGGTCCGGGAGAAAGACATGGGTCAGGATATCCCGCTCATAGGGGCGGGTGACGTATTCTTCGAGGGGCACGTCCCCGCCTTTGTGAAGATGGACCACCGCTCCCAGCGCCAGAAAGAGGGTCAGCACGTCCGAAAAGCCGAACCGGCCATAGAGGCTGCCGCCCACGGTGGCGAGGTTGCGGAACTGGACGCCGACGATGTGGCGGACGCTTTCGGCCATGGCCCCGCCGGTGAGGGCGGCAAGGCCGGGGTGAAGCTCCAGATCCCGCAGGGTGGCCATGGCGCCGATCCGCCAGCCCCCCTCCACCGGCTCAATCGTGCCGAGGCCCAGGTCCGACAGGTCGATGACGGTGTTGACCGCCCGGTCCTCCATCTTGAGCCAGAGCATCCCCCCCAGCACCAGATTGGACCGCTTCTGGCACAGGTCGCAGGCTTCGTCCAGGCTCTGGGCCCGGACATATTGTTTGAAGGTCAGCAAGGTGTTTTCCTCCGTTTTCCCCAAAAAAGGTTTCGTTTCGGGTCAAGTATACCATGGTTTGCGGGCAAGAAAAAGCCCCGCCGGGCGGGCGGGGCAAAAAATCCGCGTGGTTTTAGGCTTTTTCGGCGGTCTCGGGCTGGTCCTTGGGCAGAAGGACGTTCAGCAGGATGGCGACGAAAGCCGCGGGCACGATGCCGGAGCCGCCGAAAATCAGCTGGACCAGCTCGGGCAGGCCCTTCAGAACGGCGGTGTTGGAGCCGAGGCCGTAGCCCAGACCCAGAGCCACCGAGACGATGGTCATATTCCGGGGGGTCAGCTTCTCGCTGGTGATGAGCTGGATGCCGCTCATGACGATGGAGGAGAACATGATGACGGCTGCGCCGCCCAGCACGCTCTGGGGCATGATGGAGACGACGGCGGCCAGCTTGGGCAGCAGGCCGCAGAGCACCAGAAAGACCGCGCCGCAGGCCAGGGCGAAGCGGTTGACGATCTTGGTCATGGTGACAAGGCCCACGTTCTGGCTGAAACTGGTGTTGGGCAGCACGCCGAAGAAGGCCGCAAAGGTGGAGCCAAGGCCGTCGCAGAGGATGCCGCCGGACAGCTCCTTGTCGGTGGACTCGCGGCCCATGCCGCCCTCGGTCACGCCCGAGATATCGCCGACGGTCTCCACGGCGGTGACGATGAACATGACGCCCACCGGCAGGATGGCCCGCAGGTCAAACACCGGCTTGACGGGCAGGAGTTTCGGCACCGCAAACCAGGAAGCCTCGGCCACGTTCTCCCAGTGGAGAACCCAGGCCTTGGTGTACTCCACCCCCTCGGCGGTGACGCCGGTGGGGGAGAGGAAGAAGGGCAGGAGGCCGCAGATGATGTAGCCGCAGATGATGCCGATGAGGATGCAGGAGGAGCTGGTCAGCCCCTTGGTGCCGTGCTTGAGGGCCAGAATGATAATCATGACCGCCAGGGCGATCAGCAGGTTTTCGAGGGAGCCGTAGTCCGCCGCGCCGCTGCCGCCGCCGAAGGAGGCGACGCCCACGCTGATGAGGGACAGGCCGATGGAAAGAACCACCGTGCCGGTGACGACGCCGGGGAAGAACCGGCGCAGGGGCTTCAGGAAAGCGCCCAGCACCGTCTCAAACAGGCCGCCCACAATCGAAGCGCCCATCATGGCCGCATAGCTGGCGATGCCGCCGCCCATCAGGATGTTGACGCTCTGGAACACCCCGATGAAGCCGGAGCTGGTGCCCATGATGATGGGGACCTGCCCGCCCACGGGACCCACGGAATACAGCTGCACCAGGGTCACAATGCCCGCCACCAGCATGGCGTTCTGGAGCAGGGAAACCTGAATCGCCGCAAACTCCGCCGCGTCGCCTGCGGCCGCGCAGGCCGAGGTGATGATGAGGATGGGGGTCAGGTTGCCCACGAACATGGCCAGCACATGCTGGAGGCCCAGGGGAATGGCCTGCCGCAGGGGCAGCCGGCCCTCAAAGTCGTAGGGGGTAACATAGCCGGAAGCGTCTTGGGAAAGATGCTTCTTGTTCATAATTTTACGCCGCCTTTCTCAAAGCAAATCTCAAAAAATACGTTTCTGCGCGGCACCCCAAAAGGCCGCAAAAAAAGAAAACATCCCTATTATAGACACAAAGGGATGTTTTCTGTCAATATTTGCCCCGCTCCCCGGGAGCAAAAACGGCATATTATTAAAAAATTGTGAAGGAAAGCCCGGGTTTTTGCGCGTTATGGCAGGCCCCGGCCTTTTCCGGACGGTCCATCGTGCAGAACAGCCCGCCCGGGCTGTCATACACCCGGATGCCCGGATAGAGGGCCGAAAGAGCCGCCTGCACCTGTTCCGGGCCGTCCTCCGGCCGGAGCTGGCCGCAGAGAACCCCCTCCCGCATCAGCACCGCCCGGCTGCACCAACGCAGGGCCAGCGCCGGGTCGTGCAGGACCACGAG
>JAHLFH010000150.1 GCA_018883885.1 Candidatus Faecalibacterium intestinavium | reverse complement strand
GCTGCCAGGCGTGGCCGCTGTGAAAGGGGTTGTATTCTGCGATGATTCCGGCAAATTTCATCTGTTTCTCCTGGGCGGAAAGCTGCAAAAACTTGTACACAAGTTTCTCGACTTTCTGCCGGTTTTGGCTTGAAAAGCGTTTTTTTCTATTATATAATAAACGCAGAAGTCTGTAAAATCCACCGCCCGGGCCGAAAATCGGGCCGCGGGGAGGGGAAATTTTGATTCGGATTTTTGATTTGGGAGGAAACAGAAGATGAAGATTCTGGTTATCAACTGCGGTTCTTCGTCCCTGAAGTATCAGCTGATTGATATGGACGGCGAGAAGGTGCTCTGCAAGGGCCTGTGCGAGCGGATCGGCATGGAGAGCAGCATGGTCACCCACGAGGCCAACGGCAAAAAGGCTACCACTCCGGCCATCCTGCCCACCCACACCGAAGCCTTTACCGAAGTGGTCCGCAAGATGACCACCGGCGAGGGCAAGTGCATTGAGGACGTCAAGGAGATCGGCGCCATCGGCCACCGGGTGGTCCACGGCGGCGAGAAGTTCCAGTCCAGCTGCCTGATTACCGACGAGGTGATCCAGACCCTGCGGGAGCTGAGCCCCCTGGCCCCGCTCCACAACCCCGCCGGCATCCTGGGCATTGAGTCGGCCCGCAAGGTCTTTGGCATGGAAGTGCCTCAGGTGGCCGTCTTTGACACCGCCTTCCACAGCACCATGCCCCCGAAGGCGTATATGTACGCCATCCCCTACGAGTATTATGAGAAGTACGGCGTCCGCCGCTACGGCTTCCACGGCACCAGCCACAAGTACGTCAGCTACAAGGCTGCCGAGTATCTGGAGGAGCCCATCACCCGCCTGAAGCTGATCACCTGCCACCTAGGCAACGGCTCGTCCATCGCGGCGGTGGACCAGGGCAAGGTGGTGGATACCTCCATGGGCATGACCCCGCTGGCCGGCCTGATGATGGGCACCCGCTGCGGCGACCTGGACCCCTCCGTGGTCAACTACCTGAAGTACACCCTGAACATCACCGGCCACGAGCTGGATGAGATCCTGAACAAGAAGTCCGGCCTGCTGGGCATTTCGGGCGTTTCCAGCGACAAGCGGGATGTCGAGGCCGCCGCCGCTGCGGGCAACGAACGCGCAAAGCTGGCTTCCGATATGCTGAACTATCAGATCAAGAAGCTGGTGGGCGCTTACATCGCCGCCATGGGCGGTGTGGACGCCATCGTCTTCACCGGCGGCATCGGCGAGCACGATGCCGTGGCCCGCGCCAAGATCTGCCATCATATGGACTGGCTGGGCATCCGGATCGACACCGACAAGAACCGGGACATCCGGGGCGATGTCTGCGAGATCACCGCCTGGGGCGCCCGGGTCCGCACCCTGGTCATCGCCACCGACGAAGAGCTGATGATCGCCCGCGACACCAAGGAAGTCGTCGATAAACTGTAAAAGCAGCTGCGCCTTTCGGGCGCTGCGGCGGGCCGCGCATCCGTGCAGGGGCGCGGCCCTTTTTTGCGCACAGAAGAGGGAAGGCTGTCGGACCGGGACGGAAAGCGGAAACACAGAAGATAAAACGCTTTTTCAGTTGACAAATGCTGTAAAGCAGGGTACAATAAATGAGTCCTCAGCCAGAGGATTATCATCATTCAAGCCCCTGGTAAGCTTACGATCAGCGCGATGGTCCCGAAAAAACCAAAGGTATGGTTACAATCCTTCCGTGGGCAAGAACTAAACAAGAGGAGATACGATTATGTTCGAAGACAAGACTTTAGTTTGCAAGGACTGCGGCAAGGAGTTTGTTTGGACTGCTGGCGAGCAGGAGTTCTATGCATCCCGCGGCTTTGAGAATCAGCCCCAGCGCTGCAAGCCCTGCCGTGATGCCCGCAAGAACAACCTGCGCGGCGGCAGCACCGGCACCGAGCGTCAGATGTTCGACGCTGTCTGCGCTTCCTGCGGCAAGGCCTGCAAGGTCCCCTTCCAGCCCCGCGAGGATCGTCCCGTTTACTGCTCTGACTGCTTCGCCCGCATGAAGCAGAACTGATTGGGCAAAGATTAAAACTGCATCCTTCCCCCTTCGCTTTCGGCGGAGGGGGATTTTGTTTTTGAGGAGGGGCGGAGGACGGAATTTTTCGGACGTTGATCCGGGCGTTTTTCTTGACAAAGGCGCGGAGAATATGATATGGTGAAACCAGATTCCGGCAGAGGGACTGCCGGATGGAGAATCGAGCGGAAAGGAGCTGTTTCAAGTGAAAAAACGCTGGTTGGCAATTTTGGCGGCGCTGCTGATTGCAGTGGGCATCCTGAGCGGCTGCGGCGGAACAGGAACGGGGGAGACGCTCTCCCCGGCCTCTCGCTACGAGAGGGAGGTGATTCGGCTGGTCAATGAGATTCGGGTGGAACATGGCCTGAACGAATTGAAAGCCAGCGACGCCATCATGGAGGCGGCCCACGCCCGGCTGAAAGAACTGGACATCTCCCCTTCTCACACCCGGCCGGACGGAAGCTCGTATTATACCATTCTGCCGGACTACGGCCTGTCTCCCTATGCGCCCGGCGGGGAAAACATCTGCTTTGGAGGCCGTACGCCGGAGGAAGCAGTCGAGAGTTGGATGAATTCTCCGGGCCACCGGGAAAACATTCTGAGAGAAGGAATTACCCTCATTGGCGTGGGATACAATCCAAGGAACAACTATTGGATTCAGGTTTTCACCCATGATTGAACCGTGCGCCGGCCCTCTGCTTTCAGGGGGCCGGCGTCGGTTTGTAGGCCCAGGATGGGCAGAGGGCTTGCAAAACCGCAGGGATTTAGGGTATATTATAACCACAGGCGGGGGCGTCGGCCTTCCGCTTTTGAAATCACACCACAGGAAAGGAACGACCTTCATGTTTGATCTTTTTAATATGCTGAAAAAGGACGACGCCGCGCCCGGCGAATTCAAGGTGACCCGGGAGAGCATCATCGGCGATATTCTGGATATGGACAACTCCACCGCTCCCTACTTTATGGAGATCGGGATGCACTGCCTGGGCTGCCCCGCTTCCCGCGGGGAGAGCATCGAGGAGGCCTGCGCAGTCCACGGCGTGAACTGCGACGAGCTGATCGAAAAGCTGAACGCCCACTTTGCGGCCCGGGCCTGAGCCGCGGGCTGTGCTGCCGATGCTGGATGAACGGCTGGCCGCCGCCGCCGCCCTGGTGC
>JAHLFH010000149.1 GCA_018883885.1 Candidatus Faecalibacterium intestinavium | reverse complement strand
GTCCTGCGGGCGGGGAGCATCTGCGTCACCGCGCCGGACCAGCCCAAAGCGGCCCTCACCGAAATCATTGTGGCGGCGGGCAAGGCCGACTGCGAGCTGGTGGTGCCGGACCCGGAAGACATCACCTTCCTGGAGGCCCAGCGCTTTGCCAGCCGGATTGACTACGGCGGATACGCCGCCCCTCTGGCCTTTCTGGGCCGCCATGCCGCCTGCAACGCGGCGGTGGCCGTCGAGCTGGCGCTGGCCCTCTGGCGGAAGGGGTTCGACCTGCCGGACGAGGCCATTCTGACCGGTCTGGAGCAGGCCGAAAACAGAAGCAGCATCCGGGTTCTGCGCCAGCGCCCGCTGGTTATTCTGGACGCCTGCCACACCCCCCAGCAGGCGGCGGCGCTGGTCCGGGTGCTCAAGATGGCCAAGGTACAGCAGATGAATGCCGTCATCGGCCTGCCGGACAGTGAAAACACCGGGGCGTTCCTCTCCACCCTGGAAACCGGCCATACGCCGGAAGGCCCCGCCCGGGAAAAGGAGGACCTGCCCGGCATGTCGGACAGCGTCTTTGAAAAGGTCTGGTTTGTCGCCCCCGAAGGGGTGGACCCGGCCCGCACCCGGGCGGTGGCCGAGGCGGCCCGGTATCACTTCGAGGCGCAGTTCTGCCCGAATCTCGCCCAAGCGCTGGCACAGGCCCGCGCCGCCGGAGGGCGGGGCGTCGCCGTCTGTGGCCGGGAGGACTTTGTTCTGGCGGCGGAGGAGCTGCTGGGCTGAACCGCCGACACCCTTCCCTAAAATATTCGCTGCATATCCCGTACACTGGAAGCATAGTGTACGGGATTTTTTTATGCCCCGTAAAAAGGAGGACGGACAAGCGTATGGCGAAGGTGACCTTCAGCACGGTGGATGACACCCTCTATGCCTATCTGGCGGGGGAGATCGATCATGATTCCGCCCAGAAGCTGAGGATGGAGATCGACAATGCAATCGTGTCCCGCCTGCCGGGCGTTCTGACGCTGGATTTCGGCGGAGTTGGGTTTATGGATTCATCGGGAGTGGGGCTGATTCTGGGCCGGCAGCGGAAGATTCGGGCCCTGGGCGGGCGGCTGAAGATTCAGCACGCCCCCTGCCAGCTGCGGCGGGTGCTCCAGCTGGCGCAGATTCCCTGCACCGATGGAGAACAGGAGGAGGTCCGGAAATGAAAGCGGAAAACAGTACCAAGATTCAGTTCGATTCTCTCAGCGTCAACGAGGGGTATGCCCGGGGCGCTGCGGCGGCCTTTCTGGCCCGGTATGACCCCACCGTGCCCCAGCTGGCGGACATCAAAACGGCGGTCTCGGAGGCAGTGACCAACTGCATTGTCCACGCCTATCCGGACCAGGTCGGCCCGGTGTATCTGTCCATTTCGGTCTACCCGGACCGTCAGGTCAGGATTACGGTGGCGGATAAAGGAGTAGGCATCCCGGACGTGGCTCAGGCGATGGAGCCGCTTTTCACCACGGGCGACCCGGAAGAACGCTCGGGGCTGGGGTTTGCGGTGATGCAGAGCTTCATGGACCGGGTCCGGGTGCTTTCCCGCCCGGGCCACGGAACCCGGGTTGTGATGACCAAACACCTCTCCGAAAAGGAGTCCTCTACATAATAAAAGAAAGAGGCGGTTGATTTGGTGTCCGATAAAACCCGGCGAAGCGCGTTCATCGAAAAGAATCTGGGGCTGGTCCATTCCTGTGCCGGGCGGTTCCGGGGCAGGGGAATCGAATACGACGACCTGTACAGTGCAGGCTGTATGGGGCTTATCAAAGCATATGACGGCTTTGACGAGGGGAGAGGAGTCTGTTTCTCCACCTATGCGGTCCCGGTGATTCTGGGGGAAATCAAAAAACTGTTCCGGGACGGCGGCACCGTCAAGGTCAGCCGCTCCATCAAGGAGCTGGGTCTGCGGATCAACGCTGCACGGGAGCGGCATCTGAAACTCTCCGGTTCCGAGCCTACCGTCGCGCAGCTGGCGGAGGAATTGGGGGAAACGCCCGAGGCCATCGCCCTGGCCATCCGGGCGGCCATGCCCGCCATGAGCCTTACCCCCGAGGGGGATGAAGAGGGAGAGCGACAGATGGATATCCCGGTGGAATCCCCCGAGGAGGAGCTGGCAGACAAAATCGGTCTGGATGAAGTGTTGGAAAGCCTGCCGGAGCAGGACCGGAAGCTGATTCAGCTGCGGTTTTACGGGAACCGGACCCAGAGCGACACCGCCAGGCTCCTGAATACCACACAGGTACAGATCTCCCGGAGGGAGAGGAAGATCCTGCAATGGATGAGGATGCGGCTGCTGGAAGAATAAGATTGAAAAAAATGGAAAAAGCACTTGCTTTCTGCCGAAGTCTGTGGTAGTATATATAACTGTCAGGCGGATGCGTGCCTGTTAAAGAATCCGCAAAGGCCGTGACAAAAGACGCTTGTATTTCAGGCCGGGGATTTGAAAGTCGAAAGACTTCAAAAAACTTCGAAAAAAGCGCTTGACAAGTTACCACACCTGTGGTAAACTGATTGGGTCGCCAGCCGAAAGGCGAGCGGTGAAACAGGACCTTGAAAATTGAACAATATCGAAAAACTTGTAACGGAACCTTATTGCGTGCGATTTGGAAAACGCACGTTAAACAATTCCAAAAACAAAGTAATTCGTACAAGGACGCAAGCGATTGCGTG
>JAHLFH010000148.1 GCA_018883885.1 Candidatus Faecalibacterium intestinavium | reverse complement strand
GGGATGCTGCGGGCCGCCGGACTGGGCTGCTGTATGGACAACGGCAGCCCCGACGCCAAGGCCGCCGCCGACCGGATCATCGGGGATGTGCGGGAGGACGGCCTGGCCGCCCTGATCGACGAGCTGTGGTTCGGCGGCCCCGAGGCAAAGCCCTCGGGCAAAGTCTTCGGCTCTCCCTGGGCCGCGCTGGAAGGGGACAGGCGATGAGCTTCCCGCCCGTTTACAGCAGCGCCAGCCGGGCCCTTATCCTGGGCACCTGGCCCAGCCCCAAAAGCCGGGAAATGTCCTTTTATTATGGCCACCCCCAGAACCGGTTCTGGCCGCTGCTGGCCTTTCTCACCGGGGAGGCTGTCCCGGCCCGGGAGGACGTCGAGGCAAAAAGGCAGATCATCCTCCGCCACGGCCTCGCCCTCTGGGACACGCTGGCAAGCTGCACCATCACCGGCGCGTCGGACGCCTCCATCCGGGATGTGGTCCCGAACGACATTGCTTCGCTTATGCAGAACGCGCCCATCGAGGCGGTGTTCTGCAACGGGGCCACAGCCCACAAAATCTATACAAAGTATCTTCAGCCGGTCAGCGGCATCCCGGCGGTGAAGCTGCCCAGCACCAGCCCCGCCAACGCGGCCTGCCGGCCCGACGCTCTGCGGGAGGCCTGGGGGAAAGCGCTGGGCCCCTGGCTGCGGTAAAAAGTAAATTCTTCGTGAAGTCCTTGCCTTTTTCTGCAAATGCTTTATGATGGTAGTATCAGACGAAGGAGAGAACCGACCCATGAGCAAGATCATCCGTACTGAAAAACCCAGCGTCCTGCCCTTTTATGGAGCGGCGGGGGCCTGTCTTGTCCTGAGCGCGGCGCTGCCGGTCTATCAGGTCTGGGGTCTGGCGCTGACTCTGGCGGGGACGGCGGCGGCCTTTCTGGCGGCCCGGCGGGTCTGCCCGCCCCGGGTGGTGGAGCGGGAAGTGCCCTTCCATACCGGGGTGGAGGATGTGGACCAGATGCTGACCGACATCCAAGGCAAACTGGACGCCCTTCACGCCCTGAACGAAGCCCTGCCCGACGAAACCATGAGCGCCGCCATGAACCGGATGGAAAAGGCGGGCCGCGCCATTGTGGAGACGGTGGAGGCAAACCCCGCCAAGGCAAAGCAGGTGCGGCGGTTTGCCAACTACTACCTGCCCGACGCGGTCCATATCCTTGGGCAGTACGCCACCATGGCCCGTCGGCAGGTGCGGGGGGAGAACGCCGCCGCCATCCGCTCGGAGGTGGAGCAGAATGTGGGGCAGATCGCCACAGCCTTTGAAAACCAGCTGGACGCCCTGTATGCCGCCGAAAGCATGGACCTCTCCGCCGATTTGACGGTTTTGCAGAATATGCTCCGGGGCCAGGGGCTGGGCCAGTGAGCGGCCCGGAACGCTGGACCCTGAAACAGATGGGAAACGCCCAAGAAAGGAAGAAACATCATGGCAGACAAAAATCTTGATCTTGATTTTGACTTCGACGCCCCTGCGGCCCCCAGCCTGACGCTGGACCCCGCCCCCGCTGCGGAGGAGGCCCCCGCTCCGGCGGCCCAGGAGGCAGAGGCTGCCCCTGTCGTCAACCTGAGCGACGAGGAGCAGGCGATGGTGGACGCGTTCGCCGAAAAAATCGACCTGACCAACAGCCAGCAGGTGCTGCAATACGGCTCGGCCTGCCAGAAGAAGATCGGCGATTTCTCCGAGGCTGCCCTGGCCAAGGTTTCCACCAGAGACCTGGGGGAAGTGGGGGAGATGATCACCGACCTGGTGGCCGAGCTGAAAAGCTTTGACGCCGCCGAGGAGGAAAAGGGCCTGCTGGGCTTCTTCAAACGGAAGGCCAGCCAGATCGACCAGCTCAAGACCCGGTACAACAAGGCCGAGACCAACGTGGAGAACATCCAGTCCATGCTGGAGGGCCATCAGGTCCAGCTGCTCAAGGACATCGCCATGCTGGACAAGATGTACGAGCTGAACATGGCCTATTTTAAAGAGCTGTCCATGTATATTCTGGCGGGCAAAAAGAAGCTGGCCGAGGTGCGGGCGGGGGAGCTGGCCCGGGCCATGGAAAAGGCCAAGGCTTCCGGCCTGCCCGAGGCCGCCCAGGCCGCCCGGGACCTGTCCGACCAGTGCGACCGGTTCGAGAAAAAGCTCTATGATCTGGAACTGACGCGGAACATCAGCCTTCAGATGGGCCCCCAGATCCGGCTTTTGCAGAACAACAACACCCTGATGGCCGAGAAGATCCAGTCCACCATCGTGAACACCATTCCCCTTTGGAAGAACCAGATGGTGCTGGCGCTGGGTCTGGCCCACAGCCAGCAGGCCATGGAGGCCCAGCGGGCCGTGACCAACATGACCAACGACCTGCTCAAGAAGAACGCCGAGGCCCTCAAGATGGGCACCCTCGAGACCGCCCGGGAGACCCAGCGGGGCGTCGTGGACATCGAGACCCTTCAGGCCACCAACAAGAGCCTGATCGAGACGCTGGACGAGCTGAACAAGATCCAGACCGAGGGCCGGGCCAAGCGGGCGGCCGCCCAGCAGGAGCTGACCCGGATCGAGGACGAGCTGAAACAGAAGATGATGGAGATCCGCAGGTAAGATGGCAAACGCAGATTTTTCGCAGAAGCAGCCGGAACGTCCCGGCGGCTTTGATTCGGGCAGCTACCGGGAAGCCCCGCAAAAGGCCCCGGAGCGCCCCCTGACCCCCGCCCAGCAGAAGCTGGCCGGGCTGGAAAAGGCCCTGCCCGCCCCGTTGCAGCAGCGGGCGGCGGCGGTGCTGCTGGCGGCGGTGATCGCCGTGGGGAGCCTTGTGGGGTTTGGCGGCGCGAAACTTCGCAGCCGATACAACGAGGCCAAAAGCTGGTATGCCGTCGGGGTGAAGGCGGACAACGGCTACACTTTGAGCGACGAGCTGGAAGAACGGGCCTTTACGGCGGCCAACGTCATCACCACCGCCCTCAACACCCAGGGCCTCGGCAGCGAAAGCCCGGAAGTCCGGCAGGCCCAGGCGGCCCTCGAGGCCTTTGAGGACTGCAAGGACGCCCTGGACGGGGGCGGAAACGGGATGCAGGCCATGTATCAGGCCAACGCCGCCCTGGACGCCGCCGTGGACCAGCTCTACGCCCGCATGCAGGAGCTGGCGGAAGACCCCTTGCAGATGGGGGCCGTCCAAAGCCAGTATGGCCGGTTCAACAGCGCCGGGACCATCCTCGGCTCCCTGCGCTACAATGAAGAAGTGATTCAGTATCAGAAGGAGACCGGCGGCCTGCTGGCCAGCGTGCTGGGCGGGCTGTTCGGCGTACAGGAGGTGGAATTGTTCGGATGAAAGTATGGTTGAAACGGGCGGGCGCCGCAGCCCTGACCCTCGCGCTGACCCTTGTTCTGAACCTGGCCCCGGCGGCCCGGGCGGCCCAGCTGCCCGCCCTGCCCAAAGACCAGTCGGTGGTGGATGACGCCGGGGTCCTCTCGGAGGAAACCGCCCAATATCTGGACGACCTCAACGGCCAGCTGGAAGCGGCCTGCTCGGGGGCCCAGATCGGGGTCCTGACGGTCCAGTACACCGGCTCGGCCTCGACGGAGGAATACGCCCTGGAAGCTTTCAACGCCTGGGGGGTCGGCAGCGCGGAGGAAAACAACGGCGTTTTGCTGCTGCTGGTGATGGAGTCTCCCCTGTATGAAGACGGGGACTACTACCTGACCTACGGCGACGGCTTCCGGAACACCACCATTGAAAAACAGGCCAGCGCCCTGTCCCAGACCATGGAGAGCGATTTTGCGGCCCGGGATTACGACGGGGCCGTAAAGACCTGCGCCGACGCCGTGGCCGGGACCATCGCCGATGTCTACGGCGTCTCTCTGGAGGGCGGGCAGACGCAGGCCGGGGAACAGACCGGCGGCAGGATGAGCCTGCTGGAGATTGTGATTTACGGGTTCTTTGAGCTTTTGTTCCTGCTGGCTCTGGTGATGCTGATTTTCCGGATGCTGATCTGGCCGCTGGGTTACTATACCTTCGGCTGGCACTGGGGCCCCTTCGGGTGGTTCATTCCCCGGGGCCCCCGCCCGCCCCGGGGGCCGCGCGGCCCCAGAGG
>JAHLFH010000147.1 GCA_018883885.1 Candidatus Faecalibacterium intestinavium | reverse complement strand
TTTCTCGCCCGCTGCATGGATGCCCGCCGGGCCCGGGGGGACGGGCTTTCCACCGCCCGGGTGGAGGCCGACGCGGTCCAGATCCTTTCGGGGGTCCTGGACGGCCGCACCACCGGCACCCCCATCACCCTGATGATTGAAAATCAGAACACCCGCAGCGGGGACTATGCCCGGACGGCGGCCCTGCTCCGGCCCGGCCATGCCGATTACACCGCCTTTGCCAAATACCATGGCTTTCAGGACGCCCGGGGCGGCGGCCATTTTTCGGGCCGGATCACCGCCGGGCTGGTGGCCGGGGGCAGCATCGTCCTGACCGCCCTCAAAGCCGCCGGGATTGAACTTTCCACCCACATCCGCCGCTGCGCCGGGGTGGAGGATATCCCCTTTGCCCAGGACGACCCCGCCGCCCTGGCCCGCCAGATGGAGCGGCTGCGGGAAAAAACCGAAGGCTTTGCCCTTCTGGACCCCGCCGCCGAGGAACCCATGAAAGAGGCCATCCGGGCCGCGGGCCGCGAGGGGGACAGCGTGGGCGGCGTGCTGGAAACCGCCGTCCTCGGCCTGCCCGCCGGGGTGGGCGAGCCCTTCTTTGACAGCGTGGAGAGCGTGCTGGCCCACATGGCCTTTTCCATCCCCGCCGTCAAGGGGATTGAGTTCGGCGCGGGCTTTGGTTTTGCCGGGCTGCGGGGCAGCGAGGCCAACGACCCCTTCCGGACGGACGGGGCCGGGCGGATCGTCACCGCCACCAACAAAAACGCCGGAATCAACGGCGGCATCTCCAACGGGATGCCGGTGATGTTCCGCACGGTGGTGAAACCCACCCCCAGCATCTACAAGGAACAGCAGACGGTGGACTACCCCGCCCGGGAAAACGCCGTCCTTTCCATCAAAGGGCGGCACGACCCCTGCATCGTCCCCCGGGCCGCCATCGTCCAGACCTGCGCCGCCGCCCTGGCGGTGGGCGATCTGCTCACAGTCCGGTACGGCGAGGGCTGGATGACCCGGCCCCACTCTGTTTTTCAGGAGGAGACTTGAATGGAATACGGTCTGATCGGCTCCCGGCTGGGCCACTCTTACTCCAAGATCATCCATGAGATGCTCTGCGATTACCAATACGAGCTCTGCCCCCTGCCCACCGAGGCCGAGGCGCGGGCGTTCCTCGAAAAAAAGGCCTTCCAGGCCATCAACGTGACCCTGCCCTACAAGCGGCTGGTGATGGAATACTGCGCCGAGATCGACCCCCGGGCCGAGGCCATCGGCGCGGTGAACACCGTCGTCAACCGGGGCGGGCGGCTCGTCGGGTACAACACCGATTATATGGGCTTTGAATATCTCTGCCGCAGCCACGGGGTGGAGTTCAAGGGAAGAACCGTCCTGATCCTCGGCACCGGCGGCACCCACAACACCACCTCGGCGGTCGCCCGCAGTCTGGGCGCGTCCAGGATTCTGACCGTCAGCCGGACCCCCGACCCCGCAAAGGGGGAGCTGTCCTACCGGGAAGCGGTCGCCAGCGGGGCGCAGATCGTCATCAACACCACCCCCGCCGGGATGTATCCGAATGTGGGGACGTGCTCCCTCGACGTGGCGTCCATGCCCGGGCTGGAGGCCGTGCTCGACGTGGTCTACAACCCCTACCGCACCGAGCTGCTGCTCCGGGCGGAAGAAGCCGGCGTCCCCATCACGGCGGGCGGGCTGGAAATGCTGGTGGGGCAGGCCGTCTATGCGGCCGAATATTTTCTGGGCCGGCCCTTCGCCGACGCGGAAGGCCGGATCGGCCGGGTGTACCGGCAGCTGCGCAAGGAACTGCTTAACGTGGTCCTGATCGGGATGCCGGGCAGCGGCAAGACCACCGTGGGCAAGGCTCTGGCGGACGCTCTGGGCCGGACCTTCGTCGATCTGGATCAGGAGATCGTACAGGCGGCGGGCCGCCCCATCCCCGAGATTTTCACCGCCGAGGGGGAGGACGGCTTCCGGGCCCGGGAGTCCGAACAGGCCGCCCGCTTCGGCAAAGAGAACCGCCGGCTGCTCTCCTGCGGGGGCGGGATCGTCAAGCGGGGCGAGAACATCCGCGCCCTGCGCCAGAACGGCGTCATCCTCTGGCTGGACCGTCCGGTGGAAGCCCTGACCGTCGGCCGGGGGCGGCCCCTGTCTTCCAGCGCCGAGGCAGTCCGCCGGATGGCGGAGGAACGGCGGCCCCTTTACGCTGCGGCGGCGGACGCCGTCGTCCCCAACCACACCACCATTGAGGCCGCCGTGAAGGCGGCGTTGGAGACTCTTGATGAAATTTTTGATACTTAACGGCCCCAACCTCAACCAGCTCCGCTACTCCGAACCGGGGTGCGCGGGGGAAATGGACTACGACATGCTGGTGGAATACGTTCACTCCTGCTGTAACCGGATGGGCATCGAGACCGTTTTTTACCAGTCCAACCACGAGGGCGACCTCATCGACGAGATCCAGTCGATTCAGGGCCGGGCGGACGGCATCGTCCTCAACCCGGCGGGCTATGCCCACACCAGCGTCGCCATTCTGGACGCGCTGCGGGGCTGCGGCGTGCCGGTGGTGGAGGTTCTGCTGGAAACCCCCAGCGCAAAAGAGCCCTTCCGCCAGACGGACATCGTCTCCTTCGGCTGTCAGGGACATTTTATCGGAGAGGGCCCCATCGGCTATCTGCACGCCTGCGCCTATCTGGCCCAGCTGCTGCGGATGGACGGCGCCCCCCACGCCCATATCACCATGTGAAGGGCTGACCAGGTTTTTCGCAATTTTGCGGAGGGAATAGAATAAAACAGAAAGGAAACGAATGCAGCTATGATTATCTCAACCAAAAAAGGCACCCCCAAGGAAGAACTGGAAAAAATCATCCATCGCTTTGAGTCTCAGGGCCTGTCGGTGACCCTCATCACCGGCACCGATTACAACGTCTTCGGTCTGGTGGGCGACACCACCAAGATCGACGAGCAGGACATTCTCTCCAATCCCTGGGTGGACAACGTCACCCGGGTCTCCGCCCCCTACAAACGGGCCAACCGCCTCTTTCATCCGGCGGATTCGGTCATCGACTGCGGCGGGGTGAAGATCGGCGGCAAGGAGAAGATCGCCGTCATGGCGGGCCCGTGCAGCATCGAGTGCGAGGAACAGGCGCTGCGGATCGCGTCCGGCGTCAAGGCCGGCGGCGCGACCCTCTTCCGGGGCGGCGCCTACAAGCCCCGCACCTCCCCCTACTCCTTCCAGGGCCTTGAGACCGAGGGCATCCTGGCCATGGTCAAGGCCCGGGAGACCACCGGCCTGCCCATCGTCTCCGAGCTGATGAGCGAGGACAAGATTCCCGAGTTCGAGGAATATGTGGACGTCGTCCAGATCGGCGCACGGAATATGCAGAACTTCCAGCTGCTCAAGGCGGTGGGCAAGATGCACAAGCCCGTCCTGCTCAAGCGGGGCCTGTGCAACACCATCGAGGAGTGGATCATGAGCGCCGAATACATCATGGCGGGCGGCAACGAGAACGTCATCTTCTGCGAGCGGGGCATCCGCACCTTTGAAAAATACACCCGCAACACCCTCGACCTCTCGGCGGTGCCCATCATCCACGAGCGGACCCACCTGCCCGTCATCGTTGACCCCAGCCACGCCACCGGCAAGGCAAACCTTGTGGAGCCCATGATGATCGCGGCCATCGCCGCAGGCGCGGACGGCCTCGAGGTGGAGGTCCACTACGACCCCCGCCACGCATGGAGCGACGGCGCCCAGTGCCTGACCCCCGACGCCTTTGCCCAGGCCATGGCCAAGTGCCGCCAGGTGGCATGGGCCATCGGCCGGGATATGTAAGCGGGGCAGGGCATGATCGCCGAGATCCTCGCGTTCCATCCCACCGGAAGCCCGGTCTTTGCCCCGCCCAGCAAGAGCATGGCCCATCGGGCCGTTCTCTGCGCGGCGCTGGCCGAAGGGACCTCCCGGGTGGAACATCTTGAATTCAGCCAGGACATCGCCGCCACCCTCTCGGCGGCGGCCCGGCTGGGGGCCGGGGTGGAGACCGGGCCGGACTGGGCCCTTCTCCGGGGCGGGCTTCTCCGCCGCCCGGACGGGCCGGTGGACTGCTGCGAAAGCGGCAGCACCCTGCGGTTTCTGATCCCGCTGGCCAGCCTGACCGGCGGGCCGGTGACCTTTACCGGCCGCGGGCGGCTGATGGAGCGGCCCCAGAGCGTCTATCAGGAGCTTTTCTCCGCCCAGGAGCTGGAATTCCGGCAGGGCCCGGACGGGCTGACCATCGGCGGGCCCCTCTGGCCCGGGAAGTACCCGGTGCGGGGGGACGTCTCCAGCCAGTTTGTCAGCGGGCTGCTCTTTGCGCTGCCGCTGCTGAAGCGGGAGAGCACCCTCCGCCTGATTCCGCCGGTGGAGAGCCGGAGCTACATCGAGATGACCCGGGCCGTCCAGGCGGCCTTCGGGGTCGAGAGCTTCTGGCAGGACGAATACACCCTGCGAATCCCCGGGGGCCAGGCCTACCGTCCCCGGGCGTATACCGTCGAGGGGGATTACAGCCAGGCGGCCTTTCCGGCCGTGCTGGGGGCCCTCTGCGGCGGGGTGACCCTCACCGGCCTCGCAGCCGACACCCTGCAGGGGGACGCCGTCATTCTGGACATTCTGCGCCGCTGCGGCGCGCGCTTCGCCCGGGACGCCGCGGGCCTCCATTTTGAAAAGAGCCTTCTTCACGGAGTTGAAATTGACCTGGCCGACTGCCCCGATCTCGGGCCGGTTCTGATGGCGCTGGGCCTTTTCTGCGAGGGGGAGACCGTCATCCGGAACGCCGGGCGGCTCCGGCTCAAGGAGTCGGACCGGATTGCCGCCATGGAGGCCGAGCTTCGCGCCTGCGGCGGGGTTGTCTCCAGCGAGGGAGACGTCGTCCGCCTGCGCCGGAGCACCCTGCACCGGCCCGTCCGGCCCCTCTGCGGCCACAACGACCACCGGGTGGTCATGAGCCTGACCGTTCTGGCCCTGGCCGCCGGGCTGCCCCTCTCCATCGAGGGGGCCGAGGCCATCCAAAAAAGCTGGCCCAGCTTTTTCGCCGTCATCCGGCAGCTGGGCGGGGAGGTAAACGAGCTTGGATAAATCAAAACGCTATCTCATCGTGGGGCTGGGGCTTCTGGGGGGCAAATACGCCCTGGAGCTGACCCGGGCGGGCTATCATGTGGACGGCATCAACCGCAGCGAGGGCCACCTGCAATACGCTCTGGACCACGGCTACATCCAGAGCGGAAAAACCCGGGATTTTGAGGATCTGGTCCGGCAGGCCGACCACATTGTCTTCGGCCTCTATCCCACCACCTTTCTGGAGTGGTTCCGGGTGTACGGCAAGCTGCTCAAGCCCGGCTGCATCTTCACCGACGTGTCGGGGGTCAAGACCGGCCTTGTGAACGAAATTCAGGCCCTCTGCCCGCCGGGGGTGGAGTTCATCGCCAGCCACCCCATGGCCGGGCGGGAGACCTCCAGCGTCGAACACGCCGCCGAGGTAAATTTCGCCCCCGCCAACTTCATCATCACCCCCACCGGGAAGAACACCCCCGCGGGGATTGCCTGGGCGAAAGAGCTGGCCCAGGTGCTGGGCTTTGAGCACATCTGCACCCTGAGCGTCGAGGAGCACGACCGGATGATCGGCTACGTCAGCCAGCTCTGCCACGCCATCGCCGTCAGCCTGATGTGCGCCAACGACAACGCCTCCCTCTCGGAATACACCGGGGACTCCTTCCGGGATCTGACCCGGATTGCCCGGATCAACGAGAAAATGTGGTCCGAGCTGTTTCTCTGGAACAAAGCGAACCTCATCGCCGAGATCGACCAGTTTGAGGAGGCCCTTCAGCAGCTGCGCAGCGCCCTGGCCGCCGGGGACCGGGACGGGCTGGAACGGATATTCCGCCTGTCCACCGAGCGCCGGGCCGCCTTTGATAAGAAGGAGCGCTGAGCCGCTTTCTCTTGTCAAAGGCGCGGGCGCGTGCTATACTGGAGAAAAGGGAGAATCGCTCCCCCCCCCAGCCCGGACAGGAGGTATCAAATATGTTCTTCTCCGATCTTGCCTTTACCGCAATTGCCAACACAGCGACCCTCGTGTTCCATATTGTAGCCATCCTGGCCTGTCTCAAGTATCTGTTCAAGAAGTGAGGGCTGATATCCCCCGCAAAAACAGATAAAAAAATGCCTTTCCGGCGGCCCAAACGGGCGAAACCGGAAAGGCGTTTTTCTGTTTTCAGGGTTCTTCTTCCAGCTCCAGATCCATGGGCAGAATCAGGTCCAGCGGCGCATCCGGCTCCGCCACAAGGCGATGGCTCTGGTGGAAGATGGCCCGCTCCAGAGTGTTCCGGGCCATCCGGCCGTTGCCCGCCGTCCGGCTCCCGGCCGCCTGTCGGCGGCTGAAATAGTCCATCAGCGGTCCGGTGCAGCCCTCGTCCAGCCGATAGCCCTTTTTCTTTGCCAGCAGCTGTGTGATCTGCATCAGCTCTTCCGCCGTGTAGTCGGGGAACTCGATCTGATTGGGGAACCGGCTGGCCAGGCCGCTGTTGGCCGCCAGAAAATCGGTCATCTCCCGGGTGTAGCCCGCCAGAATCACCACCAGATCCTCCCGGTGGTCCTCCATCCCCTTCACAAGGGTGTCGATGGCTTCCAGCCCGAAGCTGTCCTGTTCGCCCCGGTAGAGGCTGTACGCCTCGTCGATAAAAAGCACGCCCCCCAGCGCGCTCTCGATGACCCGGTTGGTCAGCGGGGCGGTGTGGCCGGTGTAGCGGCCCACAAGGTCCCCCCGGCTGGCCTCGATGAGCTGGCCGCCCCGCAGGGCCCCAATGGCCTTGAGATACCGGGCCACCAGCCGGGCAATCGTCGTCTTGCCGGTGCCGGGGTTGCCGGTGAAGATCATGTGCATCGAGAGGCCCTCGGTCCGGAGGCCCGCCGCGGCCCGGCGCTTCTGGACCTGAAGGTGGTCCGCCAGCCCGAAGACATAGTCCTTGACCGGTTCCAGCCCCACCAGAGCCTCGATCTCCTGCCGGACCGCGTCGGCCGCGCCGGTGTAGGCCGCGGGAAGAAGATCAAAGAGAGGCCTTTTTTTCTTTCCGTCAATCGAGAACCAGAGGGTTTGCCGTTCCACCGTGAGGGCCACGCTGCCCTTTCGGAGGACGTCCTGCCCCAGACAATATTCGCTGAGGGCGCGAAAGATTCTCTCACAGCAGCCGGACAGCCCGGCGGCCCCTTCGGTGCGGGTACACTGGGCCGCCACATAATCCCGGACGTCCGCCCCCGCCTGAAGGGTCAGCTTGAGCTGGCGAAGCACCCGCTGGCTCAGGGCGTTGAGCTGCTGGGCCGCCAAAGCCGAGAGGCTCTCGGGGGAGAATTCCCGGGTGCGGCAGACATCCCCCAGCGAGGCGGCAAACCGCGCCCCGAAGGCGTCGGCCATTTCTTCCCGCCCGGCGTGGGAGAAGAAGATCAGGTATTTGCCGCAGGGGTCGATCCGGCTGATGGCCCCCGGCGCAAGGGAGGCCCCCGCATCCACCAGAACCCCTTCCCGGTTGACCAGATACCGGCTGGTCAGGGGCGCGGAGCCCCGGACCGCAAGGTCGGCCAGGGTCTTTAAAAAAGCGGGGCCGCAGCGCTCATAGTGCTCAAAAATCACAATCTCCCCGGGGGAGTGGAGGGCGGCGTAGAGGTCCTGCAAAAAGAGCTTTTCCGAGCCGGAATCGAGGTAGAGGGCAAGGTCCAGCACGGCGCACTGGTCGTTTTTCAAAAGGCCCCGGGCCGCCATCCGCCGAGCCACTTCCCGGAGGGCGAAATGCCGCCCGGTGCCGCTGCGGCCTGAGATCAGGATCACATTCCGGGCCCGGGGAGGCTCCACCCCCAGAATGAAGGGCCGCCGCATGGCCCGCACCAGCTCGTCCACAAAGGCGTCCTGCCCGAGGACCGTCTGCTTAACCTCCGCCGCCAGGCCCTGAAAGGTCCCCAGATGCTCCTGCGGGGTCTCCGCCGTCCCCTTGGCCAGCAGGCCGTCGGCTTCCATATCCTTGAGCATCCGCCGGCTCTCGTCCAGCGCCCTGCGGGCGGTATCGTCCTGCTGCTTGAGGGTGGTGTTCTGTTTGCGCAGAAGCTCGTCCAGCGCTTTCTGCTGTTCCAGAAGGGTCTTGTTGAGATCGGGCAGACTGTCCGTTTTTTTCTTGGTCTTGGGTTTTTGAGACGGTGCCCCGCCGCCGCGGGGGCCCGCCCCCGTGCCGAACACATCGTTCATCAAGCTTTCCCAGTCGTCGTGATACGCCATAACTGCCTCCCGCTCCATTTTCATCCAGTATAGTGTACTTCGCCCCTTTTTGCAAGCGTCCCCGCCCTCGGAAAAAATCCAAACCCGCCCTCTTTTCCCGGCGCAAATCAAGCCTTGCCCTTGAAAAAATGCAGCCTGTCGTTTATCATAGATACAGAATTTTGATTGAATCCGAAGAAAGACCGCCCGGAACGCGCCGGAGCCCATCGCTCACCCCCCGGCCCGCCCCGGACAGCCTGTGACAGAAAGGTGTGGCTGGATCGTGAGCGCTATCAACCCTGTGACAAGCAAGGCCCTGTTTGAAAGCGACGCTTTTGCGCAGCAGTATTCCTACGACGGCCCTCTGGGGCCGGATTATACGCCCCAGGGCACCTATCTTCGGCTCTGGGCGCCCACCGCGCTGCGGGTCTCCGTCAATCTCTACCGGCGGGGGGACGGCGGCTTCTGCATCGGCACCCTGCCGATGGAGCGGCGGGAGAAAGGCGCCTGGACCATCTACCTTCCGGGGGACAAGCACGGCCTGTACTATACCTTTACGGTGCAGACCGAGGACGGCGCCCGGGAGACGGGCGACCCCTACGCCCGCGCCGCAGGGGTAAACGGCATCCGCAGCATGATCGTCGATCTCCGCCGGACCGACCCGCCCGACTGGGCCGAGGACTGCCGCCCCGATCTTCCCCCCTCCCGGCGGGCCATCTGGGAAGTCAGCGTCCGGGATTTTTCTCAGGACCCGGCCAGCGGCGTGCCCCGCCGGTTTCAGGGGAAATATCTGGCCTTCACCCTTGGAACCACCACCCTGGACGGCAGGGGGGCCTGCCCCACCGGGCTGAACCATCTGCGCTGGCTGGGGGTCAGCCACGTCCAGCTGATGCCCGTTTTTGACTTCGGCAGTGTGGACGAGGCAAAGCCTCTCCGCCGCCAGTACAACTGGGGCTACGATCCCACAAATTATAACCTGCCCGAAGGCAGTTATTCCACCGACCCCTTCCACGGCGAGGTGCGGGTCCGGGAGTTCAAGCAGATGGTCCAGGCCATCCACCAGGCGGGGATGGGGGTGGTGATGGATGTGGTCTATAACCACACCTACCGCTATGAAAACGTGCTGAACGGCACGGTGCCCTATTATTTTTTCCGCCAGAATGAGGACGGCAGCTTTTCCAACGGCAGCGGCTGCGGCAACGAATTCGCCTCCGAGCGGCCCATGGCCCGGCGGTTTCTCATCGACTCGGTGCTCTACTGGGCGAGGGAATACCACATCGACGGCTTCCGGTTCGACCTGATGGGCCTGTACGACGTGGACACCATGAACCTGCTCCGGGCCGAGCTGGATAAGCTTCCCGGCGGGGAGGAGATTCTGATGTACGGCGAGCCCTGGCAGGGCGGCCAGAGCCAGCTTCACCGGTACGAGGCCAACAAAAACAACCTCTCGATGCTGAGCGAGCGGATCGGCGTCTTTTGCGACGACACCCGGGACGCCATCAAGGGCGGCTGCTTTGACGCCCGGACTCCCGGCTACGTCCAGGGCAAGCCGGGCGGCTTCTGGGACATCGGCGCGGCGGTGGCGGCCTGGTGCCGGAGCGACCGGCTTTCCCCCCGGGCGCCCAGCCAGATCATCAGCTATGTCTCCGCCCACGACAACTTTACCCTCTGGGACAAGCTGATGCTGGTGCGGTACAAAAAGCCGGATTTTATGACCAACGACACCATCGCTCTGGCCCAGAACCGGCTGGCGGCGGGAATCTATCTGACCTGCATGGGAACCCCCTTCATGCAGGCCGGGGAGGAATTCGCCCGGACCAAGAAGGGCCAGGGCAACAGCTACCGCTCCCCGGCCTCTCTCAATCAGCTGGACTGGAAGCGTGCCTCCCAATACCGGGGCCTTGTGGATTACTATCGGGGCCTTCTGGCCCTGCGGGCGGCCTTCCCCCGGCTGGGTTCGGGGAACCGGGAGGACGCCGACGCCATCCGGTTTTTCTCGCTGGAGCCGCCGCTGGTGGGCTGGCAGCTGGACGCCGCCGAGGGCGACGGGGCCTGCTGGAGCAGCCTGCTGGTCTTTTACAACCCCACCGAAAACTACAAGTCGGTCAGCCTGCCCGAAGGGGAGTGGCGGCTGCTCTCCGACGGCATCTCCTCCAGCCTCTGGCGGGGCGAGCTGGTCACCCGCAACGGCAGAGTCTCCCTGCTGCCGTACAGCGCCACCATTCTGGGCCGCTGGAATTGACGGGAGGATTCCCGCTTTTTCGAGAAAAAGCGGGGCAAAAAGCGTTTCAATTCAGATATTCGGGACAAAAAAGACCCCGGCGGAACAGGTGCTTCCGCCGGGGCCGTATGCATTTGCGGGTAAAAGGCTCAGCCGCCCACGATGAGGCGAACCGCGCCGTAGATGCCTGCGTCGTTGCCGAGGCTGGCCTGCCGGATGGGGGTCTCCCGGCAGGAGCGGAAGGCATACTCCTTGTAGTGGGCCGTCAGGGGGGCAAAGAGAACCTCCCCGGCCCGGGCTACGCCGCCGCCCACCAGGAAGATCTCGGGGTCCACCGTCTCCGCAATGATGGAGAGGGCCAGGCCCAGAGTGTCTGCCATCTCATCCACCTCCCGGGCCGCCAGCGCGTCCCCGTTCCGGGCTGCGTCAAAGACATCCTTTGCCGCAAAGTCGGTCCCCCGCAGCACACAGGGGGTGTCCGGGTTTTCTTCCAGCAGCTGCTTCATGCAGCGGACCACGCCGGTGGCGCTGGAATACTGTTCCAGGCACCCCTTCTTGCCGCAGCCGCAGAGGGCGGTTTCCTTCCGGTTGACGGTGATGTGGCCGATCTCGCCGCCCGCGCCGTGGGTGCCGTCCACGACCTGCCCGTTGACGATCACGCCGCCGCCCACGCCGGTGCCCAGCGTGACCATGACGGCGCTGCGGCAGCCCTTGGCCGTGCCCATCCAGATCTCGCCCAGAGCGGCGACGTTGGCGTCGTTGCCCACCATGACCTTCATCCCGTCCAGCAGGCCGGACAGCCGGGCCGCCACGTTCTGCTGGCCCCAGCCGCCGAGGTTGGCGCAGACGATGGGCACAATACTGGCCTCCTGCACCGGGCCGGGAACCCCGATGCCCACCCCTTCGACCTGCTCCGCCGTGATGGCGGTCTCCTCCATCTTGGCCCGGATGGCCGCAGCAAGATTGGGAAGAATCTTCTCCCCCTGATTGGAGGTGTCGGTGGGGACCTCCCATTTTTCCAGCAGCCCGCCCGAGGTGGTGAACAGCCCCACCTTTGCCGTCGTGCCGCCCAGGTCAATGCCGAATGCGTATTCTTTCATGCTCTTTTACCTCTTTTCCCGCAGCCGGTGGGCCGCGTTCTCTGCCGCAGTGATTCTGCTCCCAGTATAACACAAACCGGGGCAAAATCCAGCGCCGCAGGGAAATTTGTTTTCCCCCTTCGGGGAGCGTCAGGGCAAAAAAACGCCGCCGCCCGGCCGGGCAGCGGCGTTTCCAATTTTTATTGCTCAGAACCGGAGGGGATCAATCCTCGTCTTCCTCGTCCTCGTCGTCACCAAGGTTGAAATTGAACCGCGGTTTGTAGAACACGCCGCTCAGGAAGGTGCTGATGAAGTAGAGCAGACACATGGGGATTGCCACCATGATCTGGGAGAAGATGTCCGGCGGGGTGATGACCGCCGCGACAAAGAAGATCAGCACCATGGCGATGCCGCGGCCCTTCTTCATGACGGCCGGGCTGGCGATGCCCATCCGGGCCAGAATGATGGTGACCAGGGGCATCTCAAACACGACGCCAAAGATGATGAAGACCAGCAGGCAGAAGTTGAGGTAGCTCTCGATACTGATGTTTGCGGTGATGTAATCGGTGCCCTCCAGGCTTCCCAGGAAGTTCAGCATGAACGGCAGGCTGACGCCATAGGCAAACAGCACGCCGACGCAGAACAGCAGCAGGCCGAACACCAGAACCAGGCCAAAGAAGAACCGCTCGTTCTTTCTCAGGCCCGGCCGCGCGAAGGCGTACAGCTGGTACAGCGCCACAGGCACCGCCACCACGACCGCCGCGATCAGCGACAGGCGGAAATACTGGATCAGTTTTTCCTGCGGGGCAATGAACACGAAGGTGTAGTTTGCCCGCAGGCCCATCTCGGCCAGCAGATCCACCAGCCGGTCCGAAACGGCCAGGAAACCGACCGTTGCAACTACGAACACCAACACGCAGACCAGCACACGGTTGCGCAGCTCTTTCAGATGGCCGGTCAGGGTCATGCTGCCGTCATCTGGCACACCTTCCGCAGCTTTTTTGTGTTTAACGTTCGTAGCCATTATTCGTCATCGCTGCCCTTCGTCTCGGCCTTCTTCTCGTCGGCAGGCTCAGCGTTCTCCTCGCCGTTGTCGATGCCTTCCTTGAAGCCCTTCATGGTCTTGCCGAACATCTTGCCCAGCTTCGGCAGATTCTTGGGTCCAAAGATGATCAGGACGACGACCAGAATGATAATAAGTTCCTGTGTACCGATTCTCATAATAAGCTCTCCTTTTGCTTGTTGCTTGGCTGCGCCGGTTCCGGCGCCCGATGGACTATTGCAACCGCTCGGGGCGGGTGCTGCAAAAAACACAGGCGGCGTGCGGGCCGTCGTCCCCGTCAGACCTTGGCTGCGGGCTTTTCTTCGGCGGCCTGGGCTTCTTC
>JAHLFH010000146.1 GCA_018883885.1 Candidatus Faecalibacterium intestinavium | reverse complement strand
GGCTTCCAGCCGGGCGGTGACCTCCCGCACGGCGGCGGCCACCTGGGGAATGTCCTCGATCTGGCCGTCCAGCATCACACGCCGGGTGTGAAGCCGGGTTTCCATCGCCTGAACCTGCATCCGTTCCCCGGCCCGGGTCGCCAGCAGGCCGATGATGCTGCGGGTGCCGATGTCCAGGGCGTAGATCAGATCCTGAGGCTGGCGGGGAAGGGAAGCGGCGCTTTTTTGTTGGACCATGGAAGTGGTTCCCTCCTTGCATGATATCATAATAGAACGTCGGATTTGCGCAAAAGGCGGCGGGGACGCAAAAAAGCGTCCCCCCTCCGTCGGGGGACGCCGGGGGCCGCTACATCAGGTCGCCGAAGCGCCCCCGCTGCACGTCCCCCAGGATGCGGCCATCCACCAGCGTGATGACCCGGCGGCGCATCAGATTGATAAACCGCTTTGCGCTGCTGGCCATGATGACGGTGGTGCCCATCCGGTTCAGCTCGTCCAAAAACAGGAACATATCCCAGGCGGTATCTTCGTCCAGGTTGGCGGTGAGTTCGTCCAGCAGCAGGACCGGGGGGTTGTTGAGGATGGCCTGGGCCAGCTCCACCCGGCGGCATTCCCCCAGGTTGAGCTCCGCCGGAAACCGGCCCGTCACATCGCTCAGCCCCACAAGGCTGAGGGCCTTGAGGATGCGGGCGGCGGAGTCGGCGTCCCGCCCGCGGCCGGGAAGCAGCGCCGAGCGCAGGTTTTCCCCCACCGTCCGTTTCCGGACCAGGGCGCAGCTCTGGGCGACATAGCCGAAGCTCTGGCGCAGCCGTTCCCGCCGCCGGGAAAACATGGCGGTGACGTTGAGCCCGTCGTAATACATACTGCCGCAGGTGGGCCGAAGGGCGCAGGACATGATTTGCAGCAGGGTGGATTTCCCGGCGCCGCTGCTGCCGGTGAGAAAGATGAACTCCCCCCGCTCCACGGTGAGGTTTACCTCCTGAATGGCGTGAAGGGTTCGTCGTTCCGGGGTGGTATAATCTTTGCCGACGTTGCTGAGAAGAAACTGCGGCATGGAAAACTCCTTTTTATCAGAAAAATGTGGGGTTTCGGCGGGCAGGCCGCGTGCCGGGGAGGCGGTGTCTGCGGCGCTGGAACCACTGACGCAGCCCCCTGCCGGGTTCCGGCAGGGGGCTGGTGAGTCCGTCAGAGGGCGGGCTTCTCTTTGTTGTAGAAGGAAGAGGAGCCGGTGAGCTTGAGGCTGATCTGACGGTCTGCCCGGACCACCCGTTCCCACAGGGCGCGGGTTCGGGCGACCTGCCGGACCAGTTCTTCGCTGCCGGGGCAGGCGGGAGGGGAGGGCTGGTTCAAAAGTTCCCGCAGCATCCGCCCGTCCGGTTCGGGCAGGCTGGCGCACTGGCGGTCCAGCGCGGCCTTGTGCTGGGCGAGCTGTTCCAGCGGCTCCTGCCGCAGGGAGAGATACATCCGCAGGCTGACCCGGTCGTTCCGGTTCGCCGCCTGGGCCAGCTCTCCTGTCAGCTCCTCCAGATCCGTCAGGGCCCGGTACATGGCCTTTTCTGTGGCCATGGCCCGGGAAAAGTGTTCAGGGGTGAGCATAGGGAAGCCTCCTGCTGCGTTCAGCGTTGGTTGGATTGCTTTTCGGCGGTGCGGAAGCTGGCGCGCAGCTCTCCGGCCATCTTTTTGACCCGTTCCAGTTCGGTCTTGTTCCGTCCGGCCTTCACCCGGCTGAGCTCATAGCAGAAATACTCATACAGGCGGGCAAGCTGCCGGCCGATGTCGTATTGCCGGTCCAGCGTGTCATCCAGATAATGGATGATCCGGATGGCGCGTTCCACCGATTCTTCAAAAACCGGGTAATCCTCTTTGGAAAGGGCCAACTCGGCCTGAGTCAGCCGTTTTACAAGCTCGTCATACACCAGCAGCAGAAGCTCCCCCTGGGTCATGGTGTCCAGGGATTGCTCCCGGTAACGCTGATATCCTCGCATATCCATTCTGACTGTGTTCCTTTCCCGGATGTGATCAGCCGCCCAGCAGCCCGGCCAGAGCCGAGCTCTGGGAATTCATCTGGTTGATGAGCATTTCCAGCTGGGTGAACTTGTTGGTGTAGTAATCCACCTGGCTGGACATCTTGTCCTGCCACTTGGAGATCTCCTCCTCCACCTCCTGCATCTGGCTGAGCATATCGTTGTTCAGGGCGGCGGTGGGGGCGTACTTGGAGCCGGCCTTCTCGATCAGGATGCCCTTGGTGGCGCCGGTGGTGGCGGCGTATTTCTGGGTGACGCTCTGGAGCTTGGCCATCAGGCCGTCGGTGGAAGCGCCGTTTTCCCGGCTGCGGGTAAAGACTTCCTGCACGCGGTCGGGGTCGGACTGGAGCGCTTCCCGGAGGGCGTTCTCGTCCAGGGTGAGGGTCGTCTCGCCGTTGGAATAGGCGGTGTCGATGCCGATGGAGCGCAGATCGCTGCCCAGAGAGGTGACGGCGCTGCGCAGGTCGTTGTACAGGGAGGACAGATCCCGGTCCATGAACAGCAGGCCGGTCTTGGCCTTTTCTTCGTATTTTTCGATGGCGGAGTCGCTCATGTCCGCCATGTCTTCGTCGGAGAGGGGCTCATACCGGTCGCCGGAGGAAGTCTGGAGGGGAGTGGTGGAGTAAGCCTTCTTGATCTCCGACATCATGGTGTTGAAGTCGTTGACCATCTTCTTGACCGCGTCCACAATGGTGTCCGCATCGCTGGTGGTGGTGAAGGTGACCTTGTCGCCGGAGGCAATCTCGCCCACCTTCTTGTCCTCGTTGAAGGTGTCGTTGAAGGTGACCTTCATCCCGTCCAGGTCCACCGTGTTGGTGGAGCGGCTCAGCTCCATATCCTTGCCGTTGACGGTGACGCTGAACACAGAGTCCTGGCCCTCGGTATAGCGGGAATTGGTGATCCGCTCGCCGGTACCCTTTTCGATGGTATTGCCGAACATCCGGGCGCCCAGGCTGTCGGCCAGAATGTCGATCCGTCCGCCCTCGCCGGTATCCTTGGCGGTGAAGGTGATCTCGTTGGTCAGCTTGGAATAGCTGGCCTTGACGCCGGCCTTGGTGTTGCCGTTGATGTCGTCCAGCACCTCGCTGAGCTTGGTGTCCTTGCCGTAGAAGCCGATGCTCACGTCGTTGATCTTCAGCTCATACAGGCCGTCTTCGTTGGCCTTGAGGCCCTTGAAATCGACGCCCAGCGCCTCGAGGGTTCGGCTGGTGTCCAGATAGTTGGCCAGGCCCGAGCCGATGCCCAGGACATCGCCCACCGCCGAGTCGGACGCTTCCACCGACAGGTTGGACGCGCCCGCATCCGCCCGAGTAAAGGTCATCTTTCCGCCGATGTCCAGCCCGGCGGTGATCTTGTCCTCGCCGAAGGCCTTGTCCAGAGCGTCCTGGATTCCATCCACAAACGCCTGGGGATCGGCAGAGTCGTCCACATCGGGCAGGGCGATGGTCTTGCTGACGCCGTCCAGGGTGACGGTGAAGCTCTTGCCCTTGAGGTAATCTTTGGCGTTGGTCTTTTCCACCAGCTTGGCGGTGTCCAGCTGGATGGAGGTGTTGTTCTCGGGTTTGTCCTCGTCCAGCTTGAGCATTTTGCCCAGAGCGCCGGAGGCGTCGCTGATGTATACGCTGTTGCCGGCGTTCCGCTTGTCGGAGAAGGTGATCTTCCCGTCCTCGCTGACCGAGACGCCGATGGCCTCGTCCGCCGTATAGCTGCCGCTGCCGATGGAGACGTTCTGCTCCTTCAGCTTGTCGTTGATGGCCTTTTCCAGGGCCGCGGCGTCAAAGGAGCCGTCGTCCGCCCGGAAAAACTCCTTCTTGTCGAAGTCGATGGAGATTTCCTTGTTGCCGTAGGTGATGGTGAGAGAGCCTTCCAGATTGCTGGTCTCCACTTCCTTGCTGAGGTCGAGGGCCGCGCCGCCGGTGAGGGTGTTGCCGCCGATGGCGGTGAACTTCTTGCTGTTGGCGGTGTAGGTCGCCGCGGTGGCCAGCTGCTTGACGGCGTTCAGGACGATGTTGCTGCTGCTCTTGCCCGAGGCGGACACAAGGTCCGCGTAATTGCCCTTGGCAGTGGTGAGGATGGCACTGTTGAAAAAGCTGGAGCTGGACAGGTTGGTGCCCGAGGAATAGAGGTAAGAGGCATAATTGCGCTCAAACTCCACCAGCTTGTCGGAGATGCTCTGATAAGACTCCTGCTTCCACTGGAGGGTGGTGTTTTCTTTCTGGAGATTCTGGATTTTCTGCTGATAGCTCTGGACCACG
This sequence comes from Candidatus Faecalibacterium intestinavium, assembly GCA_018883885.1. Lineage (GTDB taxonomy): Bacteria > Bacillota > Clostridia > Oscillospirales > Ruminococcaceae > Faecalibacterium > Faecalibacterium intestinavium. The sequence continues at coordinate 2,623 of JAHLFH010000146.1, read as the reverse complement.
CCGGAGATCAGCTCTTCGGTATCCAGGCCGCTGGCCAGGCCCGAGATGATATTATAGGTCCGGTTTCCGTAGATGCTGGAGCTGGAGCTGGAGCCGGACAGACTGTTGACCGATGCCATAAGGTCCACTTCCTTTCTGAATCAAAAAAACGCTCTGGTTCGATATAGAATGCCGTCTGTCAGCCGATTGACAAGAAACGACATTTCCGATACAATGAACAAAAGGGAATAAAGGCGTCAAGGAAAAGGCGTCATACTCACCTAAATCTATATCGTCCGCCCGGGCAGAAAAATTAAGAAGTCCCCCTGTTTTTTCTCATTTTTTCTATTTCGCTCAGAGGGACGCCCCGCAGGAGGGAAAGGAAGGGACCCATATGTCCGCATCCATCATTGCCATCACAAACCAAAAGGGAGGGGTGGGCAAGACCACCACCGCCGCGGCGCTGCTTGCGCTGCTGGCCCGCCGGGGGGCCCGGGTGCTGGGGGTGGATCTGGACCCCCAGGGCAGCCTCGGCTTCAGCCTGGGGCTGGATATCGAGCACTGCGTCACCATCTATGATGTGTTCCGCGGGGAAGTGGAGCCCGAGCAGGCCATCTCCCACACCGAGACCTGCGACATCCTGCCCTCGAACATCCTTCTGTCCGGGGCGGAGCTGGAATTCAACCGCCCGGGGCGGGAGTTCCTGCTGAAAAAAGCCCTTTCCCGCCTGGAAGCAAAATACGATTATATCATCGTGGACACGCCCCCGGCCCTGGGCCTGCTGACGGTGAACGCCTATGTGGCGGCGGACAGCCTCATCATCCCCATGGCGCCGGAAGTCCTGAGCCTGCTGGGCGTGTCCCAGATCAAGGAGACCATCGAAGGGGTCCGGAACTACTACAATTCCCGGCTTCAGGTGCTGGGCATCCTTCTCAACCGGTACAACGCCCGCTTCAACCTCAACCGGGAAGTTCTGGAGCTGGCGGGGCAGATTGCCGCCCAGCTGGGGACCCGGGTGTTTGAGGCCAAGATCCGGGGCAGCGTCGCCACGGCGGAAGCGCCGGCCCAGGGCCAGAGCGTGGTGGACTATGCCCCCAGAGCCACCACCACCCTTGATTTCGAGGCTCTGTGCGACGAGGTGGCGGGACGCCGCTCCCCCGCGGCGGACCGTAAGGGAGGGGACAACTGATGGCAGGCAAGAAAAACGGACGCACCAGCAAGACCGACCATGTGCTGAGCCTGCTGACCGGCACAGGCCAGGACAGCGCGGCCGCCGCTCCCCGGCAGGAGACCCGCTCCGCCCCGGAGGCCGCTCCTGAAACGGCCCCGGCAGCCCCGAAAACCACCTCATCCACCCGGCACAACCTGGCGCCCATTCTGGACGTGGCCCGCGCCAACCAGGAGGCCCTGTCCGAGACCATCCGGGAAGCGCTGGAGGAATCGCTGGAAGCCGAGACGGCTGCGGCGGCCCCGGCGGCGGAAGAACCCGCCCCGGAACCGGCGGCTGCAAAGGACGAAGAAGTCCCGGCTCTGGCGCTGGAGAGCGAACCGGAACCGATTGCCGAAGAACCTTCCGCCCCGGCGGAGCAGCCCGCCCCCAAAGAGGCTGCGGCCCCGGCGGAGGAAGCCCCCGCGCCGGAGGACCTTCCCGAGGAAGAGGACTTTGTGTCCCTGAATATCATGGAGCCGCTGGTGGAACAGCGGATGAACAAATACATCGGGATGTTCGGCCTTTGCGACTGTTCCCGGTGCAAGGCGGATGTGCGGGCGCTGGCCCTGAGCCGTCTGCCGCCCAAATACATGGTGCTGTCCAAAGCGGCGCTGACCCCCATGGTCAGCTTTTTCAGCGCCAAATATGACACCAGCGCCACCGCGCAGGTGATCTACGCCTGCAAGCAGGTGATGGAGCACCCCCGGCACCGGCGCTGAATCATTTGCAAAAAACGCCCCCTGCGGAATTTCCCATTCAGGAGTTCCGCAGAGGGCGTTTAACGTTCGGGTTATTTGTCGGCTTTGAGGTGCTGCATCAGGACCCCCGCGATGTTCTCGCAGGAGGCCTGAATGCCCACCGCGCCGATTTCGTGGGCCACACAGGGCATTCCGTACACCACGCAGGATTCCTTGTCCTGACCGATGGTGTAGGCCCCGGCCTGACGCATTTCCAGCAGGCCGCTGGCGCCGTCCCGGCCCATGCCGGTCATGATGATGCCCACCATGTGGCATTTCACCTGAGCCGCCATGGAGGAAAAGAGGACGTCCACCGAGGGGCGGTGGCCGCTGACCTTGTCGCCGGGCTGGCAGGAGACGGTGTAACGGCTGCCCATTCGCACCACCCGCGCCTGAAGGTCCGCCGGGGCCACCAGAGCGAGCCCGGGATGGATTTCGTCGCCGTTTTTGGCCTCCCGCACTTCCATGGCGCAGAGCTTGTTCAGCCGCTGGGCGTACATGGCGGTGAATCCCGGGGGCATATGCTGCACGATGACCATGCCGGGGATGTCGGCGGGCAGCCGCTTGAGCACCTCGAGGGTGGCCTCGGTGCCGCCGGTGGAAGCGCCCAGACCGATGATGGTCTGGGGGTGGAGCAGGCCCAGACCCAGCGGCGCCGGGTCTGTCTCTTATACACATCTGACGCTGCCGACGATAG
>JAHLFH010000145.1 GCA_018883885.1 Candidatus Faecalibacterium intestinavium | reverse complement strand
CATGCTATCGTCGGCAGCGTCAGATGTGTATAAGAGACAGGCCCAGGGCCCGGCCTCGGGCGTCGCCCTGCCCCAGGGGTTCTACCTCTGCGACGAGGGCGGGCGGCTGGCGGTTTACACCTGCGACGCCGACGGCCAGCCCCTCCAGCGGGTGGAGCTGACCGAAGTGTACGTCAACCTTCTGCCCGAGGGCGACGCGCTGCGGATCAAGCAGGGGCTGGTGGTCTGGGGCGAGCAGGCCCTCGCTTCCCTCTTGGAAGACTTGGGCAACTGACGCCGGATTCCCCGCAAAACCCCGGGCAAAAACCGGGCCCGGAGCAGCTCTGCCCCGGGCCTGTTCTGGTTTTGTTTTGGGTGTAGGTTATGCGTCCATCGCCTCAAGCGGCACAAGGTATTCCTTCCGGCAGTTTTCAAAGGCCAGCGCGTAATCCTTGGTGGGGTTATGGTGCATGATGGCCTTGAGGGTGTGGGAGTCGTACTCATAGCCGTTCTCCATCCCGATCAGCCGGGCCGCCACGTTGGAGCAATGGTCGGAAATGCGCTCCACGTTGTTCAGCACATCCAGGAAGATGACGCCCGCGTCGATGGAGCAGACCCCGTCCTTCAGGCGGCTGATGTGCTGGTCGCGCAGCTTCTCCACCATGATGTCGATGGTTTCTTCCAGCGGCTCCACCTGGGCGGCGGCCTTGGTGTTCTCGTTCCCGAAGGCCTCGTCGGTCAGGGTGAGAATCCGCTGCACCGCATCCCCCAGCAGCTTCAGCTCCCGCTGGGCGTTCTCGCTGAAGGCGACTTCCTTCTCCTCCATCTCCTGGGCCTTTTCCATGATGTTGACGGCGTAATCGCCGATCCGCTCGTATTCGGTGACGTAGTTGAGCAGGTCGCTGACGGTGTGGCTCTCGTCGTCCCCCAGCTCCTGATCGGTGAGGTGGATGAGGTAATTGGAGATTTCCACCTCCATCCGGTCGATGAGGTTCTCCCGGACCTGAATGGCGCTGACGATGTCCGGGTCCATCTCAACCAGCAGCGGCATGGCGAGGCCCACGTTCCGGGCCGCGCGGCGGCACATCTTATATACGGCGTTCCGCGCCTGCTGCAGCGCCACCGCCGGGCTCTTGTAAAGGCGCTCGTCCAGAACCGGCATGCTCAGCTCCTGGGATTCCTCCTCGCTGTCCCGCACGGTCAGCATGGCCAGCCTGGACAGGCAGGAGCTGAAGGGCAGGAACAGCAGCATGGCAAAGATGCTGGACAGGGTATGGATGTTGGCGATGGCGCCCTTGTTCATGACGTCGTTCCACATCGGGAAGCCAAAGGTAAACCGGTACAGATACACCAGCGCCAGCACCACTATGCTGCCGATGACGTTGAAGTACAGGTGGACCAGCGCGGCCCGCTTGCCGTCCTTGGAGGAGCCGCCGATGGTCAGCAGCGGGGTGAAGGCGGTGCCGATGTGGGCCCCCAGAATGACCGGGATGGCCGACCCGAAGGTGACAAGGCCGGTGCTGGACAGCGCCTGAAGGATGCCCACCGACGCCGAGGAGGACTGGATCAGGACGGTGACCACAAGGCCCACCAGCACGCCCAGAATGGGGTTGGTCATGCTGACAAAGAGGTTCTGGAAAAAGGCGCTCTCCTTGAGGGGGGACACGCCCGTGTCCATCAGGTTCATGCCGGTGAACAGGATGCCGAAGCCGAGAAGGATCTGGCCGATGTTCTTCTTTTTGGCGTTCCGGACAAACACATAGAGGATGCAGCCGATGAAGGCCACCACCGGGGAGAAGGTTTTGGGCTGGACAAGGGTCAGCAGCAGGCTTTCGCCCGAGATATCGGCCATCCGGATCAGCTGGCCGGTGACGGTGGTGCCGATGTTGGCGCCCATGATGACCCCCACCGACTGGGTCAGGGTCATGATGCCCGAGTTGACCAGACCGACGCAGATGACCACCGTGCCCGCCGAGGACTGGATCACGCCGGTGATGAGGGTGCCCAGCAGGACGCCCTTCAATGTATTGGAAGTCAGCCGCTGGAGCACGCTCTGCATCTTGCCGCCCGCCAGCTTTTCCAGGCCCGCCCCCATGATCGACATGCCGTATAAGAATAAGGCGATGCCGCCCAGCAGGGAGGTAATGTGTGTAATATCCATAGCAACTCTCCTTGTATGGCTTCCCGTTTCTGATGCACGACCCGCGGCACGATCCACCCGCGTACGCATTTATTATACCATTTTTACCACAGCCGCAACAAGTATTTTTTACAAAGAATTGCCGTTTCCTTTATATTCCGCCCTGTTTTTTGCGCGTCTCCCTCTCCCCCGCCCGGCGGCCCGGCTTCCGGCGAAGATTTTCACAAATATATCTCCCGAATTCAGACAAAAAACTCTTGCCCTGCGCCCCAGTTCGTGCTATATTTAATTTAAATATCTTTGAAATAATTCAGGAGGATTGTTCTATGCCGAGACCCAAAGGAAGCAAGAATAAAAACAAAAAACAGAAGCTGGATTCTGCCGCAAATTATAGATCCGCCCTCGCAGAAAAGACCGCGCTGAAGGAGGAGCTGGAGCAGAAGGTCTCCGCCTCCCTCGCCCAGATCAGCGAGCTGAAGGCACAGCTGAAAAAGGACCGTCTTGCCCTGAAATCCGCTGAGAAAGCCATCGGCAAGCTGGAAGGGAAACTGGCCGAGGCCGAAGCCCGGGCCAGCCTGGAGGCGCAGCGGGCCGATCTGGATTCCGCCGTGCAGGGCCTGCTGTCCCAGGGGGTCAGCATGGACGAGATTCTGCACAAACTCAACGGGTGATGTTTCCCGTTTGTTTCCCCTGCTTTTTGAAAAGGGCCGGCGCAGACGCGCCGGCCCTTTTTGCCGCCTTATTTTTTCCGGCTTCTTCTCCGCCAGAGCCAGAAGCCCAGGGCCGCAGCCGCCAGCAGCGCCGCGGCCAGCGCCCAGTCC
>JAHLFH010000144.1 GCA_018883885.1 Candidatus Faecalibacterium intestinavium | reverse complement strand
GGCCTGCCGCCGGACCGTTTTTGCGCAGGCGGCGGCCGCCGACCTGGGGGCCTTGTGCCGCCGTGCTCCCGCGCCGATGGGCCTGTGCTTTGTCCAGCCGCCGGTCATCCTGCCGGATGAAACCCGCTGAGACGCCGAAAATCCGCCAAACAGCACAGAAAAGATTCACGAAATTCGGCGTTTTTCCCAATGCGCTTTCGGCCCGTTCCGCGGTATTATTAAAAGAGAATCTGGGATACAACAGGTTTCTGTTTCCGGGCTGCCGCCCGGCCATACCCTTACAACCCCAAAAGGAGGATTTCCACAATGGCGCTGCACGTCATGGACGAAGCCAACCGCTGCCTCGGCTGCAAAAAGCCCTCGTGTCAGGAAGGCTGCCCCATCCACACCAACATTCCCGAGGTGATCCGCCTGCTCAAATCGGGCAACCTGAACGACGCCGGCCGGATGCTCTTTGAGAACAACCCCCTCACCACCGTATGCAGCCTGGTCTGCAACCACGAAAAACAGTGCGAGGGGCACTGCATCCGGAACCGGATGCCCTCCCGCGACCCGGTCCACTTCTCGATCATCGAGGACTATATCTCCACCACCTACGCCAACCAGATGGTGGCCGGCCCCACCCCCCGCAACGGGATGAAGGCGGCGGTGGTGGGCTCCGGCCCGGCGGGCCTGACCATTGCGGTCCTGCTGGCCCGCATGGGCTACGACATCACCATCTTTGAAGCCCAGGACAAGATCGGCGGCGTCATGCGGTACGGCATCCCCAACTACCGGCTGCCCGACAGCGTGCTGGATGATTTCCAGTACCGCCATCTGGAGCTGAAAAACATCAAGGTCCGGCCCAACACGGCCATCGGCCGCACCCTGACCATCGACGACCTGTTCCGGGACGGATACAAGAGCGTCTTCATCGGCGCGGGCCTCTGGAAGGCCAACGCCATGCACATCAAGGGCGAAGCGCTGGGAAATGTCGCCTTCGGCATCGACTATCTGGCGAATTCCAAGGGCTTCAAGCTGGGGGACAACATCGCCGTCATCGGGGTGGGCAACTCGGCCATGGACTGCGCCCGGACCGCCATCCGCAACGGCGCCCGCCACGTCACCTGCTACGCCCGCCGGGACGAAAGCTGCATCAGCGCTTCGGCCTATGAGGTCAGCTATGCAAAGCTGGAGGGCGTCAGCTTCCAGTTCTGCAAAGCCCCGGTGGAGATCCGGGAGAACGGCCTGATCTGCCGGGACACCGTCAAGGGAGAGGACGGCAAATTCACCCAGGTGGAGGGCAGCGAGACCTTCTACCCCCACACCGGCGTCATCGTCTCGGTGAGCCAGGGCTCTGAAAACGCCCTCATCGAAACCACCACCGGCATCGACACCAACCAGCGGGGCCTGCTCACGGTCAGCCCCGACGGCCACACCACCCGCCCCGGCGTTTTTGCGGGCGGCGACGCCGTCAAGGGCGCCCGCACCGTCGTCGAAGCGGTGGCCATGGCCAAGGAAGTGGCCGTCGCCATGGACCAGTATATGAAGTCCCTGCCTGCGGACAACGCCCCCGACCCCTACGCCTCCATTCCGGTGGCGAACACCGCGGCGCCCGACGCCCTTGCAGAGCAGCAGATCTGAGCTCCCCTTTTTCAGCCTGGCAGGCCTTCCGGTCTGCCGGGCTGTTTTTTGTTTTACTCTGGTCACCGGGGGCATTCTATGCAATAATAGGGGCGTTCCCCCCTTCCGGGCGGGACCCATCCCACATTCCCGGCCCTTCGGGGGCCGGACCATCAGGAGGTATTCCACTCTATGGCATCTGAAACCGCAAACAGCCGGACCGCCGCCCTCTTTTCGGCGCTGGTCATCCTGCTGGGCAATATCCTGTTTTCCCTGACCCTCAAGCTCTTTGTCATGCCCTCCGGGCTGATTATGGGCGGGGCCACCGGCATCGCCCTGGCCATCAACCGGTTCGTGGGGCTGTCGGTGTCCGCCCTGCTGCTCTTTATCAACATCGCCCTGCTGCTGTTGGGGCTGGCCGTTCTCGGCCGGAAATTCGCCCTCTCCACCCTGGCCAGCACCTTCCTCAGCCCTCTGGCCCTGGAGCTGTGGGAGCGGCTGCTGGGAGACTACGTCCTGACCGACGACCTGCTGCTGTGCACCGTCTTTGCGGGCATCGGCATCGGGGTATCCCTCGGCATGGTGATCCGGGCCGGGGCCTCCACCGGCGGCATGGACATCCCCCCGCTGGTCCTCAACAAGCTGTTCCGGCTGCCCGTCTCGGGGACCATGTTCTTCTTCGATCTTCTGATCCTTCTGGCTCAGGCCCTGTTCACCCCCGCCGACCAGATCCTCTACGGCATTCTGGTGGTCATCGTCTCGGACGTGCTGCTGGACAAGGTGATCCTTGTGGGCACCACCCGGACCGAGGTGAAGATCATCAGCGCCCGGGCGGACGAAATCAACGCCGCCATCCTCTCCCAGATCGACCGGGGCGTCACCATCCTTCACGGGGAGGGCGGCTATCTCCGCCAGCCCACCCAGATGCTGCTCTGCGTCATCTCCAACCGGGAGCTGCCCCGGCTGGAAAAGCTGATCCACTCCATCGACCCCGCCAGCTTCGTCATTGTGGAGCACGTCAGCGAGGTCAGCGGGCGGGGTTTTTCCCTCAGCAAACAGTACCACGGCAGAGGGGGAACTTCTGCGCCGCTTTGACATTTTTTTCGCATTCTTTCCCGCCGGTTGTTGTCGAACCTCCCAAAAAGAGGCCGCCGGGCTTGCGAAACAGTAAAATCATGGTATAATTAAGCTGACCAACCAGCAGTCGGCAGCTGCTGAGCCCCTGCGGGCATGGTCCTTTAGTCCGTTCAATGAAGATTTTATAGCATATGGAGGGAACACCCATGGAAACTTATGGTATCGAAAAATTCGGTATCCTGGCCCCCAAGGCAGTGTACCGCAACCTGACTCCCGCCCAGCTGACCGAGGCCGCTCTGCGCCGCGGTGAGGGCACCCTGAGCAAGACCGGCGCTCTGGTGGTTACCACCGGCAAGTACACCGGCCGTTCGCCCAACGACAAATTCATCGTCGACAGCGAGGGCATCCACAACGAAATCGCCTGGGGCAAGGTCAACCGCCCCATCAGCCGCGAGAAGTTCGACGCCATCAAGGGCAAGGTCGCCGCTTATCTGCAGGGCCGCGAGATCTTCATTTTTGACGGCTTCGCCGGCGCTGACCCCAAGTACACCAAGAAATTCCGGATCATCAACGAGCTGGCCAGCCAGAACCTGTTCATCCACCAGCTGCTGATCCGCCCCACCGCTGAGGAGCTGGCCAACTACGGCGAGGCCGACTACACCATGCTGGTGGCCCCCGGCTTCAAGTGCGATCCCGCTGTGGACGGCGTCAACAGCGAGGCCGCCATCATGATCGACTACGAGGCCCACACCATCGTCATCTGCGGCAGCCAGTACAGCGGCGAGATCAAGAAGAGCGTCTTCTCCACCATGAACTATGTCATGACCAAGGAGAACGTCCTGCCCATGCACTGCTCCGCCAACATGGACCCCGTCACCCACGAGACCGCCGTCTTCTTCGGCCTGTCCGGCACCGGCAAGACCACCCTGTCCGCCGACCCCAACCGGAAGCTGATCGGCGACGACGAGCACGGCTGGAGCCCCGACGGCGTCTTCAACTTCGAGGGCGGCTGCTACGCAAAGTGCATCAACCTGAAGGAGGAGCACGAGCCTGAGATCTACCACGCCATCAAGTTCGGCTCTCTGGTGGAGAACGTGGTCATGGACCCCGAGACCCGCGAGTTCGACTTTGACGACGACAGCCTGACCGAGAACACCCGCGTCGGCTACCCCGTCGATTATATCTCCAACGCCCAGATCCCCGGCGAGGGCGGCATCCCCAAGGTGGTCATCTTCCTGACCGCCGACGCTTTCGGCGTCCTGCCCCCGATCAGCCGCCTGAGCAAGGAGGCCGCCATGTACCACTTCGTGACCGGCTTCACCTCCAAGCTGGCCGGCACCGAGCGCGGCGTCACCGAGCCGCAGCCCACCTTCTCCACCCTGTTCGGCGAGCCCTTCATGCCCATGGACCCCCAGGTCTACGCCAAGATGCTGGGCGAGAAGCTGGACAAGTACGGCACCAAGGTCTACCTGGTCAACACCGGCTGGGCCGGCGGCAGCGCTGCTTCCGGCGCACAGCGGATGAAGCTGAGCTACACCCGCGCCATGGTCACCGCCGCTCTGAACGGCAGCTTTGACAGCATCGAGTTCAAGCACCACGACGTCTTCAACGTCGATTATCCCACCAGCTGCCCCGGCGTGCCCGACGAGAAGCTGGATGCCCGCGGCATGTGGGAGGACAAGGCTGCTTACGACGCACAGGCCAACAAGCTGGCCCAGATGTTCCAGGACAACTTCGCCAAGAAGTATCCCAACATGGCCGCCGAGATCGTCAACGCAGGCCCCAAGGCAAAATAATCTTTGCCCCCAACTGAAGTAACCCAATAAAACGCCCCCCGGGAACGAAAGCTCCCGGGGGCGTTTGCATTTTGTTTATGTTTGCTGGATGGGTTCCGGCGTCGGGCGGCAAGCGCGGTCAGTCCTCCGTCCCGGAACCGAGGGTGCTCTCGGCATCCTGAAGCAGGGCTTTTTCCCGAATCTTTTCCAGAGTCTGCTCGCTGAGCACATGCTCGACCCGGCAGGCGTCCTCGGCGGCGGTCTTTTCGTCCACCCCCAGCTGGATAAAAAAGTGCTGGAGCAGCCGGTGGCGGCCATAGATCCGCTCGGCAATCTCCCGGCCCGGGGGCAGCAGGGTCAGATTTCCTTCCCCATCCACCGCAATGTAGCCGTTTTCCCGCAGCTTCCGCATGGCGATGCTGACGCTGGCCTTGGTGTAACCCAGCTCCCGGACCACGTCAATGGAGCGGACCTTGCCCAGCCGCTCGGTCAGCATCAGGATGGTCTCCAGATAATCTTCCGCAGACTGATGGATCATCATGATTTGTTCGGCCTCCCGTTTCCTGCCCGGCCGAGGCGGCGGGCGTTTTTCTTAGAGTAACACATCCGGCGGCCCGGCGCAAGCCAAAATCCGCAGTCTTTTCCGTTCACTCTGCCGAGGCAAGGTAGGCCGCCGGGCCGGATTCGTAGAGGTCGCCCCCCATGGGGTCGAGGATGACGGTCAGAGGCATATCCTCCACCGTCAGCCGGCGCACCGCCTCGCAGCCGAGGTCGGGCCAGGCGATGACTTCCAGGCTTTTGACGCTCTGGGCCATCAAAGCCCCTGCGCCCCCCAGCGCGGCCAGATAGACCGCACCGTTCCGGCGGACGGCTTCCTTGACGGCGGCGTCCCGCTTGCCCTTGCCGATCATGACTTTGTTGCCCAGATCCAGCAGCCGGGGGGACATGGCGTCCATCCGGCCCGAAGTGGTGGGCCCGGCCGAGCCGATGACCTGGCCGGGGCGCTCGGGGGTGGGGCCGACGTAATAGATGGCGCTGCCCGCCAGATCAAAGGGCAGCTGCTGCCCGGCGTCCAGCGCCTCCATCATCCGTTTGTGGGCCTGATCCCGGGCGGTGTAGACGATTCCCGAAAGCAGCACCGTGTCCCCGGCCCGCAGCGGCGCGAGGTCGGCGGCAGTACAGGGGACGGTCAGTTTGTATTCCATCGCGGTTTCCTCCCCTCTCACAGCTCCGCCGAGGCCCGGCGGGTCACATGGCAGGACACATTCACGGCGGCGGGCAGACCCGCCACATGGGTGGGCATCTGCTCGATGGCAAGGCCAAGGCAGGTGGTCTTTCCGCCGAAGCCCTGGGGGCCGATGCCGATCTCGTTGACCGCCTCCAGCAGCTCCCGCTCGAGGGCGGCGTAATAGGGGTCAGGGTTGGGCTGGTCCAGCGGGCGGAGCAGGGCTTTTTTGGCCAGATAGGCGACTTTGTCAAAGCTTCCGCCCACCCCGACGCCCAGCACGATGGGCGGGCAGGGATTGGACCCGGCCAGCTTCACCGTCTCGAGGACAAACCGTTTGAAGCCCTCCACCCCGTCGGCGGGCTTCAGCATCTGGATGCGGCTCATGTTCTCGCTGCCGAAGCCCTTGGGGGCCACGGTAATCCTGCATCCGTCCCCGTCCACCAGATGGACCGTGATGGCCGCCGGGGTGTTGTCCCCGGTGTTGCCCCGGCGGAGAGGGTCGGCCACGATGCTCTTGCGCAGATAGCCCGCGCCGTAGCCCTGGCGGACCCCCTCGTGGATGGCCTGCTCAAAGCTGCCCTCAATGTGAACATCGGTGCCCAGCTCCACAAAGACGCAGGCCATGCCGGTGTCCTGGCAGATGGGCAGGTCAGCCTCCCGGGCTGCGTCCAGATTGGACCACAGCAGGTCGAGGGTGGTCCTGGCCAGAGGCCAGGGCTCGGACCTGCGGGCCGCATCCAGCGCGGCCTGAACGTCGGCGGGCAGGCGGGTGTTGGCCTCGATGCAGAGCCGCGCCACCGCGGCGGTGATCTCCTGTGCAGAAATGGTTCTCATAGGCCGCCCCCTTACAGGCGGGCCACGCCGGTTTCCCGGGCAGCTTTGGCGACTGCGTCGGCCACCGCCTGCGCCACACGGGGATCAAAGGGGCCGGGGATGATATACTCGTCGCTCCGCTGGTCGTCGGTGATGAGGTCGGCGATGGCGTAGGCGGCGGCCAGCTTCATCCGGTCGTTGATGTCCCGCGCCCGGACCGACAACGCCCCCTTGAACAGGCCGGGGAAGCAGAGGACGTTGTTGACCTGGTTGGGGAAGTCGCTGCGGCCGGTGGCGATGATCCGCACGCCGCCCGCTTTGGCCTCGTCGGGCATAATCTCGGGGGTGGGGTTGGCCATGGCAAAGACGATGGCGTCGGGGGCCATCCGGCGGCAGAGCTCGGCGGTCAGGCAGCCGGGCTTGGAAACGCCGATGAAGACGTCCGCCCCCTCCAGCGCCTCGGGCAGCCCGCCCTTGATCTGGCGGGGGTTGGTGACCTCGCCCAGCCAGTTCTTGTGGGCCTCGGCGCTGTTGCAGCCCTTATAGAGGGTGCCGAACTGGTCCACCGCAATGATGTCCTTTGCGCCGGCGGTCATCAGCATCTTGATGATGGCGGTGCCCGCCGCGCCGGGGCCGTTCAGGACGATCCGGACCTCCTCCATCTTCTTGCCCGCCACCCGCAGGGCGTTGATGAGGGCCGCCGTGACCACAATGGCGGTGCCGTGCTGGTCGTCGTGAAAGACCGGGATGTCCAGCTCCCGCTCGAGGGTTTCCTCGATTTCAAAGCACTCGGGGCTCTTGATGTCCTCCAGATTGATCCCGCCGAAGGTGGGGGCCAGAGCCTTGCAGGCCGCGATGACGCTGGCGGCGTCGTGGGCATCCAGACAGATGGGGAAGGCGTCCACCCCGCCGAACTCCTTAAAGAGGACGGCTTTGCCCTCCATCACCGGCAGGCCCGCCGCCGGGCCGATGTCCCCCAGGCCCAGCACGGCGGTGCCGTTGGAGACCACCGCCACCATGTTTCCCTTAAAGGTATATTTATAGACGTCCTCGGGGTTTGCGCTGATCCTGCGGCAGGGCTCGGCCACACCGGGGGTATAGGCGGTGGCCAGCTCGTCCCGGTTGGTCACTTCCACCTTGCTGACGATGCCCACCTTGCCCTTGTGGGCCTCGTGCATCGCAAGGGCTGCTTTATTGTAATCCATAGCTGTTTTTCCTCCTGCTTGTGATGGATTTGGGTCTTTGGCTCTATTGTAGCAGAACCGCCCCGGGATTTCCACCGCTCCCGGCCCGCCCGGACGCCAAAAACGCCCCGGCGGGAGCGGGATTATTTGTGGCAATTTCGTTAAAAGACTTTCTTTTTTGCCGGGGAAACAGTATAATAGCTTCGTCCCGGCGTGGTTTTGCGCCGGGGTCTGTCTTTCACCGGATCAAACCGCAGGAGGTATATTCTTTTGGATCGTTTACGTCTCGCTGCACTCTGCCTGACCGCGGCCCTCGGGCTGAGCGCCGTCCTGGGCGGATGCAGCTTTTTCAAGGGCGGGGAGGACGCGTCCTCCGCTGGAGTATCCAGCTTCGGCTCTGCCGCCGACTATGCCTACGAAACCTTTGATTACAGCCAGGGCCTCGACGCCAACGGCTACTGGGACGGCATCACCGCCCTGGACTATGTCACCCTGCCGGAGGATTTTGCTTCCATCCAGCTGAAAAAGGCCGATGTGGAGCCCTCCGAGGAAGCCATCTCCAACCAGTGGGATTACCTGCTGAGCATGTACAGCACCGCTCAGACCGTCTCCGGGCGGGCGGCAGCCGAGGGCGACATCGCCAACATTGACTATTCCGGCTCGGTGGACGGGGTGGTCTTTACCGGCGGCACCGCCGAGGGCTACGACCTGACGTTGGGCAGCGGCCAGTTCATCGACGGCTTTGAGGACCAGATTGTGGGCCATCTGCCGGGCGACGTCTTTGACGTGGTCGTCACCTTCCCCGAGGGCTACGGGGACTCCACCGACGCCGAGGGCAACGTCGTTCCCCTCAGCGGGCGGGAGGCCGTCTTCTCGGTGACCCTGAACAGCCTGTCCGAGACGGTTCTGCCCGAGGCCACCGACGCCTGGGTGGAAGAAAACTTCGGCGAGAGCGACGACATCCACACCGTCGAGGCGCTGAACCAGTACTTCTATGACATCACCCTTCAGAGCAATCTCGACAGCGCCATCCTCAGCTATCTGCTGGATGCCGCCAAGTTCAGCGGCTGCCCCGAGGTAATCTCGGAGTATCAGGTGACCAACTGTCTGAACTATTATTATCAGATGGCCGGCTATTATGGATACAGCCTCGACGAATTCATCCCCCTCTATGCCGGGTACGCCTCCGCCGACGCCATGCTGGCCGATTACGAGCAGGACCTGCGCAGCTACTGCAACGAGGCGCTGCTCTATCAGGCCGTGGCCGAATCTCTGGACCTTCTGCCCAGCGAGGCCAGCTGCGCCAGATACACCAACTATGCCAACGTCTACGGCGAAAACTACGTCAAGCTTCTTGCCCTGACCGACGATGTCACCGCCGCCCTGCGGGACGGCGTCCAGCTGGTCTAATCCGATTTCTGTATCTGTCCTGCCCGCCCGGGCGTCTCTTTCGGGGGACGTCCGGGCGGGCTTTTTTTGCATCTGTGCGAACGATCTGTTAACTTTTTCTTTTTCAGACCGTCCCTCTTGACAATTCCGAAGGTTTGCGGTATATTTTTAGCAGTCGAACAGCTAGAGTGCTAAATCATTCAAATTCCTGCACAAGGAGGTGCGATTTCCTATGATGAATCCCCTTTCTCCGGCCTTTGACCTTCTTCGCGCCCCCGGACTGCGGGGCGGTTAGCAGAAATCTAGCCCGTCCGCCAGCCCAGCGGCCCCCAAACGCCGCCGGGCAACACTTCAATTTCCGGTATGAATGGAGGCAAACTTTATGAATACCAATCAATATACCCAAAAGACCCTTGAGGCCCTCCAGAGCGCCCAGCAGCTGGCCGTGGAGTACCAGCACAATGCGCTGGAACCCGAGCATCTGCTCCATGCGCTGGTGTCTCAGGAAAACGGCCTGATTCCCCAGCTGCTCCAGAAGCTGAGCGTGGACCCGGGCAGCTTTGCCGCCGCCGTGGCCGAAAAGCTGGCGGCCCTGCCCCGGGTGTCCGGCTCAGGCCGGGACCCTGACAAGGTTTATATCTCCCAGGCCGCCGACAAGGTCCTTTCGGCGGCCGCCCGGGAAGCCAAGGCCATGAAGGACGACTTCATCAGCGTCGAGCATCTGATGCTGGGCCTGCTGTCGGAAACCAACCCGAACACCGCCGAGCTGTTCCGCGCCTTCGGCATCACAAAGGACAAGTTCCTCAAGGAACTCAGCGGCGTGCGGGGGAACCAGCGGGTCACCACCGACAACCCCGAGGACACCTACAACGCCCTCGAAAAATACGGCCAGAATCTGGTGGATCTGGCCCGGAAGCAGAAGCTGGACCCGGTCATCGGCCGGGATCAGGAGATTCGGAACGTCATCCGGATTCTGTCCCGGAAAACCAAGAACAACCCCTGCCTGATCGGCGAGCCCGGCGTCGGCAAAACCGCCATCGCCGAGGGTCTGGCCCAGCGGATTGTCCGGGGCGATGTGCCCGAAAACCTCAAGGACCGCACCGTGTTCAGCCTGGACATGGGCGCTCTGGTGGCGGGCGCAAAATACCGGGGCGAATTTGAGGAGCGGCTCAAGAGCGTTCTGAACGAGGTCAAAAAGAGCGAGGGGCAGATCATCCTCTTTATTGATGAGCTGCACACCATCGTCGGCGCGGGCAAGACCGACGGCGCCATGGACGCAGGCAACCTGCTCAAGCCCATGCTGGCCCGGGGCGAGCTGCACTGCATCGGCGCCACCACCCTCGACGAGTACCGCCAGTATATCGAGAAGGACCCCGCCCTCGAGCGCCGGTTCCAGCCAGTGCAGGTGGACGAGCCCACCGTTGAGGACACCATCTCCATCCTCCGGGGCCTCAAAGAGCGGTATGAGGTGTTCCACGGCGTCAAGATCAACGACAGCGCCCTGATTGCTGCGGCCACCCTCTCGGACCGGTATATCACCGACCGCTTCCTCCCCGACAAGGCCATCGACCTGGTGGACGAGGCCTGCGCCATGATTAAGACCGAGATGGACAGCATGCCCAGCGAGATGGACGATCTGGCCCACCGGATCACCCAGCTGCAAATCGAACAGGTCAGCCTGAAAAAGGAGACCGACGCCCTCAGCCAGAGCCGCCTGCACGATCTGGAAAAGGAGCTGGCCGAATTGCAGGACAAGTTCCGCAGCATGAAGGCCCAGTGGGAGAACGAAAAGAACGCCATCGGCAAGGTGCAGAGCCTGCGGGAGCAGATCGAGCAGACCAATGCCTCCATCGAGAAGGCTCAGCGGGAGTATGACCTGAACAAGGCCGCCGAGCTGAAATATGGCCGCCTGCCCGCCCTCCAGAAGGAGCTGGCCGAGCAGGAGAAGCTGGCCGCCGAAAAGAAGGAGGCCAGCCTGCTGCGGGACCGGGTCACCGAGGAAGAAATCGCCCGGATCGTCGCCCGCTGGACCGGAATCCCGGTGGAAAAGCTGGTGGAGGGCGAGCGGGAAAAGCTGCTCCATCTGGACGAGGTGCTCCACCGCCGGGTCATCGGCCAGGATGAGGCCGTCACCAAGGTGAGCGAGGCCATCCTCCGCAGCCGGGCCGGCATCGCCAACCCCAACCGCCCCATCGGCAGCTTCCTGTTCCTGGGCCCCACCGGCGACGGCAAGACCGAGCTGGCCAAGGCTCTGGCCCAGAGCCTGTTCGACGACGAGAAGAATCTGGTCCGGATCGACATGACCGAATATATGGAGAAGTTCAGCGTCAGCCGCCTGATCGGGGCGCCTCCGGGATACGTAGGCTATGAAGAAGGCGGCCAGCTGACCGAGGCTGTCCGCCGCAAGCCCTACAGCGTCATCCTGTTCGACGAGGTGGAGAAGGCCCATCCCGACGTGTTCAACATCCTGCTTCAGGTGCTGGACGACGGGCGGATCACCGACAGCCAGGGGCGGACCGTGGATTTCAAGAACACCGTCATCATCCTGACCTCCAACCTCGGCAGCGATATCATCCTGAACGATCTGGAGAGCAGCCGCGCTTCCGGCTCCAACGAGCTGAGCGCCGAAGCCCGCAGCGCCATCGACCAGCTGCTCCGCTCCAGGTTCCGGCCTGAGTTCCTCAACCGTCTGGATGAGATCGTCTACTACAAGAGCCTGACCAAGGAGGAGGCCCGGCAGATCGTCGATCTCCAGCTGGCCGACCTGCGCCGCCGGATGGACGAGGGCCGCCGGATGACCCTGAACGTCACCGACGCCGCCAAAGACTTTATCATTGATTCCGCTTACGACAGCGTCTACGGCGCACGGCCCATCAAGCGGTTCATCCAGAGCCGGGTGGAAACCCTGATCGCCAAGGCGATCATCCGGGGCGACAGCCCCGAGGGCGCGGCCCTGACGCTGGACTACGACGGCACGGCCCTGACTCTCCGCTGAAAAACCACTGTTTCCCGCCTGTTTTGGGGCCGGGCGCAGCCCTGTGCGCTTGCGTCCGGGTCCAAAATATGATATGATATCTTTTGTCAAGTGCTTTTCATCGTTGAAGGCCTGCGATGGAAAGCACTTTCTTTTTGATTTTTTAAGGCCGAACAAAGAAAGTTGAGTTGATATTTTCCCTTATGGACGATGGCAGTATTACGATGATCGCAGCGCTGGCCGTTCTGGTGGCGCTGTCCGCCTTCTTCTCCGCTTCGGAGACGGCGTTCTCCTCCCTGAACCAGATCCGGATCAAGAGCCGGGCCGAGGACGGCGACCCCTCCGCCAAGCGGGTGCTCTCCATGTCGGAGCAGTACGACAAGCTGCTCTCCTCCATCCTGATCGGCAACAACGTGGTCAACATCGCGTCGGCCTCTCTGGGCACGGTGCTCTTTACCCAGTACTTCGGCCCCGAATACGGCGCGACCCTTTCCACCATCGTGATGACGGTGGTGGTGCTGATCTTCGGCGAGATCACCCCCAAAAGCCTGGCCAAGGAGATACCCGAGCGGCTGGCCTCGGCGGTTGCCCCCGCCCTCCAGCTGCTGATGACGGTGCTGGCCCCCCTGAACTGGCTGTTTGCCCAGTGGAAAAAGCTGGTGGGCCGGGGTTTCCATTCCGGTGAGGCCGACACCATCACCGAGGGCGAGCTGATGACCATGGTCAACGAGGCCGAGAGCGACGGCGAACTGACCGACCGGGAGGGCCGCCTGATCCGCAGCGCCATCGAGTTTGACGATGTGGAGGTGGAGGAGATCCTCACCCCCCGGGTGGACGTGGTGGCGGTGGAGGACACCGTCTCGGTGGAGGAGCTGACCCAGATCTTTGCAGAGTCGGGCTACTCCCGCCTGCCGGTCTACCACGACACCATCGACAACATCATCGGCGTGGTCCATGAAAAGGATTTCTACCGCGGACGGCTGAAAAAGGTCTCCTCGGTGGAGGAGCTCATCACCCCCGCCCTCTACACCACCGGCTCCACCAAGATTTCCGAGCTGATGCGCACCCTGCGGGAGGAACATCATCATCTGGCCGTCGTTGTGGACGAATACGGCGGCACCGAGGGCATCATCACCCTGGAGGACATCCTCGAGGAGCTGGTGGGCGAGATCTGGGACGAACACGACGAGGCCACCGAGGATTTCCGCCAGCAGTCGGACGGCAGCTGGCTGGTTTCCGGCACCGCCAACATCGACGATCTGTTCGAGACCCTGCGCCTGCCCGAGGACGACGAGATCGACTCCAACACGGTCAACGGTCTGGTACAGGAAAAGACCGGCCATCTGCCCAAGGTGGGCGACCGGTTTTCTCTGGGCAGCTTCGAGGCGGTGGTCACCCGCACGGCCCGCCGCCGGGTGGCCGAGATTCGGCTGACCCAAGCCCCGGCCCCCGGGCAGCCCGCCCCGGCCCATCATTCGGCCCGCGGGTAACCTCTTACCTACCAGAAAACAGCAAACAGCGAAACGCCCCGGCAGAAACTCTCTGCCGGGGCGTTCTGTTTGCTGTCTGGTTCAGAGCTGCGGGGCGGGGGAAGCAATCCGCCCGTAGCAATCGGGGCGGCGGTCCCGGAAGACCCCCCAGCTGAGGCGGTTTTCCTCCACCTGGTCGAGGTCAAAGGCCGCGGTGAGGACCGTTTCTTCCTCCCGTCCCGCCTCGGCCGCCAGCGCGCCGGTCTCGTCCGCAATGAAGGAGGAGCCGTAGAACAGAAGGGCCGACTTCTGGCCCCCATTGGCCTCGCAGGGCTCCACAATTTCCAGCCCAATCCGGTTGGCCGCCGCCACCGGGATCAGGTTGCTGCCCGCGTGGCCCTGCATACACCGCCGCCAGTGGGGCATGCTGTCGCAGGTCAGGATGGGTTCGCTGCCGATGGCGGTGGGGTAGAGCAGGACTTCGGCCCCTTCCAGCGCCATGCAGCGGGCGGCCTCGGGGAACCACTGGTCCCAGCAGATGCCCACTCCCACCCGGCCCCAGCGGGTATTCCAGACCTTGAAGCCGGTATCCCCGGGGGTGAAGTAGAATTTTTCCTGGTAATAATGGTCGTCCGGGATGTGGGTTTTCCGGTAGACCCCCATCAGGGTCCCGTCCGCGTCGATCATGGCCACCGTGTTGAACAGCTGGGTGCCCGCCCTCTCGTAAAAGCTGATGGGCAGAACCACGTTCAGCTCCTTCGCCACCGCCCGGAAGTGCCGCACCGCCGGGTTTTCCCCGGTGGGCAGGGCGTAGGCGTAGTATTCATACCGGCGCTCCTGGCAGAAATAGGGCCGCTCGAACAGCTCGGGCAGCAGGATGATGTTGGCCCCTTGGGCCGCGGCCTGCCGCACAAGGCGGTCGGCCTTCGCAATGTTTTCCTCCACCGAGGGGGTGCAGCGCATCTGCACCGCGCCGATCGTTACCTTTCTCATGCTTCCTCCTTCTCAGCGTCCCGCCGGGATCTGCTGGGTGATGCAGTGGATGTTCCCGCCCCCCACGATGATGGGCCGGGCCGGGATGGGCCAGATTTTCCGCCCCGGGAAAAGGCGGCCCAGAAGCGCCGCGGCTGCGGCGTCCTGTTCGTCCCCGAACTGGGGCAGAATCACGCCGCCGTTGGAGATGTAAAAGTTGACATAGCTGGCCGCCAGCCGTTCCCCGGCCTCCCGGACGTCCTCCCCTTCCTCAAAGGCGAAGCCCGCCAGTTCCTCCCCGGTGATGCAGACCGGCTTTTGGGGGATGGGCAGCTTGTGGACCGTAAAGGAGCGGCCCCGGGCGTCGGTCTCGGTCTCGAGGACCCGAAGGCTGGCGTTGCTCAGCTCCCACTGGGGGTCGGTCTCATCGTCGGTCCAGGCCAGGACCACCTCCGCCGGGCCTGCAAAGGCGCAGACGTTGTCCACGTGCTCGTTGGTCTCGTCGTTCCAGATGCCCCGGGGCAGCCAGACGACCTTTTCCGCGCCGAGATACCGTTTCAGCTCGCCCTCAATCTGCTCTCTCGTCAGCTGGGGGTTCCGCCCGCCGCTCAGCAGGCAGGCTTCGGTCACCAGAAGGGTGCCCTCCCCGTCCGAATGGATGGAGCCGCCCTCCAGCACAAAGTGCCGGGCGTCATAGCAGTCCAGCCCCAGAGCTTGGCAGATGGCCCGGGCGGCGGCGTTGTCCTTCTCCCAGTGGGCGTAAAGGCCGTCGAAGCTGCCGCCCCAGGCGTTGAACTGCCAGTCGATGCCCCGGACCTCTCCCCGGTCATTCACGACGCAGGTGGGGCCGACGTCCCGGGCCCAGGCGTCGTCGGTTGGGATTTCCAGAACGTGAATCTTCTCGTCCGATGCAAAAGCGGCCCGGGCCTGGGCCAGCGCCTCCGGCCCGGCCAGCATCCAGACTTCTTCGCTGTCGGCGATGGCCCGGGCGACCTGCACAAAGGTGCTCTGCGCCTCGGCGCCGCCCCAGGGCCAGGAACCCGACCGGACCGGCCAGATCATGACGCAGCCCCGGTGAGGCTCGTACTCCGCCGGCATCCGGAAGCCCTCTGCGGCGGGGCTGGTGGTAAGTATCTGCATGGCGTCCTCCTGCTGCGGCGTTCCCCGGGGGGTTGCAGCCGCAGTCCATCTCTGTTATAGTGGTAGTGCCTCCTCCCGGCCGGTGCAGGCCGAGACGATATGATGGAACATCTGCTCCACCGCCGGGGCCATGGCCGCCGGACGGGGCACCGTGATTCCCACCACCCGGCATTCCTCCGGCTCGATGGGATAGATCCGGATGGCCGCCGTACACCCTTTGAGGGTCAGCTCGGGCAGGATTGAGATGCCGATCCCCGCCTCCACCATCGCAATGTTGGAGGTGTCGTCGATGACATGGCAGCACCGCTGGGTGGCGATTTTGTATTTTTTCAGGAACTGCCGCATATCGGCGTCGGTGGCGTCCCCCTGAACCACAAAGTTCTGGTTCTGCATCATGGACGGCGTAACCACCCCGTTTTCCGGTTCGGGCCAGTCCAGCGGGGCGATGCAGAGCAGCGGCTCCCGCAGAAGCTCGGTGAGGGTAAATTCTTCCTGACAGCTGGACGCCAGAAACCCGATGTCCACCTGGCCGCTGCGCAGCCACTCCTTGACGTCGTCGTAGGTGCCCTGATAGACCTCTACCTCAATCTGGGGGAATTTCGCCTTGAAGCTCTTGAGCAGATCGGGCAGCAGGTAGGCGCAGACCGAGTTGAAGGTGCCCAGCTTGACCTTGCCCTTTTCCAGCCCGTTGAGGCGGGCGATGCTCTGCTTGAGGGCTTCGTCGCTGTTCAGCACGGCCCGGATGGCCGGGTAGAGGGACGCGCCGTAACTGGTCATGGTCACGCCGCTCTTGCCCCGGTTGAACAGGGCAAAACCCAGCTCCTCCTCCATGACCGCAATGGCATGGCTGATGGCGGAGGGGGTCAGATGCAGCTGCTGGGCCGCTTTGTTGAAACTGCCCTGCCGCGCAACCGCATCGAAGATCTCATACGAAAACAGCGTCATCCCTGTCATTCCTCCCATCGGTCGGCCTTCCGGCCCGCCCGCTGTGCCTGTGAATATTTTTCATCTGATGTATGAATACCGTGAATCTTCTTAATTGAAGTGTACTATTCCGCCCGCCCTTTGTCAAGCGCCTTTCCGCTTTTTTAACGGAGGAATGACGCCTGTATCCCACCCTGGAGGAAAACCCCATGCCTGAAACGCTCAAAACCGACCGCCGCCGCCCCCTGAGCGGCACCGCCCTGAAATGGATCGCCTGCGCCAGCATGCTGATCGACCACGCCGCCGTCGCCTTTCTGGAAGCCGGGCTGCTGCTCCAGCCCAGCCGGATGGAAGCCCTCGGCCTCAGCCCCAGCCAGGTTTCCGGGCTGGACTTGCTCCTCCGGCTGGTGGGGCGGCTGGCCTTTCCCATCTACTGCTTTCTGCTGGTGGAAGGCTTTCTGCACACCCGCAGCGTCTACGCCTACGCCAGGCGTCTGTTCCTCTTTGCTCTGCTCAGCGAGGTGCCCTTTGACTGGGCCTTCTACCGCACCCCCTTTTACTGGGGCCATCAAAACGTCTACTGGACCCTTTTCCTTGGGGTGGCCGGGATGGAGTTTCTCCGCCGCAGCCGTTCGGACGGCCCCTCCCCCAGCCGCTGGAAGGGGGTTCTGGGGGCCCTGGCCTGCCTTGCAGCCGCCGGATTTTTCCGCACCGACTACGACGTCACCGGCGTGACCCTGATTCTGATCCTCTATCTCCTGCGGGATTCCCGAACGGCCCAGTGCCTTTCGGGGGCGTTCCTGACGGCCTATGAGCTGACCGGCCCTCTGGCCTTTGTCCCCGTCTGGTTTTACAGCGGCCAGCGGGGCCGCTGCCCGGCCTGGCAGGCAAAATTCTTCTACCTGTTCTACCCGGCCCACATCCTTCTGCTGGGCTGCGCCTCCCGGCTTCTGCTGGGATAAGGCCCCCTGCCCCTGCGGCTTCGCCCTGTTCGGGCTGCCGCAGGGATTTTTTTGCCCCGATTTTCCGGTTTCCCTTGACATATCCGTATCAACTGTATATACTGTATATGAACAGTTTGGCTTGGAGGTGAGAAAGTGACCATCCTGATCGACAACAAAAGCGGCGCCCCCATCTACGACCAGATCTGCACCCAGATCAAAAACCAGATCATCAGCGGGGAACTGGCGGAGGGGCAGCCGCTTCCCTCCATCCGCAGTCTGGCCAAAGACCTGCGGATCAGTGTCGTCACCACCAAGCGGGCCTACGACGAGCTGGAACGGGAAGGGTTCATCTACGTCCTGCCCGCGAAAGGCTGTTTTGTGGCCCCGAAGAACGTGGAGCTGCTGCGGGAGGAGACCCTGAAGAAAATCGAGGAACACATCCGGCAGATCGGGCAGCTGGCCGCCGCCTGCCGCCTGACCCGGGAGGAACTGCTCGAGATGATCGAGCTGAATTTGGAGGAAACGGTATGAATGCGCTGGAAATTCGCAATCTGACCAAGTCTTACCCCGGCTTCCGGCTGGAAAAGCTGGACCTGACCCTGCCCAGCGGCTGCATTCTGGGGCTTGTGGGGGAGAACGGCGCGGGCAAGAGCACCACCATCAAGCTGATTCTGGATATGATCCGCCGGGACGAGGGCAGCATCACTCTTTTGGGCCGGGACAACCGGGAGGACGCCGTCCTCCGGCAGGAAATCGGAGTGGTGCTGGACGAGGTGGGGCTGCCCGCCTGCCTGAACCCCGCCCAGATCGGCAAACTCATGGCCGACATCTATTCCAACTGGGACCCGGCCCTTTACAGCCGCTGTCTCCGCCAGCTGGATCTTCCCGCCGGGAAGGCGTTCGGGACTTTCTCCCGGGGGATGAAGATGAAGCTGGGAATCGCCGTGGCCCTGGCCCACCGCCCCAGGCTCCTGCTGCTGGACGAACCCACCTCGGGGCTGGACCCGGTGGTCCGGGACGAGGTGGTGGAGCTGTTCAGCGAGTTCACCCGGGACGAGAGCCACGCAGTGCTCATCTCGTCCCACATCGTCAGCGACCTGGAGAAGCTCTGCGACTACATTGCCTTCCTCCACAAGGGGCGGCTGATGCTCTGCGAGGAGAAGGACGTGCTGCTGGAGGAATACGGTCTGATTCAGTGCAGCGCCAAGGCCCTGGAGGAGCTGGACCCCGCCGCCATCCGGGGCAAAAAAATCTCCCCCTACGGGGTTCAGGCCCTGGTCCGGCGGGACGGCGTCCCCGACGGGATGCCGGTCAGCCCGGTGAGCCTGGAAGAACTCTTTATCTTTATGGCAAAGGAGGCTGTCTGACCATGATGAAAGGGTTGCTTTTAAAAGAATTTTATGTTGCTTCCAGAACCTGCCGCTCCATTCTCTTTGTGGCCGTAGTGTTCTTTGCCCTCTCCTTTTTCGGGCGCGACAGTCAGTTCTTTTTCCTCTACCCGCTGATGATGGTGAGTCTGTTCCCCGTCACCCTGCTGAGCTACGACGAGCGGGACGGCTGGGATAAATACAGCCTGACCCTGCCCTGCACCCGGGCCCAGCTGGTCAGCGCAAAGTATCTCATCGGACTGATCTTCGGCGGGGCGGTCTTTCTTCTGGCTGAGCTTCTCCTTGCCGTCAGGCTGTTCCTGAACGGAGCGTTTGACGCGGGGGCCTTCCTCTCCCTGAGCAGCGCCCTCCTGCTGCTGGGGCTGCTGGGACCCAGCCTGCTGATGCCCTTTACCTTTAAGTTTGGCAGCGAAAAAGGGCGGATGGCCTACTACCTTGTCATCGTCCTTCTTTTTGCGGCTATCGCCCTCCTGGCCGGGATGGGGTTCTACACATACCTGGAGAAATTCTCCTGGCTGGTGATTGGGGCTGCGGTGCTGCTCTATCTGGGCTCCTGGCGGCTGTCCATCTTCTTTTATGAAAAACGGGAGCTGTAACCCTCCCGCCTGCTGAAAAAGACAAAAAGGCTGCGGTTCACGTTTTGGCGTGGGCCGCAGCCTTTTTCTATCTTATTCCCATTCAATGGTAAAAAGCTCGTTGGGCGTACAATCCAGCAGCTGACACAATACCTCGATCCGTTCCAGCTTGATGGAAGAGGTTTCGTTGTTGACCATCCGATTAAAGTTCTGGTAGCTCATACCCAGCTGTTTGTACAGCCAGTACCTGGTCTTTCCCTTTTTCTCCAGCAGAGAAAGAATATTCAGCCGCACCAATCGGGAACACCTCCCCAGCCTACCTTTTGGCCAAAGCAGATTCTTCCGGTAAAAAGTCGAAACCCCTGCGCAACTTGTGTTACACAGGGGTTTCGTTGGCGGAGTAAGAGAGATTTGAACTCTCGCGCCGGTTTCCCGACCTACGCCCTTAGCAGGGGCGCCTCTTCGGCCTCTTGAGTATTACTCCAGAGCAAAGTCCTTTTAGACTATTCAATAAAAAATGGCGGAGAGAGTGGGATTCGAACCCACGGTGCGTTGCCGCACGGCAGTTTTCAAGACTGCTTCCTTAAACCACTCGGACATCTCTCCTCGTGGGCATTCAAACACGCCGCTTCCGAATGCCCATTTATAATACCAGTTTCCGGACGCAATGTCAAGCCCCAATCCAAAAGATTTTTGCGCGGGACGTATTATGCGATTTGCAGCGGGTTTCCCGCTTCGGGCTGCTGCTCTGCCGCCGAGCCGCCCGGGGCGTGGCGGAGCTGCGCCTGCTGGACCTTGGCGCAGGCCCACTGGATGCCGCAGACCGTGGACACACCGTACAGCCCCAGCGCCCCCAGGCCGATGCTCCCTTCCGCAAAAGCGCCCACCGTCAGCAGCATGGTCAGCCCAATCGCCAGAACACAGAGCTTCCAGAACATTTCCTTCATCTTTCCGTACCTCCCGCAGCCATTTTACAACCACAAAGACAACCATCTGTTGTTTCTGTGGCTCTATATTACCCCCTCCCGCCGGGATTGTCAAGGGTTTTTTCACAACCTTATTTAGAATTTCTGGAGACTCTCCCTTTACAGGAACACTTTTTAGTTGTATAATAAAACAAAAAGCACTTCCGTCGCAAAGGGGCGTTTTGATATGTCATTTTCAGAGCTTTTGAAAGAATGCCGCAAAAAACAGAAGATGAGCCAGGCCGATCTCGCCGCGCAGCTGGGGGTGACCCAGCAGGCCGTCGGCAAATGGGAGAGCGGAAAATCCTCCCCGGACCCGGCCACTGTGGCCCGGATCGCCGAGCTTCTGGGCACGACCGCCGATTATCTGCTGGGGCTTTACCGCCCGGTGGCCCGCCTGAGCGAGCCGGAGGGGCGTTTCTTCGGCAGCTATGCCGAGAGCCTGATTCCGGTCATCGGGACCGTCAAGGCGGGGTATGGCGCCCTGGCCTTTGAGGAGGATTACGGGCAGGAATACGCCCGCGTCAAGGACCCGGCCAATTACTTCTATCTGGTGGTCCGGGGGGACAGCATGGAGCCCCGCATTCAGGACGGAGATCTGGCCCTGGTCCACCGGCAGGACACCCTGGAAAACGGGGACCTGGGGGTCCTCATCTACGGCGACGAGGGGGAGGGCACCCTCAAGCGCTACATACAGCGGGGAAACTGTGTGGTGCTCCAGCCCTTCAACCCCAATTACAGCGAGCTGGTCATCAAGGGCGAGGACCTGAACCGGCTGCACATCGCCGGGCGGGTGGTGGAGACCAAGGCCAAGTGGTGACCTGCCCCGGGCCCGCTCCGGAAGCCGCTTTTGGGGCAAAGCTTTCCATTTTATGCCCTTTAAAACAGCGGCCAAGTATGCTATACTAATTTTACAGCGGCCCTTCGGGCCGACGGTTTGGCCCGCAAAGCGCACCCCGCAGGGCCTTTTGTGCGATCCGCCTCCCCCGGGAGGCCCAGTAAAGGAGCATTGGATTTTCTATGATTCGTATTACTATGGAAGACGGCGGCGTCATCGACCTTGAGCTGAATGAGGAAGCCGCCCCCATCACCTGCGAAAACTTCAAAAAGCTGGTCGGCCAGGGCTTTTACGACGGCCTGACTTTCCACCGCGTCATCCCCGGCTTCATGATTCAGGGCGGCTGCCCTCTGGGCAACGGCACCGGCGGCCCGGGCTGGAACATCAAGGGTGAGTTTGCCGCCAACGGCGTGGACAACCCCATCAAGCACACCCGCGGCGTCATCAGCATGGCCCGCGCCATGAACCCCGACAGCGCAGGCAGCCAGTTCTTCATCATGCATCAGGACGCCCCCCACCTGGACGGCCAGTACGCCGCCTTCGGCAAGGTGGTTTCGGGGATGGACGTTGTGGACAAAATCGCCTCGGTCAAGACCGACTGGAACGACAAGCCCACCACCCCCGTCCGGATGAAGACCGTGGAGATCGTCGAGGGCTGAGCCTCCCGCCCCTCTAAATAAGCAGAAAAGGACCCCGACCACACCCGGCCGGGGTCCTTTTTGTTTTGCTGTTTTGGGGGTTCAGCGGAGGCTGCGCTTTTTCAGCCAGCGGCGGACGACCCAATAGAGAGCGGTAACGGCGGCAGACTCGAGCAGGAAGGCCGCCGTATAGACGGCCGGTCCCACCCACCAGGGGGCGGAGGTCATGGCGTAAAGCCCGGGGCGGGCGGTGTAGTCCCACCAGCGCCAGAGGCAGCCGCCCAGCCAGCAGCCGCCGGTCGCCAGCATCCAGCTGACGTAGGCGCTCTTGGCGATTTCCAGGCTGGTCCTGGGTTTGCCCATGGTCTCATTCCCCCTCCCGGCTGACCTCGGCGCTCTCGTCCACCGTGTCCAGCTCGACGGCGGTGGCCTCGGCGTCGGCTTTCGCCACATCCGGGGCGATGACGCCGTCGCCGTTCAGGTCCATCCCGGCCAGCGCCTCCAGCTGGGACTGGACTTCCGGGTGGAGCCGGTTGAACCGGCGGACCGCCAGGGCGGTGTACAGCCCGCCCAGCAGGTTGATGGCCCCTTCCACCACCAGAATGATTCCGATGGCCATGACCAGCAGCTCCATGGTGGCGAAGGGGTTCAGGATCATCACCAGCCCCAGTACCACGCTCAGCAGGGCCAGCGCCAGAAAGACCTTCCAGTTGGTGTACCCGCACCGGCGCAGCTCCAGGGCGTTCTGCACCCGGCCCAGGCTGTCAAAGAGGACGAACAGCCCGAACACGATGGGCAGAATGCGGACGATGACGTCGCTTCGGAGGATCAGGAACAGGCCAAGCCCCAGGCAGACCAGCCCGAACACAAGGGTCAGCTGGCTCTGGAGCAGCCCATGGTCGCCGGTGAAGTAGAGAATCAGCTGCACCGCCGCGCAGGCCAGCACCACGCCGCCCAGGGCATAACAGACGATGTTCAGCGCCACGTCCGGCCCCAGCAGGAGAAAGAGCCCCAGCCCGATATAAAGCAGGCTCATCAAAATCAGGTTCCACTTGAGGTTTTTCATGTTCGATCCCTCCTTTTTTCACTTCCGGGCGGCTCTGCCCGGGTTTCAGCGGTTCTTCTGGGGATACATGGGTGCGATGATCTTTTTGTTGGTCTGGAGCATGAACAGAAGGCTCATGACCAGGCTGACCATCTCTGCGATGAGGAAAGCCCACCAGACGTTCATCACATTCCCGGTCCTGCTCAGCAGCCAGGCCGCCGGAAGCAGCACCACCAGCTGACGGGTCACCGAGATGTAGAGGCTGAACATCCCGTTGCCCAGCGCCTGGAACACCGAGCCCAGGATCACGGCGATGCCGGCCAGCAGGAAGTGGGACGAAATAATCCGCAGGGCGGGCACGCCGATGGACAGCATGGTCTCGCTGGCGGCGAAGATGCCCAGCACCTTGTCCGGCAGGAACTGGAAGATCAGCACGCCGATCAGCATGATGCACTCGGCGTAGAAGATGGCGGTCCGGATGGTCTTTTTGATTCGGTCGGGCTTTTTGGCGCCATAGTTGTAGCTGATGATGGGCACCATGCCGTTGTTCAGGCCGAAGATGGGCATAAAGACGAAGCTCTGCAGCTTGAAGTAAACGCCAAAGACGGCCACCGCAGTGGCGGAGAAGGCCATGAGGATCTGGTTCATCAGGAAGGTCATGACGCTGCCCACGCACTGCATGGCAATGCTGGGGATGCCCACCGCATAGATCCGCTTGATGGTCCGCCACTCGGGGCGGAAATGCCGCATCGAAACCTGAATGTCCTTGTTCCTGAACTGGTTGAGGTAAAGGCCGGTGGCTGCGCCGAAGAACTGACCAATGACGGTTGCCACGGCTGCGCCGGTGGTGCCGGAAAGGGCCTCGCCGCAGTAGCCGAAGATGAAGATGGGGTCCAGAATGATGTTGGTGACGGCGCCCACCAGCTGGCTGATCATGCTGTACTGGGTGCGCCCGGTGGAAGCCAGCAGCTTTTCCATCATGGTGGAGACAAACAGGCCCTGGCTGAAGATGGTGCAGACGGCCAGGTAGCTCACGCCCTGCTGGATGATGGCGGCGTCCTGGGTCTGGGTCTCAAAATAGGGCCGCATGCAGGTGAAGCCGATCACCATAAAGACCAGGCAGCTGCAAACCGAGAGGAACAGGCCGTTCTCCGCGGTCCGGTTGGCAAGGTCCTGGTTTTTCTCGCCCAGGCACTTGGACAGCAGGGCGTTGACGCCCACGCCGGTGCCGACGCCCACGGCGATCATGACGTTCTGGAGCGAGAAGGCCAGCGAAACGGCAGTCAGGGCGCTCTCGCTCACATGGGAAACGAAGATGGAGTCCACGACGTTGTACAGCGCCTGAACCAGCATCGAGATCATCATCGGGACGCTGAGCTTGACCAGCAGCGGGTTGATCTCCATGGTTCCCATAATATTTTCCTGGGGCTGCCGCCCCTGTACGGGTTGAGTTTCTTTTTCTTGCACGGGGATTCTCCTTTTTACTCCATTTTTCAAACCAGAAATTGATCGCACCCGGCAGAAAGCCGCTTTTTTCTGCCGTATGCCTGAAACATGGGCAGAGCGCCTGTGCGCCCCGCCCATGCAGTCAGCGTTTTTTTCGGCGCCGCAGCGTCAAAATCAGCCCAGCGTCTTTTCTTTGGCGTCCACAGCCGCCAGAATCATCTCGACGCAGGCCTCCTTGCCCAGCGCCGCGTTGATGGCCAGGTCATAGTTGTGGGCGTCGCCCCAGCGGTTCTGGGTATAATAGTTGTAGTAGGCCGAGCGCTGGCGGTCGGTCTTGTCGATTTCGTCCCGGATGCCTTTTTCGGTGGTGGCCTTGACCAGAGGATTGGTCTTGGCATATTCCCGCCGCCACTCCACCGGCGCGTAGATAAAGACCCGTAGCACGTTGGTGTGCTCCCGCAGGACGTAATCGCCGCAGCGGCCCAGAATCACGCAGGGGCCTTTTTCGGCCAGGTCCTTGATGATCCGGCTCTGAAGAATAAAGACCTGATCGCTCAGGGGCAGGTCGTTTCCGACGGTGTAAAGGTTATACAGCAGGCTGTGGGTGTGCTTTTTCTCGCTGGCGGCAATCGCCTCTTCGGACAGACCGGAATGCTTGGCAGCCATGGTGATCAGTTCCTTGTCATAGAGCTTGAGGCCCAGCGCCTTCGCGACATCCTCCGCGATGAAGCGCCCGCCGGTGCAGTATTCCCGGCCCACAGTAATGATCGTCTTTGCCATAATCCTTATCCTCCTATGTTTTGCGAAATATATTGGCAGAAGCCCTCCCCCTCCTCAGAACGACGGAGGTGCGGCCTCTGTTTCATCAGAAGGCTGCCGGGGCGCACGGCGGGGCAGGTGGATTTCCGCCACCCGCATTTTCCCGGTCTGGTCCACCGCATAAACGCTGCACCGTCCGCCCGCTTCCAGCTGGTCGGGCGGAAAGAGGATGCCCCCCTCGGAGGTCCGCTCCATCCGGCGGAAGGTCCGGTGGGCGGTGGTGGCGTGGGCCACCCCGTCGTGGAACGCGTAGGCCACCCAGCCCGAAAATTCTTCCGGCAGCGGGTCCCGCTGGCCGTGCCGCAGGAAAAAGCAGGTGCGCTGGTCGGGGGCCATCTCC
>JAHLFH010000143.1 GCA_018883885.1 Candidatus Faecalibacterium intestinavium | reverse complement strand
GGATGCGGCGCCGCAGGCCGCCAGCGCCGCCAGCAGCGCAGCCGCCAGCAGCAGAGAAACCAGTTTTTTCATGGCAGAATACTCCCTCTTTTTGAAATTTTAGCAAAATCGTTTGCTTTACGGGTCTTATTCTACTATAATAGCAAAGGAATTGCCGTTGCTTGGGCAACAGATCTTGAGTAAGGACAGGCCCGCCGCAGCCGGGCCGACATCGAAGTATGGAACGCTATCTGCCGCTGTTACAAACCACCTCTCTTTTTGCCGGGCTGGACGCCAAGGAACTCTCCCCCCTTCTGGCGGGGCTGGGGGCTTCGGTCCGCTGCTATGGCCGGGGGGAAACCCTCATCCAGGCCGGAACGCCGAACCGGAGCGCCGGAGTCCTGCTGTCGGGGGCCCTTGAGGCCGTCCGCCCCGCGCCGGACGGCAGCGCGGTCCCCATCACCCGCATCAGCCCCGGCGACGTTTTCGGGGATGTGCTGGGCGGCTCCAGCCTGTGCAGCCCGGTCACCGTGACGGCGGAGACAGGCTGCGAGGTGCTGCTCATCCCCTACGAGCGGCTGCTCCGCCCGGACGGCACCCCCGCCCGCCAGCAGGTGCTCCAGAATCTGGTGCAGACCATCAGCGACAAATATTTTCTTCTCTCCCGCCGGGTGGACCTGCTGGTCCTCAAGACCCTGCGGGCCAAGGTCTGCGCCTATCTGGTGGGCGAGGCCGACCGGGCCGGGCGGCTGACCTTTACCGTCCCCTTCACCCGCATCCAGCTGGCGGATTATCTCAACTGCGACCGCAGCGCCCTGAGCCGGGAACTGTCCCGGATGCAGCAGGACGGCCTGCTGGAAACCTACCGCAGCAGCTTCAAGCTCCTGGACCTGCCCGCGCTGCGGCAGATGGTCCAGTGAAGCTTCTACAAGGAGTATTAAAGATGCAAGATTCAACTGCAAAACCCCTCCTTTGGATCATCGTCCCCTGCTATAACGAGGAGCAGGTGCTGCCCATTACGGCGCCCCTCTTTTTGAAAAAGCTGGAAGCGCTGGCCGCGGCCGGCCTCATCAGCGAAAAAAGCCGGGTCTGCTTTGTAAACGACGGCTCCAAAGACCGCACCTGGGAGCTGATCTGTCAGTTTGCCCGGGCGGACGAGCGCTGGATCGGCATCAGCCAGAGCCGCAACCGCGGCCATCAGAACGCCGTCCTGGCCGGGCTGATGGAGGCTCGGGACAAGTGCGACATCACCATCTCCATCGACTGCGACGGTCAGGACGATCTGGACGCCATGGACGAGATGGTGAAGCAGTATCTCGCCGGGGCCGAGGTGGTCTACGGGGTGCGCTCCCGCCGGGACACCGACACCTTTTTCAAGCGGTTCACCGCCGAGGGGTTTTATCACCTGATGAACCTGCTGGGGGCGGACATTGTCTTTAATCACGCCGACTACCGCCTCATCAGCGCCCGGGTGCTGGAGCAGTTCGCCGATTATAAAGAGGTGAACCTCTTTCTGCGGGGGCTGGTGCCGCTGGTGGGCTTTCCCTCCGGCACGGTCTGCTATGAGCGGCACGAGCGGCTGGCGGGCGAGAGCCACTATCCTTTAAAGAAGATGCTGGCCCTGGCCTTTGACGGGATCACCAGCCTGTCCAACAAGCCCATCCGGCTCATCACCGGGCTGGGCGCGGTGTTCAGTCTGGTCAGCTTCTTCGGGGTGCTCTGGGCGATGTATGAAGCGATGATTGGCAACGTGGTGGCGGGCTGGGCCTCGACGGTCTGCATCGTCTGTCTGATGGGCGGCATCCAGCTGATCTGCCTCGGGGTGATCGGCGAATACATCGGGAAAATTTATATGGAAACCAAGGCGCGGCCCCGCTATATCATCAGCGAGCGGACCTGGCAGCCTTACGAAAGGAAGTATCGAGGATGAGCAAGCAAAGCTGGAAAGGCAGCACCCTTCTGAACCCGGAACCGCCGGTTCTCGTCTCCTGCGGGAGCCTTGAAAAGCCCAATCTGATCACCATCGGCTGGACGGGCACCATCTGCACCCAGCCCAGCATGGTCTCCATCAGCGTCCGGCCCGAGCGGTACAGCTACAACCTGATTAAGGAGAGCGGCGAATTCGCCATCAACCTGCCCACCGAATCCCTGGTCCGGGCGGTGGACTGGTGCGGCGTCCGGAGCGGGCGGGAGCAGGACAAGTTCGAGGCGATGGGGCTTCACGCCGCCCCCGGCTCGGTCCTGACCGGCTGCCCCATCCTGGAAGAAAGCCCCCTGAGTCTTGAGTGCCGGGTGACCCAGGTCATCCCGCTGGGGTCCCACGACCTTTTTCTGGCCGAGGTGGCCGCCTGCGATGTGGATGAGGCCCTGCTGGACGAGACCGGAAAGCTCTGCCTCTCCCGCGCAAAGCTGATCGTATACAGCCACGGGGAATATCTCGCCCTCGGTCGCAGGCTGGGCAAGTTTGGGTTCAGCGTCCGGAAAAAGAAAAAACGGGGGTAACGGCGGCTTTTTCGAGAAAAAGCCCGGCAAAAAGCTTCCCCTCCAAAACCGCATGACGCGGTTTTGATGAAATTTTAGAACAAGTCTATAAAATAGCGTGAAGCCAGTCATCCGCCCAAAGCGAGATGTTCCAGAGTGAGGTATGATGCATCATCTCCAAGGTTTAAAAAAGAAAAGCGCCAGCACCGCCGAAACACAGACTGTGGGAACTGATGTTGCCTATGTCAGGTGTTTCGGTATGCACTGTGAAAAGCCAAGAGAGCAGCTCGAAAAAAGACGTTGACGAAAGATTATATAGATGCTATACTTTTTACAGGGTCATGTAATTTATGGCATCCCGTGTACCGTCCGCCATCCACAGAATAAAAAGGCTGAAAGGAAAAGTTTTATGTCTAGAAAAGCAGAGCTTGCAGGTAGTTTGAGTGGACTGATGGCAGGAGCTGTTGCCGGAGCAATAAAAGGTTCCACCATAGGGATTGCCGTTGGTGGTCCTATCGGTGCGATTGCCGGAACTGTTCCTTGCGCTGTTGTCGGAGGAGTCATCGGGTTACTTGGCGGAAATAAAATCGGCAGTGAGATCGATCGCCGTAAATAAGCGGGATGATTGAAAAATAAATGCAAAAATTGGGCCGTTGCAAAGCAAACGCTGTGCAGCGGCCCTTTCTGTTTTTATTCTGTTTTAGTGTCGCTTCTGCTTTTCAGGAGCTGCTCGGAGCTTTTTTGCCCGAAGTGGGGAAAGGGCATCCCCAAAACAAGGGAGATGCCAATGGCCAGCGCCACAGCTACTTTCAGGGTGTTGACCCCGTTCTCAATAAACAGAGGGTTATTATCGAGGATAAAATAATAGGCGGTATAGTAAATGCCTGCGCCGGGCACCAGCGGGAAGATGCCGCAGAGAAGAAACACCGTGACCGGCGCCTTGAGGGTGATGGCAAAGACCCGGGCCAGCAGGGTCAGCGGGACGGCGGCCAGCAGAGTCGCCGCCACGCCGCCCGCTCCCAGCAGGACCGCCAGCTGGTACACCACCCAGCCCACCGCGCCGTCCGCGGCGCAGGCCAGATAGGTCCGCCGGGGAATGCCGAACAAAAGGCCGAAGCAGAGGGTGCCCGCGCAGCCCAGCAAAAACTGCCGCCCCAGCTCCACAAGCTGCTGTATTGTCATAAGACCGTTACCCCCGTCAGGATGGAATAGAGCCGCAGCACCAGACCGGTCCCGCAGGCCAGGCTGCCCGCGATCAGCACCGCGTCGATCATCCGGATCGTGCCTGAGAGATAATCCCCGTGGACATAATCCCGGATGCCCATGGTGAACGCCACGCCGGGGGTCAGAATCATCAGCGCCCCGATGGTGGCGTGGCTGACGCTGGCCCCCAGCGGCGCGCAGACCAGAATCGCCACAAAGGTGATGAGGGCCGCGCCGGTGATCTTTTGAAAAATGGCGGGCAGACGGTATTTCTGGCAGACCAGCAGATAGGCGCTGACGGCCAGCCCCGCCGCAGCAGCAGCGACCCCGGACCCGACGCTGCCGCCGAACATCCGCGCAAAGGCAAAGGAGCCCGCCGTCCCGGCCAGCAGCTGCATCCAGCCGCAGGGAAAGGGGATCTTCCGGGCCTCGGCCAGCCTCTGTTCGGCCTCGTCCAGGGTCAGCTTCCCCGCCGCGATCTCCCGCGACAGGGCGTTTACCTGGGCCACCCGGCCCAGATGGATGGTCCGGACCGGAATGTTCCGCACCTCGCTGATCTCCGCGGTGCCCGCGCTGGCAAAGATGCCGTTGCTCAGCACATAGACGTTGAACTCCCGCAGGTGAAAGCTGCGGGCCATGATCTGCATGGTCTGCTCCACCCGGAACACCTCCGCGCCGTTTTCCAGCAGGGTCTGCCCTGCGGCCATAATAAAATCCATGATCCGGCGGCGCTGCTCGCTGTCCGGATATTGTTCGATGGGGACTGCCATAGGTCCTGCCGGTCCCTCCCGTCTGAAAAGTTTCCCCTATACTGTACCACGGCGTCGGCCCGTTCTCAATCATTTTTTCAAAGATTTTGCCTCCATCCCCTCCGCGTTGGGGGAAAACCTTGATTTTTTCTGTTGACAAAACCGGACGATTTGCATACAATGTAAACGATATCTTAGAAAATGGCTGTGAAGAGAAGAGTAGGTTTTCGCATTGATCCTCACCAGAGAGCCCGGCAAGGTGGAAGCGGGCAGGAAACAGGGAACCGAAAATGGTCTCGGAGCCGCGCGGGCGAAGAACAAGAGTTCTAAGCCTGCGACGGGTACGCCCGTTACCGCGTCCGGCTGTAAGCACCTTCCGTTTTGCACGGGTGCCGCAGCATCGAGGCCGCAGCCCGCAAGGGTGCGGTGAACCAAGGTGGTACCACGGAAGCTGAATTTTCTGCTCCCGTCCTTGCAGGGCGTCGGCCCAGCCAGGACGGGAGTTTTTTGTATTCTCCCGCCGGGGCGGCCGGTCGCTGCCCGGTCGTTGCAAAGAGAAGATATCGGCCTACAATATTATGTAAAGAGAGGAATTGTATCTATGTTGACCCGTCGTGATTTTCTGAAAGTTTCCGGTGCAGCCGCTGCGGCTGCCGCCCTGTCCGCCTGCGGTTCTTCCGGTTCCGCCGGTTCTGCCGGTTCCGCCGCCGCCAAGCCCTCCAAGTTTAATATTGCCGTTCCCAACGATACCACCAACGAGGCCCGCGCCCTCCAGCTGCTGGAGAAGAACGGCTTCTTTACCCTGAAAGAGGGCGCCGGCATCACCGCCACCAAGAACGACATCGCCGAGAACCCCCACAACGTCGTCATCGACGAAGTGGAGGCCGCCCAGATCCCCAGCGTCCTTCAGGACGAGGACTACGCCGTCATCAACTCCAACTACGCCATCCCCGCCGGGCTTGACCCCATGACCGACGCCCTGGCCATGGAGGACGGCAGCTCCGCCTATGTCAACGTTCTGGTCTGCAAGGCCGGCAACGAGGAGAACCCCCTCATCAAGGCTCTGGCCGCAGCCCTCAAGAGCCAGCAGGTCAAGGACTTCATGCTCGAGCAGTACGGCGGCGCGGTGGTCTCGGTCGTCGAGGACCCCACCGACGGCTACGACCCCACCGTGGACTACGACGCCCTGAACGGCCAGACCGTCAGCTGCGCCGCCACCCCCGCCCCCCACTGCGAGGTTCTGGAAGTCTGCAAGCCCATCCTCGAGGCCAAGGGCATCACCCTGGACATTCAGGAGTTTGACGACTATATCATCCCCAACACCGTTGTGGACGACGGCCAGGTGGACACCAACTACTTCCAGCACCAGCCCTATCTGGACGATTTCAACGCCCAGAACGGTACCGAACTTGTGACGGTGGCCGGCATCCACGTCGAGCCCATGGGCATTTACGGCGGCAAACAGACCAGCCTGGACGCCATCCTCGGGTAAATCCGCACCCCCGCAGACAGAACAAAGGAGCAACTCTGTGATCGAGATCAAACATCTGTCCAAGACCTTCCAGATGAAGGACGGCGCCGTGGAAGCGCTGAAGGACATCAACCTCACCATTCCCGACGGGTCCATCTACGGCATCATCGGGATGTCGGGCGCGGGCAAATCCACCCTGGTCCGCTGCATCAACCTGCTGGAACGTCCCACGGAGGGGTCGGTGGTGATTGACGGCACCGCCATGGAGACCCTCTCCCCCGCCGCGCTGCGCCAGCGCCGCCGGGAGATCACCATGATTTTCCAGCAGTTCAACCTTCTGATGCAGCGCAGCTGCCTGAAAAACATCTGTTTCCCCATGGAGCTGGCCGGCGTCAAAAAAGCCGACGCCGAAAAACGCGCCCGCGAGCTGCTCCAGACCGTCGGCCTGCCCGACAAGGCCGGGGCCTACCCGGCCCAGCTGTCCGGCGGCCAGAAGCAGCGGATC
>JAHLFH010000142.1 GCA_018883885.1 Candidatus Faecalibacterium intestinavium | reverse complement strand
GGCCGGGTCGCAGAGGGCGTCGGCCATCCCCAGCAGGGCGCGGTTTCGGGTTTCGGTGTCCGCCAGGGCCAGCGCCCCTTTGGCGCTGCGGGCGGCGGAGAGAATTTCCCGGGTCGTCATAGTAAAACTCCTCCTTTTGGTTCGGGCGTTATTCGGTCTGGTCCGGGGCCTGCCGGGCCATAAAACGGGTTCCCACCGGATCCCCTGCCGCGATCTGGTAGAGGATCTCGGGCTTTGCGCCGTTGGCGATGACCATTTCCACCCCGTCCGCCGTCACCATCCGGGCGGCCCGGAGCTTGGTCTGCATCCCGCCGGTGCCGAGGGCCGAGCCTGCGCCCTCGGCCAGGGCCATGACCTCGGGGGTGATCTCCCGGACAAGGGGGATCAGCTGGGCGTCCGGGTGGGTGTGGGGGTTGGCGGTGTAAAGCCCGTCGATGTCGCTGAGCAGGACCAGCAGGTCGGCCCGGACGCAGCAGGAAACGATGGCCGCCAGGGTGTCGTTGTCGCCGATGGAGCGAATCTCGGCGGTGGAGATGGTGTCGTTTTCGTTGATGATGGGCAGCGCCCCCAGCTCCAGCAGCCGGAAAAGGGTGGCCTCGAAGTTTTTCCGCCGCTCGGTGTGCTCCACGTCCACGGCGGTCAGCAGAATCTGGGCCACGGTGTGGTTGTAGGCCGTGAAGAGCCGGTCATAGGTGTACATCAGCTCGCACTGGCCCACGGCGGCGCAGGCCTGCTTGGAGGGCATATCCTGGGGACGGGCGGGAAGGGACAGCTTGCCGACCCCCATCCCGATGGCGCCGGAAGAAACCAGAATCACCTCGTGCCCGGCGTTTTTCAGGTCGCTCAAAACCTTGACCAGGCCCTCGGTGTGGCGGATGTTCAGCCGCCCGGTGGCGTGGGTGAGGGTGGAAGTGCCCACTTTGACTACAATCCGCATAGCTTACCCTTTCCCCATTTCTCTGGTCTTGTCATAGGCCGCGATAACCGCGTCGGTCACCGCGCCCCGGAAGCCCCGCTCCTCCAGAAGCCGGACCCCCTGAATGGTGCTGCCGCCGGGGCTGCACACGGCGTCCTTGAGGGCTCCGGGGTGCTGGCCGCTTTCAAGGACCATCTTCGCGCTGCCCAGCAGCATCTGGGCGGCGTACTGCTGGGCTTTGGCCCGGGGCAGCCCGCAGGCCACCCCGCCGTCGGCCAGCGCCTCGATGAACTGATAGGCCCAGGCCGGGCCGCAGCCCGAAACGCAGCTGGCTGCGTCGATGAGGCCCTCGTCCAGCGGGTCGAGCCGGCCGGCCCCGGAGAGCATCCGGCAGAACTCGGCTTCCTCCTCGGGGGTGACCCCTTCGGAGCAGTACTGAATCATCCCGCTGCCCGCCGCCGCCGGTGTGTTGGGCATCATGCGGAGGACCGGGTATGCCCCGCCCGCCATCTCCCGGATGCGGGCCATGGAGAGCCCGGCGGCCAGGGTGCAGAGGACGAAGCGGTCCTTCCGGGCGGCCAGCATGGGGCGAAGCCCTTCCAGCACGCCGGCCATCATCTGGGGCTTGACGGCCAGGACAATCCAGCCGCAGCAGGCGGCGACTTCTTCGTTGGTGGCGGTGCGGCAGCCCAGCTCAGCGGCCAGGGCCTCGGCCTTGGCTCTGGTGCGGTTGGCCAGCAGCACCTGTTCCGGGGCCAGCGTTTTGCAGACGGCCCGGGCGATGGCCCCGCCCATATTGCCGCAGCCGATAAACCCGATTGTGTTCATGATGATCTACTTCCTTCCCTCTTGATGCTTTACTCTGTAAAAGCGATGGTTCCATATTACATACAGCGGCGGATAAAATCAAGCCCTTTGGGCGCTTTTTGGCCGGTGGGAGAAAATTTTCGGCCCCGGAAGCCCGGCTTGCGCGGCGGTGCGGCCTATGATACAATGAAACCAGAGGGTTTTCGGCGCAGCCAGCGAGAAAAAAGAAAACGGAGGAACCCCCCATGAGCAAGGTTTTGTTGATCGACGTGGACGGCACCCTGGTGGACTATGAAAACAACCTGCCCGCCTCGGCGGTGGATGCCATCCGGAAGGCCCGTGCCGCAGGCCACAAGGTCTATATCTGCACCGGGCGCAGCCGGGCCGAGGTCTACCAGAACATCTGGGACATCGGTCTGGACGGGATGATCGGAGGCAACGGCAGCTATGTGGAAGACGGCGGCCAGGTGGTGATGCACCAGTGCATCCCGGCGGAGGAAAGCCGGCGGATTGTGGACTGGCTGCACAGCCGGAAGCTGGAATTCTATCTCGAAAGCAACAACGGCCTGTTTGCCAGCGAGAACTTTGAGACGGCGGGCCAGAGCGCCATGCAGGAGTATACCCGCCGCAAGGGACGCCCCGGCGCCGACGAGCTGACGGTGCGGGACGCCTTCCCCGACATGATCTTCGGGGGAGAACTCTACCGGGACGATCTGAACAAGGTCAGCTACCTGCTGGGGAGCTATCAGGATTTTCTGGATGCCCGGGAGGCGTTTCCGGAGATGCAGCACAACACCTGGGGCGGCGCGGGGGAGACGGCCCTGTTCGGCGATATGGGCGTCAAGGGAATCAACAAGGCCCACGCGATAGACGTCCTGCTCAGGCACCTGGGCGCAAAGCAGGAGGATACCATCGCCTTCGGGGATGCGAAAATCGACATCCCCATGCTGGAATACTGCGCCTATGGCGTAGCCATGGGCAGCGGCGGCGAGGAGATTCGCGCCATGGCCGATTACGTCACCGACGATGTGGACAAAGACGGGCTGTATAAAGCCTTTGTCCACCTGGGCCTCATCGAGGGCTGAGGGAGGCAGAAACCCCTTTACAAATCTCCATCCTGCTGGGGGTGGCGCTTGGGGTGGGGGCGGGCTGGCTTCTGAGCCGCTTTTTTGAGACGGCCTACGCCCACGCCCATTACGTCCGGAACAGTATGAAGGTGATTCTGCTGCTGGGGGCGGCTTTCCTGCTGCTGGCCGTCGAGAGCTGGGCAAAGCCGGTGGTCCCGGTGTCGGGGCTTCTGGCCGTGGTGGGCATGGCCTGCACCCTCAAGATGGGCAGCATTCCCTTTGTCTCCGGGCGGCTCTCGGAAAAATTCGGCAAGCTCTGGCTGGCCGCCGAGGTGCTGCTTTTCGTCCTGGTAGGGGCGCCGGTGGACATCCGCTATACCCTTGAAGCGGGCGCCGGAGCGGCCGCCATGATTCTGCTGGCCCTGCTGTTCCGGGCCGCGGGAGTATTGCTCTGCCTGCTGGGAACCCCGCTGGAAGGGAAGGAGCGGCTGTTCTGCGTCATCGCCTATCTGCCCAAGGCCACGGTCCAGGCGGCCATCGGCTCGGTGCCGCTGGCGCTGGGCCTGCCCTGCGGGCCGATGGTCCTCTCGGTGGCGGTGCTGGCCATCCTCATCACGGCCCCGCTGGGGGCGCTGGGGATGGACCTGACCTATCAAAGGCTGCTCCAGAAGGAAGCCGCATAAGACAAACAGACAGGCCCCCGGCAGAGCAGCCGGGGGCCTGTTGGGGTTTGTCCGGGGGAATTACTGGTCGAGAATCTTCCCGTCGATGGAGAAGGTGACCACCTGCCAGGGGATCATTTTGCCGCTTTTCTGAAGGGCAATTTTTGCGGCCTGCTCCAGCCCGCCGCAGCAGGGCACCTCCATCCGGAGGACGGTCAGGCTGCGGATCTCGTTCAGGGCCAGGATCTGGGCCAGCTTCTCGCTGTAGTCGACGCTGTCCAGCTTGGGGCAGCCGATGAGGGTGATTTTTCCCTTCATGAATTCCTGATGCAGGTTGGCGTAGGCGAAGGCGGTGCAGTCGGCGGCCACCACCAGCTTTGCCCCTGCAAAATAGGGGGCGTTCACCGGCACCAGCTTGATCTGGCAGGGCCATTGGCCCAGCTGGGAGGGAGCCGCCGGGGCGGGGGCCGCCGCAGCGGCGGGAACCTCGGGCCGGGCGAAGCGGTGGAGCTGGTGCCCCGGGCAGCCGGCGTGGGC
>JAHLFH010000141.1 GCA_018883885.1 Candidatus Faecalibacterium intestinavium | reverse complement strand
GTCCTGAACGCCTGCCCCGGGCCGGTCCTGCGGGTCGAATGCAGCCCCGGGGAGCTGCGGGACGTTGACCGCCCCGGCGACCTGCCCGCTGAATAAAGCAAATCTTTCGCCGCTCCGGGCCGCCCGGGGCGGTTTTTTGTCCGGTTTCGTCCTCTGGGGAACGCCCTTTTTCCTCCCCGTTCCCCTCCGATTGACAGCCGACGCCGGAGCTGGTATTATGAGACAAAATCTCAGAGACGCGGGCGGCGGGTTTCCCTCTGCCCCCTCGGAAAAAAGGACGGAAGCTATGGAGCCGCAACTGTACAGCGCCTATGTTCAGATCTTGCAGGAGGAGCTGCTGCCCGCCATGGGCTGCACCGAACCCATCGCCGTGGCCTACGCGGGCGCCATCTCCCGCCGGACCCTGGGCGCCCTGCCCGACCGGGTGCGCGTCGAGGTCAGCCGGAACATCATCAAAAACGTCAAGAGCGTCATCGTCCCCCACACCGGCGGGATGCGGGGGCTCGAAGCCGCCTGCGCCATCGGAATCGTGGCGGGGCGGGCCGACCGGGAGCTGGAGGTCCTCTCGGAGGTGACCGAAGACCAGATCGCCGAGACCCGGCAGTTCCTCGAGAACACCCCCATCACGGTGGACTTTGCCCCGTTGGACCGCATCTTCGACATCTGCATCACAGTCTGGCGGGGGGCGGACTCGGCCTATGTCCGGATTGTGGACAGCCATACCAACGTGGTCTGCGTCCGCCGGGGAGAGGACGTCCTCCTCTCCCGGGAGACCGCCGGGCGGACTCCGGGCGGCACGGCGGACAAATCCCTTTTGACCATCGAAAAAATCTTTGAGTTCGCCAACGAGGTGAAGATCGAGGACGTCCGCCCGGTGCTGGACCGGCAGATCGCCTATAATATGACCATCGCCGAAGCGGGCCTGCGGGGCAGCTACGGGGCCAACATCGGAAAAGTGCTGCTCAAGACCTACGGCGACGCCGACGTGAAGATCCGGGCCAAGGCTCTGGCCGCCGCCGGGTCGGACGCCCGGATGAACGGCTGCGAGCTGCCGGTGGTCATCAACTCGGGCAGCGGCAATCAGGGCATCACGGCCTCGGTGCCGGTCATCGTCTACGCCCGCCATCTGGGGGCTTCCGACGAGCAGCTCTACCGGGCGCTGACCGTCTCCAACCTGTCCACCCTCCACATCAAGGAGGGAATCGGGCGGCTCTCGGCCTACTGCGGCGCGGTGGGGGCCGGCTGCGGCGCGGGGGCGGGCATCGCCTACCTGCTGGGGGGCGACTACACCACTCTGGCCCACACCATCGTCAACAGTCTGGCTATCCTCTCGGGAACCATCTGCGACGGGGCCAAGGCTTCCTGTGCGGCCAAAATCGCCTCGGCGGTGGACGCGGGGATTCTCGGCTACTATATGTATAAGAACGGGCAGGAATTCCTTGGCGGAGACGGCATCGTCAAGCGGGGGGTGGAAAACACCATCCACGCCGTGGGCCTGCTGGCCTCGGAGGGGATGCAGGAGACCGACCGGGAGATCGTCAAGCTGATGATCCAGAACATCCAGCCCTGAAGTACAAAAAAGCAGGCGCGTCCGGACAAAGACGCGCCTGTTTTTTGTTTAAATTAATTCCAGAAGAAATCAACGCTCTACTGCAAATGCCGAATCCACGTGAGATTGGTTCCTCAAGTTTCATGTTCGGAAAAGCCCGTGTCTTTTCATTTTAAACCCGCCCACCCTCCCATTTTAAGGAACTTGGGGGCTGACGCCCCCAAACCCCCATTGAGGATTCAGTGCTTCGGCAGTGCTACCGGAAGCTGGGGCTTTTGCTCTCTTGCGCTTAGCCGATTTTCGCGGCGGGACGCGCTGCGCCCTTGCGAAAACCGGAGCGCGGCGCCAACAACAGCTCCCTCCCTCTGCCGCTGGCAGCGGTCGCTGCTGTTGCCCCAGACCCCATTCCGGGTGTATGGAAGGCTTTCCGCTGTTTCATGGGATTCTTTAGAACGCAGAAACAGCCGCCGGGGACCCGGCGGCTGCTGTAAACCGAAACCGAAATGCGGATTACTTCTTCTGGACGTACTTCAGGCAGTCCAGCATGACGGCCACCAGGATGATGATGCCCGAGAAGACAAACTGCAGGTTGGCGTCAATGCCCAGAGTGGTCAGGGAGTAGGTCAGCGCGGTGAAGATAAAGACACCCACGACCACGCCGGAGATCTTGCCGATGCCGCCGGTGAAGGAG
The DNA here is from genome assembly GCA_018883885.1 of Candidatus Faecalibacterium intestinavium. GTDB lineage: Bacteria > Bacillota > Clostridia > Oscillospirales > Ruminococcaceae > Faecalibacterium > Faecalibacterium intestinavium. The sequence continues at coordinate 5,039 of JAHLFH010000141.1, read as the reverse complement.
ACGCCGCCCACGACGCAGGCCGCGATGGCGTCCATCTCCCAGCCCTGGCCATACGCAGCCGAGCCGGAACCGAACATCCGGATGCACTCCAGCCAGGAGCCGAAGCCGTAGAGGACGCCCGCCAGCGCGAAGGCGCCTACGGTCACCCAGAAGACCGAGATGCCCGAGACGGCCGCCGCTTCGGAGTTGCCGCCCACAGCAAAGAGGTTCTTGCCGAAGGTGGTCTTGTTCCAGATGAACCAGACGATGACCACAGCTGCCGCAGCCCACAGGATGATGGTGGGGAAGCCGCCGATCCGAGGAATAATCATGTTGGGGATGGTGGTGTCAATGGCGCCGAAGGAGACGCCCTTGGTGGAGTAGGTCACCAGACCGAAGATGACCAGCATGTTGGCCATGGTGGAGATGAAGGGGTGCATCTTGAACCGGGCGGTGAAGAAGCCCGCGATGGTGGTGAAGATGGTACACAGCACGATGCAGACCACCAGCGCCAGCAGGATGCGGACCACCACCGGCAGGCCCGACAGGTCAAAGACCATGCCGAAGACCGAGCCGGTGTTGGGGCCCTGGTGCATGACGATGGTGGCGGCGGTCATGCCCATGCCCACCATACGGCCAATGGACAGGTCGGTGCCGGCCAGAAGAATCAGGCCCGCGACGCCCAGCGCCAGGAACATCCGGGGCGAAGCCTGCTGAAGGATGTTCAGGATGTTGTTGACCGTCAGCAGCTGGACGCCCTTGACCATGGGGGTGATGACGCAGAGGGCTGCAAAGACGATGATGATGGCGATGTACAGGCCGTTTTTGAGGAAGAAGTCCCGGGTGTTGAAGGTATAGGTGTAGTTCTCCCACCGCTGGGCCATGTTCTCCGCAAAGGTGAACTTGGACAGCCGCAGCATATCCAGCAGGTGATACTTGTAGTCAAAGGCCGCGTGACGGCGGTCCTTGATGCCCTGAAGCTCCTGATCCCGCTTCATCCTGGCGTCGAACAGGCGGTTTTTGTGGACGTACTTTTCGTCCTTGATTTCCTTGGGGTCGCTCAGCTTTGCCAGGGCGGCCTGGTGCTCCTTTTCCAGGTCGGCCACAGCCTTCTGGTATTTCTGCTGGGCGGCAGCCTTTTCCTGCTGGCAGCTGGCCAGGATGGGCTGGTAATACTCCGCATCGTAATGGGCCTTGAGGTAAGCCTCCGCTTCCGCGATGAGCTTGTCCACCGCGGGCTTGTTTTGGGCTTCCACCTGCCGGGCGGCGGCCAGCTGCTCTTTCAGCTTGGCCTGCCGGGCGGCCTTCTCGTCCGCCGTATAGATGCGGTCCCGCTTGAGGTTGTCCAGATCGTTCTGGAGGTTGACGGCCTTCTCGGTGCCGTCGCGGCGCAGCTCGTCGATCTGCGCCAGAATCTTGCCCACATGTTCCTCGATGGGCTTGCGAAGCGCCATCTCCCGCTCCGCCGAAAGAATCGTAGTTGTTGCCATATTCTATCCCCCGCTCACAGGTATTTCGCACTCAGACGTAAAAGCTCTTCCTGGTTGGTCTTTTTGGTCTCCACAATGCCGGACAGATGCCCGTTGGACATCACGCCGATCCGGTTTGTGATGCCCAGAATCTCGGGCATCTCGGAGGAGACCACGATGACCGTCTTGCCCTGCTTTGCCATCCGGATGATCAGCTCATAGATCTCATACTTGGCGCCCACGTCGATGCCGCGGGTGGGCTCGTCCATCATAAAGACCTGGGGTTCCCGCTCCAGCCATTTGCCGAAGATGACCTTCTGCTGGTTGCCGCCGGACAGGCTGGAAATCATATCGTCGGGCCCCATGCACTTGGTGTGCATGATCTTGATCTCCTTGTTGGTGGCCTTGACCATCTTGGGCCGGGACAGCGCAAGGCCCATCTTGTACTGGTCGAGGTTGGCGATGGTGGTGTTGAAGGTCAGGTCCCCCTTGAGGAACAGGCCGTTGGCCTTTCGTTCCTCGGTGATGAGGGCGAAGCCGTGTTCAATGGCCTCCCGCGCGTCGTTGAAGTTCATCAGCCGGTTGCGGAAATAGACCCGCCCGGCCGCGCGGGTCCGGACGCCGAAGATGGTCTCCAGCAGCTCGGTGCGGCCCGCGCCCACCAGACCATACAGGCCGAAGATCTCGCCCTCCCGCACCTCGAAGGTGATGTCCTGAAGGTGGGGCGCATATTTGGTGGACAGATGCTGCACCGACAGGATGGGCTCGCCCGGGGTGTTGTCCACCGGGGGGAAGCGGCTTTCCAGCGAACGACCGACCATCGCGGAGATCAGCTCGTTCATGTTGGTCTCTTTGGTGGGCTTGGTCATGACCAGATTGCCGTCCCGCAGGACCGACACCTCGTCGCAGATCTCGAAGATCTCGTCCATCTTGTGGGAAATGTAGATCAGCGCGATGCCCTGCGATTTGAGCATCCGCATCATCTCAAACAGCTTTGTGACCTCCTGCACGGTCAGCGAAGAGGTGGGCTCGTCCAGAACGATGACCTGGGCGTTGTAGGAGATGGCCTTGGCGATCTCGCACATCTGCCGCTGGGACACCGACATATTCCGCATGGGCTGGGTCAGGTTGACCGTCATGCCCAGGCGGCGGAACAGGTCCGCCGCTTTCCGCTTCATCTGTCCCTCGTCCACGATGCCCATTCCGCTAACCGGGTACCGCCCCAGAAAGAGGTTGTCGATCACGCTGCGCTCCAGGCACTGGTTCAGCTCCTGATGCACCATGGCGATGCCGTTTTCCAGCGCGTCCTTCGGGCCGGAGAAGCTGACCTCCTTCCCGTTCAGAAAAATCTTGCCCTCGTCTTTTTGGTAGGTGCCGAACAGGCACTTCATCATGGTGGACTTACCGGCGCCGTTTTCGCCCATCAGCCCCATGACGGTGCCGCGCTTCACGTCCAGGTCGATGTGGTCCAGCACGCGGTTGCGGCCGAAGGACTTGCACATGCCGCGGATCGACAAGACGTTGTCTTCTCTCGGTTCCGCCATTCTTGTTCCTCCCGTCTTACGTTGGATTCTCCTTTTTGGTGGGCGGCGTGCCGCCCCTGAAAAAAGGCGCTATCAGGGAGGGACCCTTCTCCCCAATGGAGAAATCCATTCTCCCTGATAGCGCTTACGCGTTTTTTTGAGTGGCTGCTCCGGCGGCTTACTGGGCCAGCAGAGCGGTGTAAGAGGTGGCGTTGTCGGTCTTCACCATGTTGATGGCGAACGCATCATACTGGCTGGGGTTGCCCAGACGGTTGGTGATGTTGGACTCGTTCTGGCCGTCGCCGCCGATGTAGTCAACCTTCAGGTTCAGCAGGTCGTCGTACTTCTGGAGCAGCGGCTGATAGGTAGCGCTCAGGAAGTTATCGGCTGCGTTGTAGATGTCCAGCCACACGCTCTTCTCGGGGTGGGCGGCTGCATCCAGCTGGCTGGAGACCGGGCCGTAAGGAACGGTGGAATCCAGATAATCCTGATAGTTCTCGCCGGTCACGGCCACGTTCAGTGCGTAGTAAGAACGGGAAGCTTCGTCGTAGTAATAGACGTCGTCGCTCAGCACGTTGCCTGCGTCATCCGCAGTGGCGATGCCGGTGTTGATGTCCACGCCGTCCAGAGCGTTGCGGATCAGGCGGAGGGTCAGGTAAGCCTGTACGTCGGCGTGCTGGCTGATGGTTCCGCCGTAGCCTTCCGCGATGGCTGCAACGGCGTCGGCGTTGGCGTCATAGCCGAAGGTCGGGACGCTGTTGGCGCGGGACCATGCGTTGAACATTGCCATGCCCATGCCGTCGTTGTTGGAGACGACGATGTCAATCTGGTCGCTCAGAGAAGCGGCCCAGGTGGTGATGGCGTTGCCTGCGGTGCCTGCATCCCAGGTAGCGCCGGCGGAGTTCTTCATTTCCTGGCTGGCCAGCTCACGGACGGTGTAGGTCTTGCCGTTGACCTCAATGGTGCCGTCCTGAACCGAGGTAGCGGAACCGTCGGTGTTCACGCCCACAGGGTCGCTGACGATGCCGTTGGCGCCGTCAACAGCGGTGCCCAGCGCGCTGCGCACGCCGCGGGTACGGGCGATGGAGTCGTTATGGCCGATATCGCCGATGGCCAGAACGTAGCCGATCACACCGTCGCCGTTGCGGTCGATGGTGTCGGCGTGCGTCTCGATGTACTCCTTGACCATCTGGCCCTGCAGCTCAGCACCCTGGTTGGCGTCGAAGCCGACGTAATAGGTGTTTTCGTTGAAGGACAGAGCTGCCATATCCAGCTCGCCGGTGGTGGAGTTGGAGGGCTGGCGGTTGAACCAGACAAGGGGCTTATCCTTGTTGGCGACGGTCGTGGTCTCGGCGGTGGGAGCGGTTCCGGTGGAGGCAGCGGTGGTGGAGCTGGAACCGCCGCAGGCGGCCAGGCTCAGCGTCATCGCGCCAGCCAGGATCAACGCAATTGCTTTTCTCATGTGAAACTCTCCTTTTCCTTCTGATATGGTGTGATCCGGAGCCCTTCGTCCGGGGCCCCGCTGCTGTTTTTATGGTATCGGAAATTCGAGGGGAAAACAAGGGCAAATTTCACCGATTGAGATGGTAAAAAAATATCCAGATGTGGCAGAATGCTGTCACATCTGGAGACAAAATTGTAAGTCTTCCACAAATTTGATTCATTGGAAGGCAAACAGGGCCTTCTGGCTGTCCATCGAAAAGAGGTTGTCCAGGGTCACCACCCGGGTGCTGGTGTCCACCGTCGTGGGCAGCTGGGCCTCCTGCCCGGCCAGCAGGCGGTAGGCGCTCTCCACCCCGAGATAGCCCATGGCGTAGGGGTTCTGGACCACAAGGGCGTCCACGCTGCCGTTTTGCAGCCCTTCCACCGTGGCGGCGTGGGAGTCGAAGCCCACCAGATAGATTCGATCGGACAGGCCCATCTGGGCCACAGCCGCCGCGGCGCCGACGCTGGTGGGTTCGTTGAAGGCCAGCAGCACGTTGATCTCGGGGTGGGCGGCCAGCAGGGCGGCGGTGTCGGCCTGGGCCTGCCCGGCCTCGGCGATGGTGTTTTTCACGGCCGCCACCTC
>JAHLFH010000140.1 GCA_018883885.1 Candidatus Faecalibacterium intestinavium | reverse complement strand
CCCAAAGGCTTTGCCGTCCAGCACCAGCTTGAGCGGTTCGGACGGGCGGACCGGCGGCAGCGGACAGCCCTGGCGGCGGCCTGCCTCGTTGAGTTCGGTCCGCAGTTCTTCCAGCCGCCGAACGCATCCGGCCAGCCGTTCGGGGCAGCCCTCACTGATATAACGATTGCAAAGGTCCAAAGACTGCAAAATCAGGTAAGAAGGGCTGGTGGAGCCGAACAGGCAGAGCGCCCCTCTTACCGTTTCGTCGGTCAGGGGCAGCCCCGGCGCAAGGTGCAGATACGCGCCCCCGGTCAGGACCGGGAGGGTCTTGTGCCCTGAATCACAGCAGAGGGAAGCCCCCAGCGCCATCGGGTGAAGGCTGCCCCCCGGCAGAAAGGGCAGATACGCCCCGTGGGCGTTGTCCACCAGAAGCGGCGTCCCCGCCTCCCGGCAGACCGAAGCAAGGGCCGGCAGATCCTGCATCCCGCCCAGATAATCGGGCGAAGTGACGTAGACGCCGAAGGGACGCCTCCCCTCTTGAGCCAGTTCCGCCAGCGCCCCGCGCAGGCCTTCCGCCGTTACCGGGCAGCTGCAAAGGCTTTCCCCCTGCCCGGCGGCAGGCCAGAGCCACCGGATGTCCAGGTCCAGCAGGGCCGCCGCATAAAGCAGGGCCTTGTGGGCGTTGCGGGCCGCCAGCAGAACCGGCCTTCCCTCCTGCTGCGGCGCCATCTGAAGGGCAAGAAACAACATCGCCCGAACGCACTGGGAGGAGCCCTCCGTGCTGTAAAAGGTCCGTCCCGCCCCAAACAGGCGGGCCGCGTTGGCCTCGCTCTCGGCGATGATTCCTTCCGCCTCGTAGAGTTCGTCCGCCCCCGCGATTTCGGTGATATCCAGCGCCTCACAGCCCAGAAAAGGCTGGCCCTTGTGGCCGGGCATATGCAGCCGGGAGACCCCGGCCCGGGCATAGCGGGCGACAAAATCCGCGATGGGGGTTGTCATTCGACGCAGCCGTCCCCGGCGCAGGCGGAGCACTCGGCCCCCAGCTGGATGGGCACTTCGATGCCCTGAGCCGCCAGCTCCTGGCTTTCGGCCACCTTAATCATGATGGCGCACTCGATCCGCTTTTTGAACAGCTCGCAGCCGTACTCATACACGCCGCGGATGCTGCCGGTGGCGTGGTAGGCGTTGGCCGCGCAGCCGCCCGAGCAGTAGAGTTTCGCCCAGCAGTCCTTGCACTCGGGCCGCGCATAGGCGTTGCAGTGCTTGAACTCATCCCGGACCGCCGTATTGGTGACGCCCTTCCAGATATCGCCCATCAGATACTTGGGGTCGCCCACAAACTGATGGCAGGGATACAGGTCGCCCCAGGGGGTGACGGCCATGTACTCGGTGCCGGAACCGCAGCCGGAAATTCGCTTGTAAATGCAGGGGCCGCCGGTCAGGTCGATCATATAGTGGTAGAAGGTAAAGCCCCGGCCTTCCCGGTCCCGCTTGATCATCTCTTTGGCCAGAATCTCATACTGCTCCTTGAGGACGGGCAGGTCTTCGGCGGTCAGGGCGCAGGGGTCGTCGGGCCTGGAGACCACCGGCTCCATGCTCAGCTCCTTGAAGCCGAGGTCGGCCATATGGAAGATATCGTTGGTAAAATCGGTGTTGTTGTGGGTGTAAGTGCCGCGGATGTAGTAGCTCTTGTCCCCGCGGGCGGCCACAAACTTCTGGAATTTGGGCACAATCTGGTCGTAGCTGCCCCGGCCCGCATAGTCCACCCGCAGCCGGTCGTGGACTTCCCTGCGGCCGTCCAGGCTCAGAACCACGTTGCTCATCTCGCGGTTGCAGAAGTCGATGACGTCGTCGTCGATCAGCATGCCGTTGGTGGTCAGGGTGAAGCGGAAGTTCTTGTTGTGAATCTTCTCCTGCTCACGGCAGTAGGCCACCAGCTTTTTGACCATTTCCCAGTTCATCAGCGGTTCACCGCCGAAGAAATCCACCTCAAGGTTGCGGCGGGCGCCGGAGTTCTCAATCAGGAAATCCATGGCCCGCTTGCCCACCTCAAAGCTCATCAGCGCCCGTTCGCCCTGATAGCGGCCCTGGGCGGCGAAGCAGTAGGAGCAGTTCAGGTTGCAGGTGTGGGCCACATGGAGGCAGAGGGCCTTGATGACCGTGTTCCGGTTCTTGAAATCAAAGGCCATATCCTCGTAGACGTCGGGGGTCCAGAGCTTGCCCTGCGCTTCCAGCTCGGCCACGTCGGCGATGCACTGGTCCAGGTCCTCGGCGGTGACGTCGGGGCGGCCGGCGTATTTGGCCAGCAGCTCCCGGACGATTTCCTCCTTCGGCTTTTCCTTATACAGTTCGATCACGTCATAGGCCACATCGTCCACCGCGTGCACCGAGCCGCTGCAGGTGTCCAGAACGATGTTATAGCCGTTGAGTTTATATTGATGCACCATTGGGGTATCCTCCATGCCATAAAAAAATGCCGCCCGGAAAGGCGGCATCGAGTAAAAGCGAAATTACTTGTTGCTGTTCTCGCACTGCTGGTTAGCCACGCCGCAGGAGGTCTTGCAGGCAGACTGGCAGGAAGTCTGGCACTCGCCGCAGCCACCGGTCTTAACGCTCTTGGTCAGGTCACGAGTTGCAATGGTCTTGATTCTTTCCATGATATAAACCTCTCTAATGCAATAATTCGATCCCAGCGGACAAAAACAACCTGGGAACTCCATGTATCTTGGTTAATGATAGCACGGTTTGCAGCGGCTGTCAAGGTTTTTCGCCCCCGGGCGCGGCTCAGCCCCACCCCGGGGCCCCGCCCTCCGCGGGGCGGCCGCTCAGAATGGTGTGCAGCCCCAGCTCCCGGGCTTTCTGGATCAGATAGCGGTAGCGGCAGAGCAGGGCCTGCCGCTCGTAGATCCGCTGCTCGATGAGATCCGGGTCCACCTCAAGGTCAAACATCATGGCGTTGCGGCGCAGGCACCACAGGCATTCCTTCAGGTCCTCCTCCAGCTCGGGGCAGTAGCGGTTGTGTTCGGCGTCCCGTGTCACGCGCTTGGACAATAAACTTTGCAGACGGGCAGTTCCGGGCATTCTTCGTTCCTCCTTGTCCCCCCTCGGGCCGCAGAGAAGGCCCCGGGGCATATGTTCTATGTTCAGTGTAATCGCTTTGGCGTCAAAATATGCCGCCAAAGCAGGAAGGGAAATGTTCCGCCCAAATTTCCTCTCAACCTCCTGTTTTTGCCGTCCGGTGGCCTCCGGGACGTTTTTTCAATTTTTTTCAAATTATGCTTGACATTTCCGCCCGGAGCGGGTATAATACGTTTCGTTGGCGGACGAAACGCCGACAGGAACCAAAGAAAAGCAACAAAATAGTGGGGATTTGCATAGTGGTAGTGCGGCAGACTCTGACTCTGTTTGTGGGAGTTCGATTCTCTCATCCCCAACCAAAACCGCAGCTTCGAGGATACCGTCGGGGCTGCGGTTCTTCTTTTACACCAGTATGCCCCAAAGAGCAAAGCGCCGCCCCTCAAAACGGGAACGGCGCTTTGCTCTTTTGTTTTTGGATTTATTTCTTTTGGCCGGCCCCGCGGCCCGAAAGCAGAATGCCCGCCAGGAGCAGCGCCGGAAAAACCACACCCGCCAGCACGCCCCGCTTGAGGTCGTCCCCCAGCAGGCCGAAGACGAAACCCACGGTTGTTGGCCCCAGAGAGCAGCCCACATCCCCTGCCAGCGCAAAGAGGGCGAACATGGCTGTTCCGCCCCCGGGCAGGGCCGATGCGGCGCGGCTGAAGGTTCCCGGCCACATGATGCCCACCGACAGCCCGCAGAGGGCGCAGGCCGCCAGGTTGAGCGCGGGCCAGGGCAGCAGCGAGATTCCCAGGTAGGACAAGATGCAGAGCAGGCTGCTGTACCGCATGAACCGTTCCAGGGGAATCCGGTCGCCGAAGCGGCCATAAAAGGCCCGGGATGCGCCCATCAGGACGGCAAAGGACATCGGCCCCGCCAGGTCCCCCGCCGTCTTGGAAATGCCCAGCCCCTTCTCGGCAAAAATCGAGGCCCACTGGCTGACGGCCTGCTCGCTGGCCCCGGCACAGGTCATCATCAGCAAAAACACCCAGAACAGGGGCATCCGGAACAGATCCCGCAGGCGAAGACCGGTCTGCCCCTCCTGAATGAGCGGCGCTATGGGCACTTTTGCAAACGCAGCCGCGTTGCACAGCGGCACCAGCGCCCAGACAAGGGCCAGCGCCTTCCAGTTCTCAACCCCGAACAGCCGGAAAAAGACCGTCGAAAGAAGCACCACCCCCACATGGCCCCAGCAGTAAAAGGAGTGGAGCAGGCTCATGGCCGCCTCTTTGTTGTCCGAAGGGCAGGCCTCCACCACCGGGCTGACCACCACTTCAATCAGCCCGCCGCCCACGGCGTAGACCATGACCGACAAAAGGATTCCCGGAAAGGGCGAAGGCAGCCGCTCCGGCAGGACCGTCAGCAGCACAAGCCCGGCAGCCGCCGCCAGATGCGCCAGAATCATCGAGGCACGGTAGCCGATCCGGTCCACAAACCGGACCGAAAGGCCGTCCACCAACAGCTGGACGCTGAAATTAAAGGCCACCAGCAGGGTAATCTGGGACAGCGGAATGCCATACCGCTCCTGAAAGGTCACAAACAGCAGCGGAATAAAGTTGTTGACGATGGCCTGCACAATGTACCCCACAAAGCAGGCCCGAATGGTTTTCTCGTAGGAAGGCTGCATAAAAAATTCTCTCCCCCACTCTCCCGCGGACGCGCCTCGCCCGCAGAAAAAGCCGGGATGCGGCTGCATCCCGGCCCCTGTTTTTTCGGTATATTACAGCGTTCAAACCGCCTGCGTTCAGCGCAGAACGATCCGGCCTGCGCCCCGGGGATTTTCGTAGTGGAGCAGATAGCCGGGATAATCCGCCAGCGGGCTGTTGGCCGAGTTCAGATGGCCCAGCCCTTCCGCGTCCACGCCGCCGAACATCATGGCATAGCTTGCCATGACCAGATAGTCCTCCGAGACATAGTCCTTGATGAGCTTTGCGCCGTCAAACATGGCAAAGCCGTCGCCCAGGTTCCGCAGGGTGTAGTTCATGCCCGCCATCGCATAGGTGCGGTTGGGGTCCAGCGGCTCATACACGCCGGTCTGCTTGTTGTAGATCCGGACGTTCTGCACCCGCGGGGTTCCGGTGGCGCTTCCGGCCCAGACGCCCTTTTCGTCGGTGGGAACCGTGTTCGGGACGCTGGTGTGGATCTCATAGCTGGCGCCCGCCACCTGAAGGAAGCCGCCGTTCTCCTGGCCGGAGCCTGCATACCGTGCGCCGAACTCCAGGGCGTCCTGAATCTGACGGCCCGTGACCTCCATCAGGCAGGCCACGTTGCCGAAGGGACTGATCTCCTTGCAGGTCTTGAAGGACCAGTACCCTGCATACTCGTCCGCACGGATGCCGCCGCCGTTCATGATGGCGATGTCGCAGTTCAGCTCCTCAATCTCATTGAAATAGCAGTAGATGCCGTCGGCCACAAAGTCGCCGAGGTTGGTCTCCTCCGAGCGGATCAGACGGTTGCCCTTGTTGGGGTCGTTGATGTAGAAATTGATGTCGGCATAGGCGATCTTCTCGCCCAGCATATCGTCCACGCTGTCAATCCAGTCTGCCTGCATGGCTTCCACTGTGCCGTCCCTGCCGTCAAAAGAGGAGATCAGCTCGGACGTGATGGTGCCGTCGGTGCCGAGGGTCATCCGGCCGATGTTTTGCAGATAGTTGCCGGTCTGGGTCAGGACAACGGTCTTGCCCGAGGCGTCCTTGACCTCCTCATAGGGAAGTTCGGTGTGGGAATGGCCGTCGATGAAGGCGTCAAAGCCGGTGGTGTGGGCGATGACTTCCCGGCTGGTCCAGGGGGAAGAAGACGCATCAACGCCCAGGTGGCCCAGACCGATGACATAGTCTGAGAGGATGCGGGCCTGATTGATGGCCTTCTGAACGGAATCATACAGGGCCTGGCCGTCTTCGCCGCCCTCGATGTTATAAAGGTACTTGCTCTGGGTCTCGTCCATAAAGCAGGCCGGGGTGGATTTGGTAATGGTTTCAGGGGTCATCACGCCGACGAACGCGATGCTCATCCCGCCCACAAAGAACCGCCGGATTGCCGGAACGACCTTTTTGTTGGTCTCAAGGTCGATGAAGTTGCAGGCGATGTAGGGGAAATCGGCTTCTTCCACAATCTCCTTGGCGCGGTCCATGCCGTAGTCAAACTCATGGTTGCCGAAGGTGGCCAGGTCATACCCCGCGGCGTTCATCAGCTGGATGATGGAAGCGCCCTTGTCCATCGAACCGTAGGCGGTGCCCTGCACATGGTCGCCCGCGTCCACCAGCAGGACCTCCTGCCCGGCGGCCTGATAGCTCTGCTTGAGGGCGGCGACGGATGCATAGGTCATCTCGGGGGACGCGTTGTCGATGTAGGTATGTACGTCGTTGGTGTAGAGGATGGTCACCGGCGCTTTCTTGAGGAAAGGCAGGCAGGCGTCCGCAGCCTGTGTGCCCACACCGGCTGCCAGCGCCATGGCGGCGGCGGAAACTCCGGCGGCTTTCATGAAGCTGCGGCGGGAAATGAACTGTTTCATAAAGTAAGCCTCCTTTTTCAGAACCAATCAGAGCAGAATGAGAACGATACCAAAGACACCCGCGATACGCAGTAGATTCTGCCAAATATCACTGTTTTAGTAATAACACAGCCCAGCCCTTCCGGCAAGAGGCAATTTAAAAAACAGCTCTCCTTCGCATTTTATTTTTTCGTGCCAAACGCAAAAGACCGCCCCCGCCGGAACTTTCCGGCAGAGGCGGTCCTGTAGGCCCTGCGTCCGGCAGGGGCATGGAATGGTTTAGGCTTTGGGGGTGGCGACCTCAAAGTCGATTTTGCCCAGGTTGACGTCTGCACGGACGATGGTAATCATCATGGCGTCGCCCAGGCTCCAGGTCTTGCCCGAGACGGGGTCGGAAAGCCGGATGCCCTCGGTCAGCATGGTGCCGCTGGGGGTCAGGCTGGAGGCAGGCACAAAGCCCTCCACGCCGTTGGACAGCTCCACAAAGAGCCCCCGCTGGGTCACCCCCGAAATCAGGCCCTCATAGCTCTCGCCCAGATGGCGGCGGGCATACTCGGCCTTATAGCAGTCCTCGGCCTTGCGCTCGATCTGCATGGCCACGACCTCCCGCGCGCTGGACTGCTTGCTGACCTGCTCTGCGAAATCGGTGTAGCGCAGGATCAGCGTCTCCTTGTCCGTGCCGGAGAGAAGATCGGTCAGGATGCGGTGGATGGCAAGGTCCGGATAGCGGCGGATGGGGCTGGTAAAGTGGGCGTAATCCTGAAGCACCAGTCCATAGTGGCCCTTGGGTTCGGATTTGTATTCCGCTTTGGACATACAGCGGAGCATCCCGGTGTGGATGATCTTCTCGTAAGGGGTGCCCCGTGCGCCGTCCAGAATCGTGCTCAGCTCCTTGGGGACCGGGACCTCTTTTTCAAAGTGATCGTTGATGCCGCAGGCCTGGAGCAGGGTGTGGAGACGCTCCAGCTTTTCGCTGTTGGGTTCTTCATGGACGCGGTAGACGAAGGGGATCTGCTTGATTCGGGCGAAGTGGGCCGCGCACTGGTTGGCCAGCAGCATGAATTCCTCGATCATGGCCTCGCTCTCGCCCTGCACCCGCTTTTTGACGTCGATGCAGCGGCCGTCCTCGTCCAGAATCAGCTTGACTTCCCCGCTCTCGATGTCCATGCAGCCCCGCTCCCGGCGCAGGCCGGCCCGCAGGCTGTAAAGGGCCTTCATGGCGGGCAGCTGGGCCGCCACGTCCACATATTTGGCCTGGGTCTCCGGGTCGGCAGTTCCGGCCAGCAGGGCGTTGATCTCGCTGTAAACGCCCTTGACCCGGCTGCAGATGACCGACTTGACAAAGCGGTAATCCACCAGATTCCCCTTTTTGTCCAGCCGCATCAGGCAGGAGAACGCCAGCCGAAGCTCCTTCTCGTTCAGGCTGCAAATGCCGTTGGAGAGCTGTTTGGGCAGCATGGGCACCACCTGATCGGCATAATAGACGCTGGTGGCGCGGCTGAAAGCCTCGTTGTCCAGCTCGGACCCCGGCTTGACATAGTGGGAGACGTCCGCAATGTGGACCCCCAGCTCAAAGCCGTCGGCGGTCTCGTTGAGGCTGATGGCGTCGTCGATATCCTTGGTCTCGGCGCTGTCAATGGTAAAAATGGGCAGGGCCCGCAGGTCCATCCGGCCCTGCATCTCCTCCTCCCGGATCGACGCGCCCTCCAGCTTCCGGGCCTCATCCCGCACGGGGTCCGGGAAACGGCTGCGGATGTCCTGGGCATAGAGCAGGGCTTTGGCGCAGCGTTTGGCCTCGTCCGAGCTGCCGAACCGCATCGCCACGCCGACCCGGTGGCCGTCGTGCCGGGGGCCGCGGCTCAGGATTTCAACGGCCACCTTGTCGCCGTCCTTCGCGCCGCCCCCGCAGTCCCGCATGATGGTCATGGTCATGGCCGGGCAGTCGTCGGGGACAAACACCAGCTTCCCATCCACCCGGCGGGTTGTGCCAACCAGATTGTTTTTCTGTTCCAGCACCGCGAGGATCTCGCCCTCATCGCTGCCCTCCACCCGGGGATGGGCCAGCTTTTCCACCAGAACCTTGTCCCCCGGCATGGCCCCGCGCAGAAACCGCCCGGGGATGAAGATATCGCTGGCGCCGTCCTCCAGCATGGCAAAGCCAAAGTTCTTGCCCAGCTTGACCAGATTGCAGACCAGCGCCTTGTCCGCCCGGCCGGAGCGCACCGTGAAAAACACGCCCTGCCGCTGGCAGACCACCGCCCCCCGCACCAGCTCGTCCAGCGCTTCCATGACCTTCCGGTCAGAGCCGCGGTCTCCGCCAAAATGGGCTTTCAGGTCCGCGACGGTGCAGGGCTGCTGCTGAATCGCATGCTCTATTTTATCTCGTAATGCCATAGCTATCAATTTACTCCTTCCAACCACGCCGGCCCATCCAACGGGGCGCGGCCCTTCCGGCGCCCGGGCAGAGGCTCCCGGACACAAAAACAGCCCCGTTCAAGCGACGGGGCTATCTCTCATGCAGCTCAGCCCATCCGGCTGGACAGCACGCAGGCAGCAATGGCCACCACAAAGAAGATCACGCCGGCCACCTTGGTAACCTTGGCCAGCATCTGATCCGCCGGGGTCAGCCGCGCGGTGTTTCCGCCCTGTGCGCTGCCGTTGATGGCGCCGGAAAGCCCCTGGCCATGGGTGTGCTGCAGCAGAGTGAGGACTACAATGATCAGGGCAACGACCAGCAGGATGACGCCGCCCACAATTTCATACACTGTCATACGTTTTATGCTCCTTCAAAGTATTCCGAAATCGCACATAGAAATACAAGTACATAGTAGCACAAACCCGCGCAAAAAGCAAGGTTTTTCCTCATTCCTCAAGCAGATAAAGCACTTCGCAGACTTTGGAGAAGATTTTTGCGCTGGAAAAAGCCGGGTCCGTCTGGCCGTCCTGAAGGACCACAACGGTATACGCCGGGTGTTCCGCCGGGTAAAACCCCGCAAACCAGAGATTCATCTTTTCTTCCCCCTCCTCCGTGAACTGGCCGGTCTGGGCGGTACCGGTCTTGCCCCCTGCCGTTTCATACACAGGCGCAGCCTCCCGGCCGGTGCCCTCGTCCACCACGCCGCAGAGCAGCGCCCGCAGGGTCTCGGCGGTGTCCTCCGAGAAGGCCCGCTGCACCGCGGCCGAACGGGCGGGTTTGTCCACCAGAACGCCGGTTTTTTCATCCACCGTCCCCAGAAGGAAGGTGGGGGTCCGGTAGATTCCGTCGGACGCGATGGCGTTCATCATCCCGGCGATCTGGACCGGGGTGGCCAGAAGCTCCCCCTGCCCAAAGCTGAAATTTGCCAGTGTGCCGCTGGAAGAAAGCTGCTCCGTCTCCGGCAGGACCCCCGCTGCGGCGTGGAGCCCGCCCGCCAGATAAACCGCCTGGCCGAATCCCAGCCGGGCGGCCATCTCCCGCACCTTCTCCGCCCCAAGGCTCTGGCCCAGACGGATAAAATACCCGTTGCAGCTTTTTTCCAGCGCCCCGGCCAGATCGGTCTCTCCGTGGGCGACGCCCGAGGCGCAGCGGTAGACCTGGCCGTCCAGCAGCGTATAGCCCGGACAATCTATGGCAAGGCCGGTCTGCCCTTCTTCCAGCGCGGCGGCGGCCAGCACCGGCTTGAACACCGAGCCCACCGCATAGGCGCAGAGCGTCCGGTCCAGAAGCGGGCTGTCCGGGTCGGACAGGCTGTCCGAGACGTTCTCCGGGTCATAACCCGGCAGGCTGACGCTGGCCCGGACCTGGGCCGTGGCCGTATCCAGCACCAGAATGCAGCCGGTGGACATGGTTTCGGCGGCCACCGCCTCCACCCCCCGCTGGATGGCGCGGGAAATGGTCAGCTTCACGCCGAGACCGCTGGTTTCCGGCTGGGTATAGACCGGTTCCGTCCCATCCACCAGCCGTCCCTGCCCGGTGACCGTGCATTGCAGGCGGGCCGCCTTTCCGTCGGCCAGCACCGATTCCAGCGCCGCTTCCAGCCCGGCGACCCCGTTCCCCTCCCCGTCCAGATAGCCCAGCAGATGGACGCAGAGGGGAATGGTGCAGTACCGCCGGGGCGACAGAACCGTATAGACGCCCAGGCTGGAAACGTCCTGGCTCAGCCGGAGCAGAAAGGGCGCGGCGGAGTTCCGCTTCTGGTAGAGCAGCGCCTGCCCCTCCTCCGAGGCCACGTCATACAGGCGGGCATAGCTGCCCTCCCCCGGCAGGCAGAGGGCATAATATTCCTCCTGAAGCCCGGTCAGAGGCAGGCCGTCGCAGTCATAAAAATTCCCCCGCCAGGCCGGAAGCTCCAGCGTGACCTCGCTCTGCCCTGCGGCCCGGGATGCGTAGGCGGTATTTCCCGCCATGAGATACAGGCGGCAGGCCACCACCGCAAAGGCCAGCAGCAGCCCGCCATACAGAACCGCGACCCGACGGATGGACATGGGCTTCTCCCCCTTTTCAGTCTCTGTCCTGAGTATGGGACGGTTCCGCCTGTACTATGCGCAAAAAGGCACGCAAAAAAGGCAGGGCCCAAAACGGACCCCGCCTTGCACAGGATTTGATTCAGAAAAGGGGGCTGCGGCTTAGTACATGCCGCCCATGCCCATGTCGCCGCCTGCGGGTGCAGGAGGAGCCGGGGGTTCCGGCAGATCGGCCACCAGACTCTCGGTAGTCAGGACCATCTCGGCCACCGAAGCGGCGTTTTCCAGAGCAGAACGGGTGACCTTGGTGGGATCGACGATGCCTGCGGCAATCATATCCTCGACGTAGACCTCGTTCTGCGCGTCAAAGCCGTAGTTGGGCTTGTTGGCGGAGACGATCTTGTCGATGATGACGCTGCCCTCCAGACCGGCGTTCTTTGCGATCTGGCGCAGCGGAGCTTCCAGAGCCTTCAGGACGATCTTTGCGCCGGTGCGCTCGTCGCCTTCCAGCGTATCGCACAGAGCGCGGACTGCGGGGATGGCGTTGATGGGCGCGGTGCCGCCGCCGGCGACAACGCCCTCCTGAACAGCCGCCTTGGTGGCGTTCAGAGCGTCCTCGATCCGGAGCTTCTTGTCCTTCATCTCGACCTCGGTGGCAGCGCCGACCTTGATGACGGCCACGCCGCCGGCCAGCTTGGCCAGACGCTCCTGCAGCTTCTCGCGGTCAAAGTCGCTGGTGGCAACTTCGATCTGGTTGCGGATCTGGCCCACGCGGGCGCTGATGGCTTCCTTGTCGCCATAGCCGCCCACGATGGTGGTGGTCTCCTTGGTGACCTTGACCTGACGGGCGTGGCCCAGCATCGAGATGTTGGCGTCCTTCAGCTCATAGCCCAGATCGGAAGAAATGACCTGGCCGCCGGTCAGGATGGCGATATCCTGGAGCATCTCCTTGCGGCGGTCGCCGAAGCCGGGGGCCTTGACCGCCACGACGGTGAAGGTGCCGCGCAGACGGTTGACAATCAGGGTGGACAGAGCCTCGCCCTCGATGTCCTCGGCCACAATCAGCAGCTTCATGCCGTTCTGGACCACCTGCTCCAGCAGGGGCAGCAGATCCTGAATGACGCTGATCTTTTTATCGGTGATGAGGACGGCGGCGTCGTCCAGGACGGCCTCCATCTTCTCGGTGTCGGTGACCATATAGGGGGTCAGGTAGCCGCGGTCGAACTGCATACCTTCCACGATCTCGTTATAGGTCTCGGCGGTGGTCTTGTTCTCCTCGATGGTGATGACGCCGTCGGCGGTGACTTTCTCCATCGCGTCGGCGATCAGCTGGCCGATCTCGGCGTCGCCGGCGGAGACGGTGCCGACACGGGCGATGTCCTTGGTGCCGTTGACCTTCTGGCTGTGGGCCTTGACAGCTTCCACAGCAGCGCCGATGGCCTTCTGCATGCCGCGCTTGATGTCCATGGGGTTGGCACCGGCGGTAACATTCTTCATACCCTCGGTGACCAAAGCCTGCGCCAGAACCGTTGCAGTGGTGGTGCCGTCACCGGCAGCGTCGTTGGTCTTGGTGGCCACTTCGCGAACCAGCTGCGCGCCCATATTTTCGAAGGCATCCTTCAGCTCGATCTCCTTGGCGATGGTCACACCGTCGTTGGTGATCAGCGGGCTGCCAAACTTCTTGGCCAGCACCACATTCCGGCCTTTGGGGCCCAGCGTAACCTTAACAGTATCAGCGAGTTGATCGATACCGGCGCAAAGAGCCTTACGAGCCTCAGCGCCCTGTTTAATCTGTTTAGCCATAGAGCATTATCTCCTTTTCGTTGTTCAGCAATGCGGTAAGTTCAGATTTTTATTCTTCCACGACAGCGAGAATGTCGCTCTGGCGGACGATGGTGCATTCCTCACCATCCACTTTGACTTCGGTACCGGCGTACTTGCTGGTCAGCACTTT
>JAHLFH010000139.1 GCA_018883885.1 Candidatus Faecalibacterium intestinavium | reverse complement strand
GGGGTCTGGGGCAACAACAGCGACCGCTGCCGGCGGCAGAGGGAGGAAGCTGTTGTTGGCGCCGCGCTCCAATATTTGCAAGGGCGTCAGACCCGCCGCAAATATTGGCTAAGCGCAAGAGAGCAAAAGCCCCAGGTTCCGATAATGGGAGGGTGGGTGGGTTTAAAATGAAAAGACACGGGCTTTTCCGAACCTGAAACTGGAGGAACTGATGTCACCTGTGCCCGGCATTTGCAGTTTTGGGATTGCTCTAATATTTGCTTTTTATTTGGAATGGCAGGCGCGGCGGGCGTAGAACGCGGCCCGCTCCCGGAAATAGCACTGGGGGCACATACTGACGTATTGGACGTCGTTCTGCATATCAATGGCCACCTGTTCCCCTTCAAAGACGAACTGCCCGCCCACCTTCCGGACGTTGCAGGTGGCCTTGCGGCCGCAGGTGCAGATGGTTTTCATCTCCTCGATGGTGTGGGCCAGCTCCAGAAGGCGGGTGGCGCCCGGGAAGCCCCGGAGGGAGAAGTCGGTCCGCAGGCCGTAGCAGATGACCGGGACGTTTAAATCGACGGTCACCCGGAAAAGCTGTTCGGCCTGCCGGGGGGTGAAGAACTGGCTTTCGTCGCAGAGGACGCAGGCCAGAGGCGCGGCGTGGGCGGCCCGGTCGGCCTCCACGGCGGCAAAGACGTCCGCCTCCGGCCCGATGAGAAGATCGACCTTCCGCCGGACGCCCAGACGGCTGACCAGCTCGCCGCCGCCTTTGGTGTCGATCTGAGGCTTGAGGATGAGAACCCGCATCCCCTGTTCCTCGTAGTTGTAGGCCACCTGCATCAGGGCGGTGCTCTTGCCGCTGTTCATGGCGCCGTAGCGAAAATACAGTTTTGCCATCCGCGCCCTCTCAGTCCTGATTGCGCAGCCGGAAGCCCAGGCTCATCAGGCTGTCGCCCAGATGGACGTTCTCCACGATGACCGAGGGGTAGGACACCGACAGGTCGTAGTGAGAGAAGTTCCAGAAGCCCTGGATGCCCAGATCCACCAGCCGCCCGCTGACCTGCTCGGCCCCTTCCCGCGGCACGCAGAGAACCGCCACCTGGGGGTGATGCTCGGTGCAGAAGGCTTCCAGCTCGTCGATGGGGCGGATCTGGATGCCGCTGATGGTCTTGCCCACCTCGTCGGGGCTGACGTCAAAGGCGGCGATCAGGGTATAGCCGTTGGTGTTGGTGGTGATGAACCGGCTGACCGCCTTGCCCAGACGGCCGCAGCCGATCAGGATGGCGGGCAGCCGCTCGCCGTCGCCGAAGAGCAGGCTTTCCAGAATGGAGAGCAGATTGTCTACCGAATAGCCGATGCCCTGCCGCCCGTTCACGTCTCCGATGCAGTTGAAGTCCTGCCGGACCTGGGAGGCGGTGGTGCCCAGCTGGGCGGCAAGCTCACGGGAGGAAATGCTGGTGACTCCGGTTTCCTTGAGGCCCCGGAGGTAGCGGTAATACTTGGGCAGGCGCTTGATGACGGGAAGGGAGGCTTTGCTCGGCGTGGTCATAGATAATCTCCTTCTGTTGCGGCAGCAGTGAAGTGAAAAAAGAGAATGTTACTTTTAAGTATATATCTTTTGGGACGAAAGTCAAATCTTCCGGAAAGATTGTTAAGAAAATTTCAAGCGGATATTTGCCCCCCGGGCCGGGAAAGCTGACAAGAGCGGAGAAAAAAGGAGGCAGAACGCCATGAATCAGCAGAAAAACGACGCCCCGGCGTCCGAAGCGGTGGAGGCCGCGCGGCTGGAAAAGGAAGAAATCGAGGATTTTGGCTCGGTGCTGTGTACCCGGGGCCCCCACGCCATCCACTGCCTGACCGTGATCGGGCAGATCGAGGGCCATGTGGAAGCGCCCCAGGGCCAGAAAACCACCAAATACGAGCACGTCATCCCCCAGCTGGTGGCGGTTCAGGAGGACCCCCGGATCGAGGGGCTGCTGGTGCTGCTGAACACGGTGGGGGGCGATGTGGAGGCCGGGCTGGCCCTTGCGGAGCTGATCGCCAGCATCTCGAAGCCCTGCGCGACGCTGGTGCTGGGGGGCGGCCACTCCATCGGCATCCCGCTGGCGGTCTCGGCCCAGCGGAGCTTTATCGTTCCCACCGCCACCATGACCGTCCACCCGGTCCGCCATTCGGGGATGATTCTCGGGGTGCCCCAGACCATGCGCTGGTTTGAGCAGATGCAGGAGCGGATCACCGGCTTTGTGGCCCGCCACAGCGGCATGAGCGAAAAACGGTTCACCGAGCTGATGCTCCACACCGGGGAGCTGGTGATGGATATGGGCACCGTGCTGGACGGCCGCCACGCCGTCCGGGAAAAGCTGATCGACGAGCTGGGAGGCCTGTCCGACGCGCTCCAGTGGCTGTACCGGGAAATCGAAAAAAGGGGCGGGGAAAAGCCCGGCGAAGAAGCCGGAAAAGACTGAAAAAGGGGGCCGCCCGCCGGGGCGGGGGAAAGGTTTTGCCAAAGCGCCATGGTTTGCCATTTTGTCCGGGTCGTGATACAATAAAATAATGGCAAATCTTATGGGAACACAGGTAGGAAAACTATGGCAACACGAAAACGAAACGCCCGCTCCCGCCACGGCAGCGCAAAGGCCCGCCGGGAAACCCGGGACCGGATATTGGCCAGCAGCGTGACCCTGTTCGGGGGGATACTGCTGCTGCTCATCGCCTTTGTGGAGGGGGAATCGGTCTGGCGGGCCGCCCACACCGCCCTGTTTGGAATGTTCGGCTGCTGCAGCCTGATTCTGGGGGTGGCCGTCTGTTATCTGGCGGTCCTTCTGGCCCGGCGGGAGCCTCTGGCCCCCCGGATCGCGAAGCTCTTTCTGGGGATGCTCTTTGTCAGCGGGACGGTCATCGTCTTTTCGGACATCCCGGCTCAGGGGCTGACGGCGGGGCAGGTGGCGGCGGCCTGCTACCAAAACGGATATACCGCCTGGATCAGCGGCGGCGCACTGGGGGCTGTGCTGGGGGGGACCCTGCTGGCCCTCTGCGGCCGCCCGGCGGCAAACCTTGTCATGCTGGCGCTGGCTGCCTGCGTCAGTTTTTACATTTTTGACCTGACCCCGGCGGATGTGTGGCAGTGGCTGGGCTGGGTGTTCGGCGGCGTCCGGGAAAAGGGCGTGGCCGTCTATGAGGAAAGCCGGGTCCGGCAGGCGGAGCGCCGGGCCGAGAAGCTGGCAATGCAGGCGGAGGAAGAAGCCGCCCGGCTGGCGGAAGAAGCCGAAGCGGAAGAATACGAGGAAGAAGCCGCCCCGGCGGGGCTGCGGTTTGGGATGCCCGGCTGGCTGAGCGGGATTCTGGGCCGGGGACGGCTGCCCCGGGAGGACGAGGAAACCCCCGGCGAGGAAGAAGAACCCCCTGTCCGGACCGCAAAGCCGGTGACCGAAGCGCCCCGGTTCCGCGCCTCCTTTGACATCGACCTTGGGCCGGACGCGGCCCCGGCTGCGCCGGAACCGGCGACGGAGGAAGCCATTGAAATCGGCCCGGGCGGCACCTTCGGGCTGGAAGCCCTCCGCCCGGAGGCCTTCCGGCCTGCCGCAGAATCGGATACGCCGCAGACGCCCGGGACGGAGCAGGAGATGGAGCTTATTCTCGAGCCGGACGATGAAGCGCAGCCCGCGCCGGAACCGGCGGCCCAGCCCGCCCGGGTGAGCGCCGAGAACGCCGCGGCCTTCCGCAGCGAGCCGGACGAGGACGGATGGATTCGGATCACCGCGGAGCCGGAGGACGCCGGGGACATCAACTCCCTTGTGGCGGCGGCCATGGAAAAACCCCAGGCCTCGGAGGAAGCCGCCGCGGCGGCCCCCATCCCCGACGAGCCGGAGGAACCCTCGGCCCGGCCCTATCAATACCCCTCGGTCGAGCTGTTTGACCCCCCAAAAGAGGAACAGGACGAGAGCGCCCAGGCCGAGCTCAAGGCCAACGCCCAGAAGCTGGTGGACACCCTCGAGAGCTTCGGGGTGAAAACCCGGGTGCTGGATATCTCCCGGGGGCCCTCGGTCACCCGGTATGAGGTCCAGCCCATGGCGGGCGTCAAGATCAGCCGGATTACCTCGCTGGCCGACGATCTGGCCCTGAACCTGGCCGTCGCCGACATCCGGATGGAAGCCCCCATCCCGGGCAAGCCCGCCGTGGGCATCGAGGTTCCCAACCGGAAAAAGACCGCCGTCAGCATCCGGAGCATTCTGGAAAGCCAGAGCTTCATGCATATGGCCTCCCCCCTGACCATCGCTCTGGGCAAGGACATCGCGGGCGTGGCCCAGGTGGCCGACCTGTGCAAGATGCCCCACCTGCTGATCGCGGGCAGCACCGGCAGCGGCAAATCGGTCTGCGTCAACAGCATCATCATGAGCGTCCTCTACCGCTCCAGCCCCGAGGACGTGAAGCTGATTCTGATTGACCCCAAGGTGGTGGAGCTGGCGGAATACAACGGCATCCCCCATCTGCTGATGCCGGTCATCACCGAGCCGCGGAAGGCCGCGGGGGCGCTGGGGTCCGCCGTGGCCGAGATGGAGCGGCGGTACCGCCTCTTTGCGGACAACAACGTCCGGGACATCAAGACCTTCAACAAGCTGGCGGCCACCGACCCCATGCTGGAAAAGCTGCCCTACATTGCCATCATCATCGACGAGCTGGCCGACCTGATGATGGTGGTGGGCAAGGACGTGGAGGACTCCATCTGCCGGATTGCCCAGAAGGCCCGGGCCGCCGGGATGCATCTGATTGTGGCCACCCAGCGCCCCAGCGTGGACGTCATCACCGGCCTGATCAAGGCCAACATCCCCAGCCGGATCGCCTTCGCGGTGTCCAGCCAGGTGGACAGCCGGACCATTCTGGACGGCGCGGGGGCCGAAAAGCTGCTGGGCATGGGCGATATGCTGTTCATGCCGGTGGGAGCGCCCAAGCCCATCCGGATTCAGGGCACCTACGTCAAGGACGAGGAAATCACCCGGGTGCTGGATTTCATCAAGGCGGGCGGCGCGGCCCAGTATGACGAGGCCATGATCGAGGCCATGGAAAAGCACACCATTCAGGAGAAGGGCGGCAAGGACTCCGGCGGCGACGAGGAGGACGAGGGCGGCGACCCGATGCTCAAGCAGGCCGTGGAGGTGGTCATCGACGCGGGCCAGGCGTCCACCAGCCTGCTCCAGCGCCGGTGCAAGCTGGGCTACGCCCGGGCGGCGCGGATTATGGACGAGATGGAACAGAAGGGGATCATCGGCCCCTACGAGGGCGCAAAGCCCCGGGCCGTCCTCATCAGCCGCCAGCAGTGGCTGGAAATGAATATGAACCAGCCCGACGGCGCGTCGGGACTTTGAATCACCCCGAGGAGATAAAAAGAGGAAAGACCTATGACAGAACAGAACACCCAACATTCCCCGGCCTGCGGCGACTTCCTGCCCATCTGCCGCGCGGACATGGAACAGCGCGGCTGGGACCAGCTGGATTTTGTCGTGGTGGGGGGCGACGCCTACGTCGACCACCCCAGCTTCGGCACCGCCATCATCAGCCGGATTCTGGAGGCCGAGGGCTACCGGGTGGGCGTGCTGGCCCAGCCCCGGTACACCGACTGTGAGGACTTCAAGCGGTTCGGCAGGCCCAAATACGGCTTTTTCATCGGCGGCGGCAACGTGGACAGCATGGTCAGCCATTATTCGGTGGCCAAGATCGCCCGGGCCGAGGACGAATACTCCCCCGGCGGCAAGGCGGGGGCCCGCCCCGACCGGAGCGCCACCGTCTACACCCGGCTGGCCAAACAGGCCTACCCCGACCTGCCCGTGATTCTGGGCGGCCTGGAGGCCTCGCTGCGGCGGTTCGCCCACTACGATTACTGGCTGGACACCGTCCTGCCCAGCATCGCCGAGGATTCGGGGGCCGACCTCATCAGCTTCGGGATGGGGGAGCATCAGACGGTGGAAATCGCCCGCCGCCTCGCCGCCGGGGAACCCATCGGGACCATCACCGACGTGAACGGCACCTGCTATCTCACCGACTTCGACCACCTGCCCGCCCGGTATGTGGAGTGCGCGGGCTTCAAAAAAGTGGCCTCGGACAAAGTGGCCTACGCCAAGGCCTGCCGCATCCAGATGGACAATCAGGACGTGGTCAGCGGCCAGATCATCGTCCAGAAGCAGAGCGAGAAATACCTCGTCCAGAATATCCCCGCAAAGCCGCTGGTCCGCTGGGAGCTGGACAAGGTCTACGCCCTGCCCTATACCCGCCGCTACCACCCCATCTATGAGGCGGTGGGGGGCGTGCCGGCCATCCGGGAGGTGCAGTTTTCCATCATCCAGAACCGGGGCTGCTTCGGCGGGTGCAACTTCTGCGCCATCCAGCTCCATCAGGGCCGCCGGGTCACCAGCCGCAGCGCCGACAGCATCGTGGCCGAGGCCGAGCGGATGACCCATGAGCCGGACTTCAAGGGCTATATCCACGACGTGGGCGGCCCCACCGCCAACTTCCGCTTCCCCTCCTGCCGGGAGCAGATGCTCCGGGGGATGTGCAGCGGCGGCAAGCACTGTCTGGCCCCCTCGGCCTGCTCCCACCTGATCGTGGACCACAAGGATTACCTGAACATCCTGCGCCGGGTGCGGGAGCTGCCCGGGGTCAAAAAGGTGTTCGTCCGCAGCGGCATCCGGTTCGATTACCTGATGGCCGACCCCGACGAAACCTTCTTCAAGGAGCTGGTGGAGCATCACGTCTCGGGCCAGCTCAAGGTGGCCCCCGAGCACTGCGCCCCCAACACCCTGGCCTATATGGGCAAGCCCCCCATCGAGACCTTCAATAAATTCAAGGACAAGTTCTATGAGCTGAGCAAAAAGGCGGGGAAGAAGCAGTACCTTGTGCCCTACCTGATGTCCAGCCACCCGGGCAGCACCCTCAAGGACGCCGTCTATCTGGCCGAATATCTCTATAAAAACCATATGCGGCCCGAACAGGTGCAGGATTTTTACCCCACTCCGGGCACCGTCAGCACCTGTATGTTCTATACCGGCCTCGACCCTTACACCCTCAAGCCGGTCTTTGTGGAAAAGACCGCCGAGGGCAAGGCCCTTCAGCGGGCGCTGCTCCAGTATTATGAGCCCCGGAACGCCGAGAAGGTCATCAAGGCCCTCAAGCTGACCCACCGGGAGGACCTGATCCCCCTGCTGGTCCCGGCCGAGGGGCGGCGGGCCGTCCAGCGG
>JAHLFH010000020.1 GCA_018883885.1 Candidatus Faecalibacterium intestinavium | reverse complement strand
ACCCCGAAAAATTTTTGATTTCCTGAATATCTGAAAAATACAAAAAATAATCCGCCGTTTCAAGCTGCCAAAATCAGCAAGGAACGGCGGATTTTTGTCGTTATTCAGTTTGTTTTTGAATCGGAGTTATTATGCAGCAGCCCCTTCACAGGGATTTCTTTATAAAGGAGTGCAGTCGCTTACCAGAGGTTCGCGGTCTCGTTGTACAGGCCTTCGTAGCTCTTGGCCGAGACGCTCCAGCTGAAGTCGCAGTTCATGGCGTACTCCACCAGCTTCTCCCAGTTCTCCTTGTTGTAGTAAGCGGCGTTGGCGCGGCAGCACGCGTCGTACAGCTCGTGGGCGCTGTACCCGGCAAAGGTGAAGCCGTTGCCCTGGCCCAGGGAGGAGTCCTTGATGGAGTCCCGCAGGCCGCCGGTCTCGCGGACCACCGGAGGCGTGCCGTAGCGGCAGGCCACCATCTGGGCCAGACCGCAGGGCTCGCTCTTGGAAGGCATCACAAAGACGTCGGAGCCCGCGTAGATCTGCTGGGCCAGACCGATGTTGAAGCCGATGTAGGTGCCCACGCGGCCCGGGTGACGGGCGGCCAGATCGGAGAAGAAGGCCTCGTACTGGCTCTCGCCGGTGCCCAGGATAATCAGCTCGATGCCCTGCTCCACCAGGCCGTCGGCCACGCTCTGGACCAGATCGAAGCCCTTCATGCCCACCAGACGGCTGATCATGCTGAAGACCGGGCTGCCGTCCTTGTGGAGGCCGAACTGATCCTGAAGGGCGGCCTTGCAGGCGGCCTTGCCCTCGCGGAAGTTCTCGACGCTGTAATTGTAGGGGATCATCGGGTCGGTGGCGGGGTTGTTGGCGTCCATGTCGATGCCGTTCAGGATGCCGCAGAGCTTGTACTGCTTGTCCCGCAGCAGGGCGTCCAGACCGTAGCTGAACCAGGGGTCCAGAATCTCCTGCGCGTAGGTGGGGCTGACGGTGGTGATCTTGTCCGCCGTCTCAAAGGCGCCCTTCATGAAGTTGGCGCAGCCGTCGTACTCCAGAATATGCTGGTCGCGCTGGCCGATGCCGCAGGTGTCCTCCAGAATCTCGGTGCCATACTTGCCCTGATAGGCGATGTTGTGGATGGTGAAGATGGTCTTGATCCGGTTGAACTTGTCCAGATGACGGTAGTACAGGTTCAGGTAGACGGGCACCAGAGCGGTCTGCCAGTCGTTGCAGTTGATGATATCGGGGGTGAAGTCGATGTAGAACAGGGTCTCCAGCACCGCGCGGGAGAAGAAGGCGAACCGCTCGCCGTCGTCGTAGAAGCCGTACAGGCCCTTGCGGCGGAAGTAGTACTCGTTGTCGATGAAGTAATAGGTCACGCCGTTGTAGTTGGCGGTAAAGAGGCCGCAGTACTGGCTGCGCCAGCCCACCGGGACCGAGTAGTTGGTGACATAGGTCAGCTGGTCGCGGATCTGGATGTCGCCGTACAGCGGCATGATGACCCGGGCGTCAACGCCGTCCTGGACCAGGGCCTGGGGCAGAGAGCCTGCCACATCGGCCAGACCGCCGGTTTTTGCATAGGGAGTCGCTTCCGGTGTCGCGTAAAGGATTCTCATAAGATATTTTCCTCCTTCTTGGTAAATAAAGGTTCCTCCCCGGACGCCGTCCCGAAAAAACAGGGGGGCGGAGGCGAGCAGCCCCCGCCCCCACTGAAAGGGCTGCCGGGGAGAAAGCCGCCCCTGCTTTGTCAGCTGAGATCAGACGGTGTGGTTCTTCTGCACATAGATGGGGAAGCTGTCGGTGCCCGAGAGCTTCTTGCCCGCCGTGATCTTGACGTTCTTGTCGGTGACAACGCAGGAAAGCTCTGCGCCGGGCTCCACCACCGTATCCTGCATCAGGACGCAGTTCTTGACCACAGCGCCCTTCTTGACCTTGACGCCGCGGAAAAGCACGCAGTTCTGGACGGTGCCCTCGATGGTGCAGCCGTCGGCGATGAGGGAGCTGGTGACGGTGGAACCGGACACATAGCGGGTTGGGTTGTCGTCGCGGGTCTTGGTGTAGACCGGGCTCTCCTTCGGGAACAGCGCGTCCAGATTTTCCTCGTGGATCAGCTTCATGTTCTCGTCGAAGTAGCTCTTCATGTCGCAGACATGGGCCACATAGCCGGTGTACTCCACGGCGTGGATGTTCAGGATGTTGACGTTGTGGGCCAGAATATCCCGCTCAAAGTAGATCAGGCCCCGGGCGGTGGCGTCCTTGACCAGCTTGATGAGGGTCTCCCGCTCCAGAACATAGATGTTCAGGTCCAGATTCTGGACGCCGGGGCGGTAGTCGTTGAGCAGCAGCTCGGTGACCCGGCCATCCTCGTCGATGGTCAGGGTGTAGTTGTCGTTCTTGCGGCCCTCGGGGATCTCAATCTTCTGGTATGCCAGCGTCACGTCTGCGCCGCTGGCCTGATGGGCGGCCAGCAGGGCGTTGAAGTCGTAGTTGATGGCGATGTTTGCGTCGCACATCACCACATAGCGCTCCTTCTGGTGCTCCAGGAAGCCCAGGATGGAAGCCAGCGCCTCCACACGGCCGGAGTAGATCCGGACGCCCTTCTCCGCGAAGGGAGGCACGATGTTCAGGCCGCCCAGACGGCGGGCCATATCCCATGCGCGGCCGGTGCCCAGATGGTCCATCAGGGAGTGGTAATTCTTCCGCACCACGATGGACACATTGGAAATGCCGCAGTTGGTCATGCTGGACAGGATAAAGTCCACCATGCGGTAACGGCCTGCAAAGGGGATCGAGGCCATGGCGCGCTCGGTCACCAGCTCAGGCACGGTGTTATCATAGCTGTTGGGGAAAATGATGCCCAACGTATTGTTGTTCTGGCTCAGCATACTTCCTCACCCTCCTTGACGGATTCAAATACTTTGGCGCCCTCTTTGACGGTTGCGCCTGCGCCAATGGTGAGGCCGGTCCCCACATGCGCGATGCTGCCCTCGCCGCCGACGACAGCGCCTGCGCCCACCACGACGTCTTCCGCCAGGATGCAGCGCTTGACCACGGCGCCCGCCTTGACGACGGCGCCATCCATCAGGACGGCGTCCTCAACGGTAGCGCCTTCTTCCACGACGACGCCTGCGCTCAGCACAGAGTGCTTGACGATGCCGTAGATCTTGCAGCCTTCGGTGACCAGAGAGTTCTCCACCACCGCGCGGGGGCCGATCTTCTGGGCAGGCAGGACCGGGTTGCGGCTGTAAATCTTCCACTTCTCGTCGAAGATGTCAATGCCGGAGTTCTCGGGGTCCAGAACCTCCATGTTGGCTTCCCACAGGCTGTCGATGGTGCCGACGTCCCGCCAGTAGCCCGCGAAGCGGTAGGCGTACATCTTGCGGCCATCCCGCAGCAGAGCGGGGATGATGTTCATGCCGAAGTCGTTCTTGGAGTTGGGGTCTGCCTCATCCTCCTCGAGGTACTTCTTCAGGGTGTCCCAGTTGAAGAGGTAGATGCCCATGGAAGCGAGGTTGGACTTGGGCACCGGGGGCTTCTCCTGGAATTCGGTGATCTGGTCGTTCTCATCCGCGACCATCAGGCCGAAGCGGGAGGCTTCCTTCCAGTCCACTTCCATGACGGCCACCGAGAAATCGGCGCCCTTTTCCTTGTGGAAGCGCAGGAAGTCTGCATAGTCCTGCTTGCAGATCTGGTCGCCCGACAGGATGATGACGTACTGGGGGTCATAGCTGTCGATGAAGCTGATGTTCTGGTAGATGGCGTTGGCCGTGCCCTTGTACCAGTCGGTGCCCTTGGCCTGCTCATAGGGGGGCAGGGTGTGGACGCCGCCGTACAGGCGGTCGAGGTCCCAGGGCTGGCCGTTGCCGATGTACTCGTTCAGCTTCTGGGGCTGGTACTGGGTTGCGATTCCCACGGTGTCGATGCCGGAGTTCACGCAGTTGGACAGCGGGAAGTCCACGATGCGGTACTTGCCGCCGAAGGACACCGCCGGTTTTGCCGTCTTCTGTGTCAGCGCGTACAGACGCGAGCCACGGCCGCCGGCAAGGATCATTGCCACAATTTCTTTTGCCATAATTTATTCTCCCCTTTTTACGTTTCCTGGCCCGCGCGGCAGGTCCCGACGCTTCGCGGAAACGAAAGTCAATGTTGCAAAACCCTCGCGGGGTCCGTCATTCGGCGGGCTTGTCCTCTTTGGGCTTGCGGGCGCGTTTGGCCGGGGCCTTTTTGGTCCCGGTGGAGCCGTCCGCCTTTGCAGCGCCGGCCGTACGTTTGGCGGCGGGCTTTTTGGCTGCGGCCTTTTCCTCCGTTCCGGCTGCCTTGCGGGCGGCCCGCTTGGCCGGAACTTCAAAATACAGGGTGCTCATGGGCGGCAGGGCCAGCGTGATGCTCTGCTCAAAGCCGTGCATGGGCTTTTTCTTGCTGCGGACGCTCTTGTTGTGGACGGTGCCCGCGCCGCCGAAGGCCACGTCGTCGCTGTTCAGAATCTCTTTGTATGTACCGGACACCGGGGCGCCCATGGAGTACTTCTCCCGCAGGACGGGGTTGAAGTTGCAGACCACCAGAATCTGCTTGCCGCCGATGTCTTTGCGCAGGAAAGCCACCACGCTCTGCTGGAAATCGTCCGGGACGATCCACTGGAAGCCCTCCCAGCTGTAATCCACCTGCCAGAAGGCGGGGTGGTCCTTATAGAACTGGTTCAGGGTCTTGACGTAGAGCTGAAGCTCCTTGTGCTTGTCGTATTCCAGCAGGCCCCAGTCCAGAGGCTTGGCCTCGTTCCATTCGGCGAACTGGCCGAACTCCTGGCCCATGAACAGCAGCTTCTTGCCGGGGTGGGCCATCATGTACCCGTAGAAGGTGCGCAGGTTTGCGAACTTCGCCTCGTAGTCCCCCGGCATCTTGTTGATGAGGCTGCACTTGCCGTGGACCACCTCGTCGTGGCTGATGGGCAGGACGAAGTTCTCGCTGAAAGCATAGAAGAAGCTGAAGGTGACTTTATTGTGGTTGCCCGAGCGGAAGAGCGGGTCGGTCTTCATGTAGTTGAGCATATCGTTCATCCAGCCCATATTCCACTTGAAGTTGAAGCCGAGGCCGCCGTCCGAGGCAGGCTTGGTGACCATGGGCCAGGCGGTGGATTCTTCCGCGATCATGTATTTTTCGGGGTGGCGGCCCAGAACGGTGCTGTTCAGCTGGCGGAGGAAGGCCACAGCCTCCAGATTCTCCTTGCCGCCGTCCTTGTTGGCTTCCCACTCGCCGTCCCGGCGGTTGTAGTCCAGATAGAGCATGGAGGCCACCGCGTCCACCCGCAGGCCGTCGATGTGGTATTTCTCCAGCCAGAACAGGGCGCTGGAAATCAGGAAGCTCTGCACTTCCTTCCGGCCGAAGTCAAAGACCATGGTGCCCCATTCCTTGTGCTCGCCCCGGCGGGGGTTGGGGTCCTCATAGCAGGGCTCGCCGTCGAACATATACAGGCCGAACTGGTCCTTGGGGAAATGGGCGGGCACCCAGTCCATAATGACGCCGATGCCGGCCTGATGGAGCTTGTCCACCAGGGTCATCAGGTCGGTGGGGGTGCCGTAGCGGCTGGTGGGGGCGAAGTAGCCCGACACCTGATAGCCCCAGCTGCCGTCGAAGGGGTGCTCCATCAGGGGCAGCAGCTCGACGTGGGTATAGCCCATCTCCTGGATGTAGGGAATCAGCAGGTCCGCCAGCTGGGCGTAGTTGTAGGGTTTGTCCCCCTCCTGCATCTTCCAGCTGCCCGCGTGCATCTCGTAGATGTTCATGGGGCCGTTGAGGGTGTCCTTGGTCTTCTGGGCGGCCTGCCACTGGTCGTCGTGCCAGACAAAGCCGTCGATCTTGTCGAGGCCGTAGACCTTGCTGCCGTTGGAGGGCCGCATCTCGGTATGGAAGGCGTAGGGGTCCGCCTTGAAGACCAGATCCCCCCCGCGGGTCGTCACGCAGTATTTATAGACGTCGAATTCCTGAATGCCGGGGATGAACAGCTCCCAGATGGAATCCCCGTCGATCTTCTTCATCGGGTGGCTGCCCGGCTTCCAGCTGTTGAAATCGCCCACCACGCTGATGGCTGTCGCGTGCGGAGCCCAGACCCGGAACACCACGCCCGACTCTCCGGCACGCTCCATCTGATGAGCGCCAAAAAACCGGTATGCCTCGCAGTTATTCCCCTGCTTATAAAGATACACCGGCAGATCCGCCGTATTATCCCGAATCTTTTCCTCAATCGGTTTCATAAATGCAGCTCCTCCCTGCGTGCGCTACACCCGCCCGCACGTTTTACTCTCTTATATTAAATAATTTCAAAGATTTTTTCAAGGGCTTTCTGGAAAAACTGCACCATTGTTTTTCATTTAAAATGCTCAAACCGTTAATTTTAACAAAATTTGACAGATTTTGTGTACGTTCTCGACCCATCAGCCGCCTCTGCCGACAAAAAAGTCCCCCGTCTCCGTTCGATTTCCGAACAGAGGCGGGGGAATCTTCTGTGCTGCATCGTCCCGGTGGGAAAGCGCTCAGCCTACCACATAGACGTTGACGTTGATGGCGCCGTTGATGACGGACTCCGCATAGGTTTCATAGAACAGGTCCACCAGAACCCGGCCGTCCTGAAGGGCGATGCCGGTATCGGTGGCGAGGGCGTAGCCGTAGACGAACTTGCCGTCCGGCGACGCGATATACAGCAGCGTGCCGTAGGGGATGATATCCGGGTCCACCGCGACGGTGCCGTAGCCCAGGCCCAGCCCGGAGGAACCCTTGCCGCTCTTGGCGTAGTAGCCGGTGGCCTTGCCGTTCAGCACCCGGCTGTAGGAGGTGGGCGGGTTGGTGGTGCCGTCCGGCCCGGTCAGCGGGGAGACGGGCGCACCCTCGCCGTACACCTTGATGATGCTGTCCCGGGGCTCGACGGTGGTGGTCACATCCACGACGGTGCTGTTTTCCAGCTCGCCGTTGACCCAGCGCTCCTGGCTGGTGATGACGCACTCGCCGTTGCTGCCGCTCTGGACGGTGGTGGCGCGGTCGGTGTCGCGGTAGTACAGGCTGGTATAAATATACTCGGTTTCATAGGGGATGGTCTGGTACTCGGTGGTCTCAACGTACTCCACCCGGTGGACCTCGATCTTGCTGCCCACCGTGACGAAGGAGTCCAGAGAGGGCACCGTGTAGTCGTCGGGGCCCAGCACCACGCCGGCCTTTTCCAGCGCGTCGGCCACGGTGCCGAAGGCCATCCGGATGGTCTGCTCGGCGCCGTCCACCTCGAGGGTGACCGAGAAGGCCCGCTCAATGTTCAGGGTCGCCAGGTTGCCGCCGAAGGCGGTGTAGTAGATGCGGTCCCCTTCCTCGGCTTCCAGGCCGGACAGGCTCATCAGACGGGTGGGGTCGCTCTCGGGGGTGAACATGACCTGCCGCACGCCGGCAGAGTCGGTGATATAGGTCAGCCGAAGGCTGGCCGTGGTGAACATCAAAGTTGCCAGAAGACAGAGGGCCATTGCGCCCAGCGCCAGGGTGCGGGGCGAAACCGCCCGCACTCTGCTGTCCGTTGCATTGCGCATATAATCTGCGTTTTGGGAAGTAATACGAAACAACTCCTCTCTTTTTACAGTTTGGAACCTCGCCCGCAGCGAAGCCGGCGGGCCGTATTACGGTTCTTTGAACGGGCCGCACGGTACGCCGCAGAACGGCGTTTTACTTCTTTTCATTTTATTTTTATGCGTTGCATCGTTTGTTGCAGCCTCCATATCTTAGCAGACAAACCCCGGTTTGTCAAATCGGGATTTTGCAATTTGATATTTTTTTCACGTTCTTTTTTGTGCAATCTGCACATTGTTTTCTCCCAAAGAACGAATTTTAAGGCATTAAACCCTTATTTTCGCCCTCTTTAAAAGTCATACTTGTTCATAAAATTTTAACATTTATTTCTTTATTTTTTCGAATCACGGCTCTTTTTGCAGCCTCATTTTCCGGCGGCCCGGCCCTCCCTGCCCGGCCCCGGCATTTTGCCGCCCGGCCGAAAAACAGCCCTTTCCCCCTCGTTTTCCGGCGGAAAAAGGACGTGCTGTTCCTCCCCCTTTTCCGCCCGTACAATGAAGGAAAAACGAAAGGAAAGAAGGTTTTTCTTATGGAGATCCGGATTACAGCGCTCTGCCGCAACGGCTGCACCGACTTTGTCCCCCAGCCCCGGCGGCTTCATCTGGGCGGCCAGGGCGCAGAGGGGGTGGACACCCTCGAATTTCTTCTGCCCTCCGACTGGGCGGGCAAAAACGTCTCCCTCTACGTCGAACACGCGGACGGCGTCCGCCAGCTCCCCCTGCTGCTGGGGGCGGACGGCTGCGTCCCGGTGGACCGGCGGTTCACCGGGGCGGCGTCGGGGCGGTGGATGCTGGCCGTCACCGACGGCGAGGGCTATACCGCCTGCACCCAGCCCGGCAGCTACGACGTCTACCCCACCCTCAGCCTGGACGACGAGGGGGAGGAACCCAGCCAGAGCCTCTATGAGCAGTTTGTCGCCCAGGTGATGGACAGCGCCCGGCAGGTCCAGGAGGCCGTCGATCAGGCGGTCCAGAGCGGCTCTGAGGCCGCCTCAGCGGCCCGGGACGCGGCACAGGCCGCCGAACAGGCCAGCAACTGTCTCTTATACAC
>JAHLFH010000019.1 GCA_018883885.1 Candidatus Faecalibacterium intestinavium | reverse complement strand
ACTGAGCTACAGAGGCATAATGGCGACCCGGATCGGGCTCGAACCGACGACCCCCAGCGTGACAGGCTGGTGCTCTAACCAACTGAGCTACCGGGCCACATGGTGGAAGTTAACGGGCTCGAACCGCTGACCCTCTGCTTGTAAGGCAGATGCTCTCCCAGCTGAGCTAAACTTCCACAAAAAATGGAGCGGCCGACGAGGCTCGAACTCGCTACCTCCACCTTGGCAAGGTGGCGCTCTACCAGATGAGCTACGGCCGCAGACCCTTATGTGGCGTGCCGGTTTGACCGGCGACGTAGTGCATTATACAGCAGGAAGCCGCCTTTGTCAAGAGAAAAATACAATTTTTTCTCCCCTGCTTTCCCGGCGGCAGGCTGCCCCTCAGGCAGAATGAAACCCAAATATTGCAATATTATGTAAAAGTATGTATAATATTCCCTGTTGATGTTTCGCAGACGGAGCTTCCGCTCTGCTTGTGGGAAAAGTATTTTCGGGATAAAAGGAGAATCGCAATGTATAAGATCATACAGAAAGTCGCGCTGAATCCCACCGTCACAAAAATGGTGATTGAAGCGCCTCTGATTGCCAAAAAGGCCCAGCCCGGCCAGTTTATCATCATTCGCCCCTATGAGGACAGCGAGCGCATTCCCCTGACCGTCGCCGGTTATGACCGCGCCGCCGGGACTGTGGATATCATTTTCCAGATTGTGGGCGGCACCACCATGGAGCTGAACGAACTGAACGAGGGCGACTCCGTTCATGACTTTGTCGGTCCTCTGGGCCGCGCAACCGAGACCGAAGGCTATAAGAAGGTCTGCGTCGTGGGCGGAGGCGTCGGCTGCGCCATTGCCCTGCCGGTTGCCCGCAAGCTGCACGAGCAGGGCTGCGTCGTTCACAGCGTCGTGGGCTTCCGCTCGAAGGACCTCCTGATTCTGGAAGATGAATTCCGCGCCTGCAGCGACGAGCTGCGGGTCATGACGGACGACGGCAGCTATGGCGCCAAGGGCGTTGTCACAGCCGCGCTGGAGGAGCTTGTCAATGCCGGAAACCAGTATGATCTGGTCATTACCATCGGACCGCTGATTATGATGAAATTTGTGGTCAAAACCTGCCAGAAATACGGTCTCAAGAGCCTCGTCTCCATGAACCCCATCATGATCGACGGGACCGGTATGTGCGGCGGCTGCCGCCTGACCGTCGGCGGCAAAACCAAATTTGCCTGTGTCGACGGCCCCGATTTTGACGGCGATCTGGTGGATTTTGACGAGGCAATGGCCCGCGGAACCATGTACCGGCCCTTTGAGGCGCATTCCCGCGAGGCGGCCTGCCACCTGTTGAACAAGGAGGTAAACTGAGATGGCTTTCAATATGGACCCGAAGAAATGCCCTATGCCCACCCAGGACCCCAACGTCCGGAACAAAAACTTTGAAGAAGTTGCGCTGGGCTATACGGCCGAAATGGCCGTCAACGAGGCCAAGCGCTGCATCCACTGCAAGAACAAGCCCTGTCAGGCTGGCTGCCCGGTGGGCATTGATATCCCCGGTTTCATCGAGAAGGTTGCCGAGGGCGATTTTGAGGCCGCCTACGAGGTCATCTATAAGGACTCTGCCCTGCCTGCCATCTGCGGACGCGTCTGCCCTCAGGAAAGCCAGTGCGAAGGCAAATGCACCCGGGGCATCAAGAACGAACCCGTTGCCATTGGCCGTCTGGAGCGCTTTGTCGCCGACTGGCACCGGGAAAACGTCCATACCGCCCCGGTTGTCCCCGAGCCGAACGGGCACAAAGTCGCCGTCATCGGCGCAGGCCCTGCCGGTCTGACCGCCGCGGGCGATCTGGCCAAGATGGGCTATAAGGTCACCGTTTACGAAGCCCTGCACGTTGCAGGCGGCGTTCTGATGTACGGCATTCCCGAATTCCGTCTGCCCAAGGCCATCGTCCAGCAGGAAATCGACGGCCTGAAAAAGATGGGCGTTGACTTTGAATGCAACATGGTCATCGGCAAGGTGCTGACGATCGACGAGCTCATGGGCGAATACGGCTACGAAGCGGTGTTTATCGGTTCGGGCGCCGGTCTGCCCCGGTTTATGAACATCCCCGGCGAGAGCCTGAAGGGCGTTTACTCCGCCAATGAATTCCTGACCCGGTCCAACCTGATGAAAGCCTATCTGCCCGACAGCAAAACCCCCATCCGGGTGGGCAAAGCGGTCGCCGTGGTCGGCGGCGGCAACGTCGCCATGGACGCTGCCCGCAGCGCACTGCGTCTGGGCGCGGAGAAGGTGTACATCGTCTACCGCCGCAGCATGAACGAGCTGCCCGCCCGTAAAGAAGAGGTGGAGCACGCCGAGGAGGAGGGCATCATCTTCAAGACCCTCTGCAACCCGGTGGAGATCCTGCCCGACGAAAACGGATTTGTCCGGGCCATCACCTGCATCGAGATGGAGCTGGGCGAGCCCGACGAGTCCGGACGCCGCCGCCCCATCGAGAAGCCGGGCAGCGAATTTACGATGGAGGTTGATACCGTCATCATGAGCCTGGGCACCAGCCCCAACCCGCTGATCCGCTCCACCACCCCTGGCCTTGAGACCAACAAACATGGCTGCATTGTCACCGCCGGCGATGCCGGCGACACCAGCCGCAAGGGCGTCTACGCCGGCGGCGACGCGGTCACCGGCGCGGCCACCGTCATCAAGGCGATGGGCGCTGGCAAGGCTGCCGCGAAGGCCATGGACGAGTACATTAAATCGAAGTCCTGATTTTCCCGTATTGAAACAGGCTCTGCGTTCCCGTGACGCAGGGCTTGTTTTTGTTTTGTTTTTGTCAGCGCCGGTGGATGCGCTGCCGCGTGAACTGTGTTCCCTCCTGAGCCTTTGCACCAAAAAAGCGATGCCGCATTTCCGCAGCATCGCTTTTTTGCTTTATTCCTGACACCGTTCCACAAAGGCACGGAAAATTTTCCGGCTTGCCTCGCTGGCCTTATGGGAAAATTCCGGGTGCCACTGAACGGCCCAGACAAATCGCTTCCCTGGCATCCAAACCGCTTCCACCAGACCGTCCGGCGCGTAGGCCATCGCGCTGAGGAAATCGGCCAGATGGCGTACCCCCTGATGGTGACAGCTGTTCACGGCCAGAGTTTTGTCCCCCAGCAGTTCTGCCAGCGGGCTGCCCCGAAGCAGCGAGACTTCATGAGACGGCTGGTCGTAAGGCCGCTCCTGATGGTGAACGACCTTCGAGTAGTGTTCCGTTGGCAGGTCCTGATAGAGAGTCCCGCCCAGAGCCGCATTCAAAAACTGGATGCCGCGGCAGATGCCTAAAACCGGGCGATCCAGCCCCAGCGCCTGCGTCAGCAGCGCCTGCTCCATCTCATCCCGGGCCGGGCAGCAATCGCCGCAGCCCTCCCGGGTTTCCTCGCCATACAGACGGGGCGAAACGTCCTGCCCGCCGGTAAAGAGAAATCCGTCGCAGAAATTCGCCATCTGCGTCAGATCCTCCGGGTCTGAAGTGAGCGGCAGCATAACCGGAATCCCGCCCGCTTCCTCGATCCCCTCAAAATACCCGGGGAGCATCCAAAAGCTTTCCCGTTCCTCATCCACAAGAGGAACCACTCCGATCAACGGTTTTTTCATTGTTTCCCCTCCATGGGCCCGCCCGTTCTCGTCAACAGGCCGGGCCTAAAATAAAAGGACAGCGAAACCTGAGCCGACCTCGCTGTCCGACACCTTATTATAGCATTCGACCGTCCTTTCGGCAAGGCAAAACCCGGTTTCTTTGATCCGGTCTTCGTTTATGAGCGATTTGACGCAGGTTAACGCCGACCGCTCCGCGCTTTTGCTGCGCCGTTCTGCTCCGGATTTTTTCCCGGCGTATGGTCTATGTTACCGAAATATTTTTTCAACATTCAATTTTTTTGTGGAAAGCACTTATAAAAGATTCGGCTGTTTTTGTGCAATTTTTCATTCATCGGCAACAATATTACATGTTCTTTTCCGGGCGGATTCTTTATTATAAAAGCAAGGAGATTTTCAATCTCAAACGATCAGAGCCAAAAAATTCTTCCACCCATCTGATTAAGGAGGAACAAGGATGAAAGACGTTCGTATTTGGAAACAGGAGCTGGAGTCCGGCGTACACGCAGCCCGTCTGGCGTCGCTTTACTGCTGCGCTCCCGAGCAGACCGCAGGCCAGGCCGCCCGCTATATGGCAGTTTTGGACGGTCTGGAAAAGACCTTTGGCCCCCACAGCACGGCGGGGCTTTTCAGTGCGCCTGGCCGGACCGAGATTGGCGGCAACCACACCGACCATCAGCACGGGCAGGTCCTTGCGGGCAGCGTCAATATTGATATGATTGCCGCCGCAGGCCCCAACGACAAAAACGAACTCCGTGTCCAGAGCGAGGGATACGATCTGTGTGTCATTGCGCTGAACGATCTTGACGCCCGCAAGGAAGAAGAAAACACCAGCGCCGCCATTCTGCGCGGCGAGTGCGCCGCCTTTGCAAAGCGGGGCGCGGCCCTCTCCGGCCTGGATGTGTACATTTCTTCCAACGTGCCCAAGGGCAGCGGCGTTTCGTCCAGCGCGGCCTTTGAGGTGCTGATCGGGACCATTCTGAATGAGCTGTTCATGAGCAGCGCCAAGGCCTCCCCCATCGAGATTGCGCAGATCGGCCAGTGGGCAGAAAACGTCTACTTCGGCAAGCCCTGCGGGCTGATGGATCAGATGGCCTCCAGCGTGGGCAACATCGTCACCATCGACTTTGCCGATCCGTCCAATCCTGTGGTTGAGCCGGTCAATGTGGATTTCTCCAAGGCCGGGCTGGCCCTCTGCATTCTGGATTCCGGCGCAGATCACGCCGACCTGACCGACGAGTATGCTGCCATTCCCAACGACTGCCGCGGCGTTGCCCGCATTTGCGGCGGCGAGGTCCTGCGGGACGTTCCCTTTGAGACCTTCCTCTCCAAGCTGCCCGAATGCCGCGCCGCCTGCGGCGATCGTGCGGTTCTGCGTGCATTCCACGTCTACGCCGACAACCAGCGGGTGGTCCGTCAGGTGGCGGCCCTGCGCTCCGGCGATTTTGAGACGTTCCTCGCGCTGGTCAACGAGTCCGGCCTGAGCAGCTGGGAGTATTTGCAGAACGTCATTCCCGCCGGCTACAAGGAGCATCAGGAAGTGGCCGTGACCATTGCCGCCGCAAAACAGCTTCTGGGCGGCCGCGGCGCGGTTCGCGTCCACGGCGGCGGGTTCGCCGGAACGGCGCAGGCGTTTGTCCCGCTGGATATGCTGGATGAATTCAAGGCCGGCGTCGAGCGGATCATCGGCGAAGGCCGCTGCCATGTGCTTTCGATCCGTCCGGAAGGAGGCGCTGCCCTGTGATTTCCACTGCCATTCAGCAGCTTGTCAATTATGGGCTCGACACGGGGCTGATTCTGCCTGAAGATGAAATCTACATCCGGAACCAGCTTTTGATGGTCATGCAGCTGGACGCCTTCGAGGAACCTGAGGGCGAGTGCTACTACACCGATCTGGAGTCCATCCTCAAGGTCCTGGTGGATGACGCAGTCTCCCGCGGCGTCTGCGATGACAACATCACCGCCCGCGACCTGTTCGACACCAGGCTGATGGGCGTCCTGACTCCGCGGCCCAGCATCGTCCGGGAAAACTTCTATGAGCGGTACGAGAACGAAAGCGCCCAGGCGGCCACCGACTGGTTCTACAAATTCTGCCAGGATACCGACTACATCCGCCGCTACCGCATCAAGCGGGATGTCAAGTGGGTGACTTCGACCGTTTACGGCGATTTGGATATTACCATCAACCTGTCCAAACCGGAAAAAGACCCCAAGGCCATCGCAGCCGCCAAGCTGGCCCCCCAGAGCGCCTACCCCAAGTGCCAGCTCTGCATGGAAAATGAGGGCTATGCAGGCCGGATGAATCATCCCGCCCGGGAGAACCACCGCATCATCCCCATCACCATCAATGACAGCGCCTGGAATTTCCAGTACAGCCCCTATGTCTATTACAACGAGCACTGCATCGTCTTCAACAGCGAGCATACCCCGATGAAGATCGAGCGGGCCACGTTCCGGAAGCTGCTGGACTTTGTCGGCCAGTTCCCCCACTACTTTGTGGGAAGCAACGCCGATCTCCCCATCGTGGGCGGCAGCATCCTCAGCCACGACCACTTCCAGGGCGGGCATTATGAGTTTGCCATGGCCAAAGCGCCCATTGAAAAGAAGTGGGTTTTCCCCGGCTTTGAGGATGTCGAGGTCGGTATTGTCCACTGGCCCATGAGCTGCATCCGCCTGACCTGCGAGGACGATGAACGTCTGGTTGAGCTGGCGGACAAGATTCTGATGGCCTGGCGCGGATACACCGATGAGGCCTGCTTTATCTATGCCGAGACGGATGGCGAACCCCACAACACCATCACCCCCATCGCCCGGATGCGGGACGGCAAATATCAGCTGGACCTTGTGCTGCGCAACAACATCACCACCCCCGACCATCCGCTGGGCGTCTATCATCCGCATGCCAAGCTCCACCACATCAAAAAGGAAAACATCGGCCTGATCGAGGTCATGGGTCTGGCGGTTCTGCCCAGCCGCCTGAAGGCGGAAATGACCACGCTGGAAAAAGCTCTGGTCTCCCGCACCCCGGTTGCCGAATACGAGGAGTCCATCCAGAAGCACGCGGAGTGGGCGCAGGAAGTTCTGGCCAAGCATCCCGACCTGAACGGCGAGAACGTCCGTTCCATCCTGCAAAAGGAAATCGGCCTGGTCTTTGCAGAAGTCTTGGCCGATGCGGGCGTCTATAAGCTGGATGAAGCAGGACGGGCCGGGTTTGAGCGGTTCCTTTCCAGCGTGCGCTGACCGCGCCTGAACGCAAGGCAAAAGCAGCGTTTCGGACGAGTCTGAACCCGAATCAAAGCGTGCCGACGGCAAGGCCGGACGGAACGAACCGGTCCGGAATCTCCATCAGCCCTTTATCCTGTTCCAACTAATTCAAAAAACGAGCCAACGCTTGAAGTAAAAATCAAGCGTTGGCTCGTTCTGTTTTTGTGTCAAGTGTTATTGCTTTACACGGTGAAATCCGGCGTTTCCCTGCCCTCGGGTTACAGAGTCACCTTGTGGTAGACCTTTTTGCCCTTTTTGATGACCAGTCCCTTTTTCAGCTGCTCTGTGCCAAAGCTGGTGGCAGGGTCAGCAACCTTTTCCCCGTCCACGAGGACGCCTCCCTGGGTGACCAGTCGCCGCGCCTCTCCGTTGGACGCGGCAAGACCCGCCTTCACCATCAGCGTCAGAATTCCGATGCTCCCCTCGTTCAGGTCAGCTTCGGTCAGCTGGGTGGTGGGCATATGCTCGGTATCGGCTGCGCCGCTGAAAAGAGCCCGGGCTGCATTCTGCGCTTTCTCGGCTTCTTCCCTGCCGTGGACCATGCTGGTCAGCTCGTAAGCCAGAATCTCCTTTGCCTCGTTGAGTTTCTGATCTTTCCATCCGCTCATCTCGTCAATCTGCTCCAGCGGCAGGAAGGTCAGCATCCGGATGCACTTCATGACATCCGCATCGCCGACATTCCGCCAGTACTGATAGAATTCAAAGGGGCTGGTCTTGTTGGGGTCCAGCCAGACGGCGTTTCCGGCCGTCTTGCCCATCTTCTTACCCTGAGAATCGGTCAGCAGCGTGATGGTCATGGCATAGGCGTCCTTGCCCAGTTTCCGGCGGATCAGTTCGGTGCCGCCCAGCATATTGCTCCACTGGTCGTCGCCGCCGAACTGCATATTGCAGCCGTAGTGCTGGAACATATAGTAAAAATCATAGCTCTGCATGATCATATAGTTGAATTCCAGGAAGGAGAGGCCCTTTTCCATCCGCTGCTTGTAGCATTCGGCCCGGAGCATATTGTTGACCGAGAAGCAGGCGCCCACCTCCCGCAGCAGCTCAACATAATTGAGATTCAGCAGCCAGTCGGCGTTGTTCAGCATCAGGGCCTTGCCGTCGCTGAAGTCGATGAACCGCTCCATCTGCTTTTTGAAGCAGGCTGCATTGTGGGCGATGTCCTCTTTGGTCAGCATCTTCCGCATATCGGTCCGGCCGGAAGGGTCGCCAATCATGGTAGTGCCTCCGCCAATCAGCGCGATGGGCTTGTTGCCCGCCATCTGGAGCCGCTTCATCAACGTCAGCGCCATAAAATGACCCGCCGTCAGACTGTCGGCTGTGCAGTCGAAGCCGATGTAGAAGGTGGCCTTGCCCTCATTGATCAGGTCGATGATTTCCTCGTCGGTGATCTGGGCGACCAGGCCGCGGGCTTTGAGT
Source organism: Candidatus Faecalibacterium intestinavium (assembly GCA_018883885.1). GTDB lineage: Bacteria > Bacillota > Clostridia > Oscillospirales > Ruminococcaceae > Faecalibacterium > Faecalibacterium intestinavium. Next base: position 13,737 of record JAHLFH010000019.1, on the reverse strand, counting down.
TCGTCGTAGAGTTTCATCCTGTGTTTACCTCCCTTGGTTTGTGGGCAGAGGAAACAAAAACACCCTCTGCCAATGGAAATTGGCAGAGGGCGAGAAAATCGCGGTACCACCTCTGTTTGCCGCACCCTCACGGGAACGGCCTTACGGGTGCGGGCCCCAGAAGCCAAGGGCTACACTCCTGCGTTTTTAACGCTCGCACGCGGCGCAGCCTACTGGGCAAAACCGTTCAGCCTGCGGCTCCGGGAGGTATTTCCCCTGCCCTTCTGCGCGCCCCTTTCACCAGCCGGAGCCTCTCTGAGCAGAAAACAAACCGGGTACTTGTTCCCTTCAACGCCTTTTTCTGCGCGGTCAAACCACGCATCTGTTATTATAGACCCAAGCGCCGTCCTTGTCAAGCAGGATGCGGCGTTCAGAGGGCCGCCTTCTTTTGCGCGGCCAGCCCCAGCATCTCCCGCGCGTTGGCAAGAGAAAGCTCGGTGACCTGGTCGCCCGAAATCAAATGCGCCAAAGCGTCGACCCTGCCCTCTCTGGTCAGCGGGAAGACCTCGGTGTAGGTCCGATCTCCCAGAACTTTTTTCTGAATCATCAGGTGGCAATCGGCCAGCGCGGCGATTTGAGCGGTATGGGTGATGCAGAGGATCTGGTGGCTGCGGGCGCTTTCGCGGAGAACCGCGCCAATTTTTCCGGCCGCCTTGCCGGAGACGCCGCTGTCGATCTCATCGTAGATGACCGTGGGCACAGCGTCCCGCTCTGCCAGGGCGTTTTTGACGGCCAGGGTGATCCGGCTCAGTTCGCCGCCGGAGGCAATCTTGGCCAGAGGCTTTGGCGCCTCGCCAGGGTTGGTGGAAATATAAAACTCGATGGAATCCTGCCCGTGCCCGGCCAGCGGCCCCCGGGCATGATGAAGCGAAAGCCGCACCCCGGGCATATTCAGAAAATCCAGCGTTCCGGAAATTCGGCGGTTCAGCTCCTCAAAGGCTTTCAGCCGGGTCTGGGTCAGCGCTTCGGCTTTTTCCCGCGCCAGCTTATACAGACGCAGCTTTTCGGCCTGAAGATGCTCCTGTTCCTCCCGGGAGGATTGAATTCTCTCCAGTTCCGCCCGGGCTTTTTCTCCATAGGCCAGAATGTCCTCTACGGTTGAGCCGTATTTGCGTTTTAACTTGTAGATTAGATCCAGCCGCTGCTCGATCTGGTCCAGTTCTTCATCGTTGCTTTCGTAACGTTCCAGCCGGGCGATCAAGTCCGCGGAGAGATCCTTTGCCGTATAATACAGGTCCATCAGCTGCCCGGCTGTGGCGGTCAGCTCCTCATCCAGCTGGGCGGCGGCATCCATCGCGTTGGATGCCTCCCCCAGAAGGTCGGCCGCGCCCGGCGTGTCATCGCCGCCCGAGAGGGCTGCATACGCCTGTGCAATCCGTTCCCGGATGGTGGATGCATTGGCCAGCACCTTGCGCCGGGCCGCAAGCGTCTCTTCCTCGCCAGCCGTCAGGGCCGCCGAATCAATCTCATCGGCCTGATAGCGCAAAAGCTCGATTCGGCGCTGCTTTTCATCCTCATCGGTGATGAGGGCATCCATCGCGCGTTTCACCCGAATCAGTTCCAGATATACTGTGCGGTAAGCCTGAAAGATTTCCTGATTCTGGGCATACCCATCCAGAATGTCCTGATGGTTGGCCGGATTGAGCAAGCCGACCGAGTCATGCTGCCCGTTGATGTTAATCAGCCCGCCGCAGATCTCCCGCAGCACCGTCGCATTGGCGGGCATCCCGTTGATCCGGCAGCTGCTCTTTCCCTCGGCAGTGATTTCCCGCATGAGCATCAGCGCGTCGCTTCGCTCGTATCCGGCATGCTCCAGCCGGCCCTGCACCAATTCCGGGATATTTTCAAACGTAGCCCGGATGACCGCCCTGGCTGCGCCGGTGCGTACCAGGTCGCGGGAGGTCCGGCTGCCCAGAATCGCGTTGATCGAGTCGATCAGGATGGATTTGCCCGCGCCGGTTTCGCCGGTCAAAACATTGAGGCCTTTTTCAAAGTGGACCTCGGCTTTCTGGATCACAGCTACATTTTCAATTTGCAGGCTGGTCAACATTGCAAACTTACTCCTTCAAACAAGAAAACACTCTGCCCCTTATTTCTGGCCGACGTGATGGGCAAGCTCGGTGCAGATGGTTTTTGCATCTCGTTCCGAACGAACCACGATCAGAAAGGTATCGTCGCCCGACAGCGTCCCCACCACATTTTTCCACTGAAGGGAATCGAACACCTGGCAGGCGGCGTTTGCCATGCCGGAATAGCATTTGACCAGAACAATGTGCCCGGCATAATCCACCTTGAGTACCGATTCCCGAAAAATGGTCTCAAACCGGCCCTGGGCCTTGGGATCATAGCCTTCATTGTGGCTGGACACATAGCGGTAGCCGTCTTCCGTGGAAGCCTTGACCAGGCACAGCTCCCGGATATCCCGGGAAATGGTGGCCTGAGTCACTTCAAACCCCTCCTGCAGAAGGTAGGCCTGAAGCTCTTCCTGACGGCCAATGGAGTGTTCCCGAATCAAGCGGAGGATCGCCTGCATTCTCTCGTTTCTGGTTTTGGTCCCATCCTGTGTTTTGCGGCTCATATACATCGCCCCCTGTGTGCTCTATCGTGAATCTTCGTCCTGTTTTTTTATCTTCTGCTGCGCAGTTTTTTGTCGATGGCCTGAAACTGGTCGGCCCGGCTGAAGGTGACCAGCTTTACAATCTGATCCGACAGGCGGATCTGTGCGGTTGCGCCCGCCCGCAGCGGATAGCCTGCCCCGCCGTCACAGCTGATGAACACCTCGTCATCCGCCACCTGCCCCACGCATACCCCCAGCCGCCGCTCCTGGGCAAAGACCATGGCCGGCGTCGCCAGACTGTGGGGGCAGATGGGGGTCACCACAATGCCCTTGGTCTGGGAATCCAGAATCGGCCCGCCCGCCGCAAGGGAATACGCCGTGGAGCCGGTGGGGGTGGCAACAATCACTCCATCCCCCCGGAAATGCTCCACAAGAATGTTGTCGCAGTAGATGCTGAAATCAATCGCCTGCTGGAGCCGGCCTTTGGTCACCACCACGTCGTTCAGGGCGTGGTCTTCCCAGCCGTCGTCCCCCAGGACTCGGACATACAGGAGGATTCGGCTGTCGAGATCGAACTCTCCCCGGGCGAGTGCGCTGAGCTTGGTCTCCATTTCCTCCACCTCACAGGTGGCAAGAAATCCGCACCGGCCCAGGTTTACCCCCAGAATCGGCTTCTGGTATTTCAGGGAGAGGCTCGCCTCATGAAGGATGGTGCCGTCCCCTCCGATGGAGAGGACCACATCGGCGGTCTCCAGGCACTGCCCCAGCGGCAGATAACGCACTGCCGCGACATTGCAGCTGGGGCGCAGCGCATCCTGCATCAGGACACAAGCGCCGTGGGCCAGAAGAATCTGCGCAGCCCGCAGCGCGACTTCTCCCGCAGAGGGTTTGCCCGTGTTGGGCGCGATATAAATGGTCATGGCACATTCCTCCCCGGAAGATGATTTGTGCGTTCTCAGCGGTCCAGAGACGCATGGCTTGCCGCCACAACCTGCTCGACCTGCGCATCGTCCAGCACGCCCGGCGTTTCGCTTTTTTGCACAAACATCAGATATTCAATGTTGCCCTCAGGGCCCTTGACGGGGCTGAAATCCAGCCCCCGCACCAAAAAGCCATTGCTTGCCGCATAGCCCATGGCGTTATGAAGAACCTCCCGGTGGGTTGCGGGGTCACGCACCACCCCATTTTTGCCCACCTTTTCCCGGCCCGCTTCAAACTGCGGCTTGACAAGGCAGACTCCGGCGGCCTCTGCCGTGGTGATCTGCTGCGCCACCGGGAAGATATGGTGAAGGGAGATGAAGGAGACGTCCACGCTGAAAAATTCCACCGGCTCCGCCAGCATATCGGGGGTGACATTCCGGATGTTGGTCCGCTCCATGTTCACCACCCGCTCGTCCGTCCGCAGGCTCCAGGCCAGCTGGCCATAACCCACATCCACAGCGTAGACCTTGACCGCCCCATTCTGAAGCATACAGTCGGTAAAGCCGCCGGTGGAAGCGCCGATATCCATGCAGACCTTCCCCCTGGGAGACATGGGGAACACCTGCATGGCTTTTTCCAGCTTGAGGCCGCCCCGGCTCACATATCCGATGTCGTGCCCCCGCACCTCGACCTTCGCGTCCTCCCGGATCATCTCCCCGGCTTTATCCACCTTCTGCTCGTTGACGAAGACAACGCCGGACATAATCAGGGCTTTGGCCCGCTCACGGCTCTGGATCAGGCCATGCTGCACCAGATATTGATCCAATCGAATTTTCAAGAGAATTTCTCCTTTCCCTTCCCTGCCTTTTTCACGGTTCTTCCCATGCGCTGCACACGGCCTGCGCCAGCTGTTCTGCGGACAAGCCGAGAATACGCTTCAGTTCCGGCACCGCTGCATGGGTCAGCTTGGTGCGATCCACAGCGCGATGGATGAACCGTCCTTTCCATCTCCGCTGCGTCAGCGCAAAGGCAAGATGTTCTCCGATCCCGCCCTGAGAGACGCACTCCTCGGCAAACAGAACCACGTCATACCGGGAAAGAGCGCACAAAAGCTCCTCTGTAAAAGGATAGATCCTGATAAGTTTGTATCCATCACAGGGCACACCTTTATCCTTCAAGAGCGAACAAGCTCCCAGCATATCCTCTGTCTCATCGGCGTAGCTGACCAGAGCGGTCTCCGCCTGTTCGGATGAATAAACTTTATCAAAGAGCTGCCCGCTGCACCCATAAGCAGCCAGAGCTTTGCTCTCTGCGCCGCGGGGGTAGCGAATGGCCCGCGGCCCCTCCATCGTGTCATCAAGAAGCTTCCGAAGCCAGAAGCACAGTTCCGGGTAGTTGGAGGGAGAATAAACCGGGACGCCGACCTGACTCAAAAAGGCCGGGTCATAAATCCCCTGATGGGTTTCTCCATCGGCGGGCACCAGCCCGGCGCGGTCAATGGCAAAGAGGACATTTTCGCTCAGAAGTGAAACGTCATGGATGATCTGGTCATACGAGCGCTGCAAAAAGGTGGAGTAGATGGTAACCACCGGCAGCATACCCTCGCTGGCCAGACCCGCCGCAAAGGTGACGGCGTGCTGTTCCGCCATGCCGACATCAAAAAACCGCTCCGGGCACTGGTGTTGGAAAAATTGCAGCCCGGTGCCGTATTTCATGGCCGCTGTGATGGCGCAGATTTTCGGGTTGGTTTTTGCCGCCTCGGCCAGCGCCTTACCGAAGGCAACCGAAAAAGACTCTCCCGGCGCCATTTCAGGGTCCAGCTTTCCGGCAGGGTCAAAGGCGGAAACCCCATGGAACTCCCCGGGGTTCCGCTCCGCAGGCTGGTAGCCCTTGCCCTTGGTGGTCACCACATGAAGGAAGAGCGGGCCGGACCGGACCCGAATGTTTTTCAAGGTCTCCTCCAGCTCCAGCACCTTGTGGCCGTCCACCGGGCCGATATACTGAAACCCCATATCCTCGAACATGGTGGAATGATACATGGCCCGGCGCACCAGCGCTTTTCCGGAGCTCAGCGCCTGACGCAGCGGAGGCCCCACCGTGGGAATCGCTTCCAGCGCCTCGCTGACGTTGCTGATGACCTGAAAATAGCGGGGGTTGGTGCGGAGCCGGGTCAGATATCGCGCAAGGGTGCCCACATTTTTGGAGATGGACATCTTGTTGTCATTCAGAATGACGATCAGGTTGTTGAGGGTGCCGATGTTGTTCATCCCCTCATAGACCATGCCCCCCGTGAACGCGCCGTCGCCGATTACGGCAACCACCTGCCCGGGTTCCCCTTTCAGCTTCTTGGCCTGGGCCATGCCGATGGCCAGCGACAGCGCCGTGTTTCCATGCCCGGCGATAAAGGCATCATGTACGCTTTCCCTTGGATTGGGAAAGCCCGAAAGGCCGTCCAGCTGACGCAGTTTGGAAAAGCCTTCCTTCCGGCCGGTCAGCAGCTTATGGGTGTAACACTGATGGCCCACGTCAAACACGATCTTGTCCTGCGGCGTCTTCAGGACACGGTGCAGCGCTACCGTCAGTTCCACCGTGCCCAGGTTGGACGCCAGGTGCCCGCCGGTGCGGGCAATGTTTTCCAGGAGAAAGCCTCGAATTTCAGCGCAGAGCTGGACGACCTGAGGGCCGGTCAGCTTTTTCAGATCGCCCGGCTGTGCGATTCGATCCAAAAGCGGTGTCTTCATTCTGTCTCCCCCTCGTTGGATTGAAAATGTTCAGGGTTTGGTTCTCAAACCAGAGTCGTGGAGATCGGGTAGAGGAATCCCACTGCAACGCCGACGCAAATTCCTCCCAGCACCTGCAGCGGGGTGTGCCCCACCATCTCCTTCAGATGCATATTGCGCAGAAAGGGCGCGTTTTTTTCGCTTTCCTCGATCCACATTTCAATCATATTGTTCAGCACCTTGGCCTGCTCTCCGGTTTCATGCCGGACGCCCATGGCGTCGTGCATGGTGATGATTGCAATCACGCAGGCGATTGCAAAGATCGCCGAATGGACCCCCATGGTTCGTCCGGTGGCCACCACCATGGCGCAGACGGTGGCGCTGTGGGCGCTGGGCATCCCGCCGTCGCCCCACATCCGTTCCATCTGGAACTGCTTCATCCAAATTGCGTTGGTAATGGTTTTGAGAACCTGCGCGGTGAACCACCCCAGGATGGAAATCGTCAGGATCTCGTTCCAGGAAAGTATCTGCCTCACCAACTCCATCGTTTTACCACCTTTATCTTTTTACTCATCCCTTTGTGTTCCTTCCGCCTGTCTCAGCTGCGGCGCGCCAGAAGCTCCCCGGCCATCTGCACCAGAAACGCAGACCTTTCTCCAAAAGCTTTTTCCAGTGCGTCGCAGCTCTCGCGGTTGACCCGGCGGGCCAGCTCCAAAGCGTTTTCAACACCATACAGCGTTGCAAAGGTCGTCTTTTCGTTTTGGGCGTCGCTTCCCACCGGTTTTCCCAGCTGGGCGGCATCGCCGGTCACATCCAGAACATCGTCTACAATCTGAAATACCAGCCCGAGCCCAAAGGCAAACTGCTCCAGGGCGCAGCGCTGGTCCGCCGAATCCCTGGCAGTGCAGGCGCCCATCTGCACCGCCGCATTGATGAGCGCACCGGTCTTGTTTTTGTGAATCAGCCGCAGCATCGTTTCGTCCGGCTGAAGGGCCTCATATTTGAGGTCCAGCTCCTGACCATAGACCATGCCTCTGCTGCCTGCCCCCGCGCTGAGGGCCCGGGCTGCCTGGACGCAGACTTCCGGCGATGCCGGCGCGCCGGCCACCGCCTCAAACGCCTCGGTCAGCAGAGCATCCCCTGCAAGCAGGGCGGTCGCCTCCCCAAAGGCCTTGTGACAGGAGGGACGGCCCCGGCGCAGGTCGTCGTCATCCATACAGGGAAGATCGTCGTGAATCAGGGAATAACAGTGCAGCATTTCCACCGCTGCGGCAAAGGCCTCGGCGGCTTCCGGGCTGCCGCCCAGCATTTCGCTGACGCCGAGCACCAGAACCGCCCGAACCCGTTTTCCCCCTCCCATCAGGCTGTACCGCGCCGCGCGGCAGACCTCCGACGTTTCCGGCAGAAACTGCTCGCAGGCGCGTTCCAGCGCCTGCCGGACCCTTGCGAGATATTGATCGTACTGCTGATGATATTCCATCATTCCTCCGAGCCCTCCGGCTGTCCTTCCTGACGGCCCGCCATGCTGAGCTGCAGGTCGATCTCATCCATCTGGAGCGACGCTTTGTCCAGCGTGCTGCGGCAAAACTCCACCAGTTTGGCCGCCTCCGCATAGAGCTTGACCGAATCTGCCAGGGTGGTTTCCCCGCTTTGCATCCGGGCCAGAATCTCCTCGAGGCGGGTCATTCCTTCTTCAAAGGTTTTGGGCGCTTTCATCTGTTTCCTCCACTGATGTGACCTTGCAAACTGCCGTATGATGTGCGCCCCGCAGAGTCACCGTTTCACCGGGACACAGCTGCCCCACTGTGCGCACCTCTCCTTTTGAATCACACACCACCGCATAACCGCGGGCCAGCACCCGGTACGGGCTCAGCGAATCCGCCAAAGCGGCGGCATGGCGCAGGCGTCGGTTTCCTTCGTTCAGGGAAGTCCGGGCCAGAAGCGGCAGCTGCGCTTCCAGACGTGCCAATTCCGCCCGGCCTCCGTCCAAAATGTGACGGTGAATCCCCTTTTCCAGCAAATCGGCACAGGTATTGTATTTATTATAGCATACTTCCAGCTGATTTTGCATAATTTCATAAATATTTTGATAAATTTCGTCAACTTCATTCCGGACCATCCCCCGGTCCGGAACCGCCAGCTCTGCCGCCGCCGAGGGGGTCGGGGCCCGCAGGTCGGCCACAAAATCCAGCAGGGTAAAGTCGATTTCATGCCCGATGGCGCTGACAAGGGGCGTTTTGCATCGGTAGGCTGCCCGGGCGATTTTTTCAGCATTGAAAACCCACAGGTCTTCCCGGCTGCCGCCGCCCCGGGCCACAAGGATAACGTCCGCCCTTCCGCTTTTGTCCAGCCGGTCGATGGCGGCGGCAATCTGGTCGGCCGCCTCAAAGCCCTGCACGTTGACCGGACAGAGCAGCAGGCGTGTCAGCGGCCAGCGGCGGCCAATAACGTTGCGGATGTCCTGCAACGCCGCGCCGGTGCGGCTGGTGACCACCCCGATGCACTGCGGGTAAGCAGGCAGCGGCTTTTTGTGGTCGGGATCAAACAGCCCCTCTGCCGCCAGACGGGCCTTGAGCTGTTCCAGCGCCAGCTGGGCCGCGCCGATGCCGTCCGGAAACATCTCATTGACGTAGATTTGGAATGCGCCGTCCCGTTCATAGAGAGTGGCGCGGCAGCGGACCACAACCCGCATTCCCTCCTCGGGCCGGAAGGACATCCGCCTTGCGTCCGAGCGGAACATCACCGCCTTTACGGCGGCCTGCTCATCCCGCAGGGAGAAATAGCAGTGGCCGCTTCTGGCGTTCTGGACGAAATTGGCAATCTCCCCCCGAAGCGCAAGATCGAATAGAAAGTCGTCTCCGTCCAGGCGGGCCTTGACATACCGGTTCAGTGCGCTGACGCTCAGGACTTCAGCCATAATCCCGCCTCCCTTGCCGCAAGGATCGCCACGCCCATCGCGTTGTCGCTGGCATAAGCTGCGGGCACAAACATGACGTCCGGCAGCCGCCGCTGCACCCAGTCCCGAATGACGAGGCTGCTCATCACTCCGCCCGCGCAGACCACCGGCAGCCCCGGATAAAGCTCCCGCGCGGCTTTTGTCATCTTGACAAGGGTATCCGCAATGCAGAGCAGGCAGTATTTGCAGACATACTCGGGCGCTTTTCCGGCTTTTAGTAGTGCATTGCACTGATTTTCAAGGCCGGAAAGGCTGCACGTCATCCCCTTGACGCTGGATTTCGGCTTGACGGGTTCTGCACAGCCCGCCGCCAGCTCGGAAACCATGGCCCCGGCCGGGAACGGAAACCCCAGTCTGACCCCGATCCGGTCCACAGCCTGACCCGCATAGAGATCGCTGCTGGTGCCAAGGAGCTGGATCTGCCGCACCTGATCGCAGAGCAGCAGGTCGGTCGTTCCTCCCGAAACATGGAACAGCAGCACCTTCCGGCGGAACAATTCCTCTCCCCCGGCCGCAAAAAGCGCGGCGGCGGCGTGGCCCTGCTGATGGGTCGTGCGAATCAGAGGGATGCCCCGCGCAAGCGCAAAGGCCTGGGCCGCGCTGACCCCCGCCAGAAAACAGGGCATATAGCTGCCCTCCGCCGGGCGGGGTTTTGCCGAAACGCCCACCGCGTCGATTTTTGTGAGCTCCGCCTCGTTCGCCAGCTCGGCCATCAGTTCCGGCAGCGCGGAGGTATGGTGAAACAGCGCGTCGCTTTGCCGCAGACCCAGCTGTCCGCTTTTGACCGGCAAAAAGCGCTTTTTTGCACAAACAACCTCTCCGGCTGTATCGAATACCGCCAGAGAGGTTGCATAGTTGCTGGTGTCAATGCCCAGTGTATAGTTCACGGCTGTACGGGCTCCATTTCTGTTTCGCCGGTCTCGGTTTCATCCACCAGGCCTGCCTCCCGCGCGACGCTGCCCAGCAGACCGTTGACAAACTGATAGTCCTCTTCTGCGCCGTATTTCTTGGTCAGCTCGACGGCTTCGTTGATGGCGACGCCCGGCTTGTTCTCGTCGCCGAACAGCATCTCGGCGATGGCAAGCCGAAGAACGGTCACCGTGACGCGGGGCAGACGGGCGATGGTCCAGCCGCGCAGATGGGCGCTGATCTGGTCGTCCACCTCTGCCGAATGCTCATAATATGTGCGCAGCAGATACGCGCCGAAGGCGTCCACCGGACGGTCCTCGTCGCATTCGCGGTTGGCCTGAAGCGCTTCGTGCAGGGGCACATCGCCAAAGGTCTGGGAAAACGCAAGAAGAAATGCGTTTTCACGGGCCTGACGGCGGGGCAATAGATTTTCCATACGTTTCCTCTCATGACATCAAGTCTCCCTGCGGGCAACCCGCAGAGAGACAGATGTTTCTTTTGCTAAAATTGATTTTGAACGGCGCCTTACGGCTCGGACGGCTCCGTCTCGCCGTTGTCCAGCCCGGCAATCACGATGTTGACCCGGCTGACCGTAACGTTGGTCATGTTCTGCACGGCGGCCTTGACGCTCTGATGCACCTTTTCCGCCATGACAGGGATCCGCGTACCGTATCGGACAATCAGCTCCAGGGTGATTTCGGCGGTGCCGTCCCGCATTTCCACGATTACAGGCGGCTGGATGCTGGCCATCTCAAGCAGTTCCTTCACGGTCTTGCTCTGTCTGCCATGGGAAACTGCGGCGACGCCATCCACTTCCAGCGCGGCGCAGCGCGCAATCTTGGCGATCACTTCCGTCGAGATCTGAAGGCTCCCGCCCATAAGGTCCATATTCTGCAAATCCATTCTACGGTCCTCCATCCGATCGGGCGGCATCCGCCCTTTATTTTGGATTTATTATATCATTCTTTTTGGTTTTTCACAACACCTGACTTCACTTTGCCTTATTTCACTTCCACCACAGTGATATTTTGGGCCGTTACGCTGGTTTTACTCAGAACAATATCCCGAATTTGCGCGACCTGGGCGGCTGTAAGAGCTTCGCCCGAAGTCATCACCGTCAAATCGGCCCGGTCCGACTGCAAAAAGCAGAGGCAGTCTGCGAATCCCTTGGCTTTGACGAGGGTCTCGATCTCATTCTCGGCGTTCATATCCTCGAGATTCGCCGTCAGCTGGGATGTATATTTCGCTTTTTCCTCCTCCGTAAGAGCCGTATCCTTCAGGGTTTTCTGGATGGTGTCCAGCGCTTCATCGTGGGCCTTTTCCCGGTTGAGACGGGCCTCGTCAAAAAACTGGCTGCCGGTGTCGTTGGCGACGCTCACCAGCTGGGCTTCCCCGTAATTTTTGTTGGCCGCAGACAGCGCCTCCGCCTCGGTCAGCAGGGCGTCCGTTACTTCTCCCGAAACGGTCACCGAAGCCGAGGCTTCCAGCGTTTCGTCCCCGGCGGCAAGATCCGTCCGGGCGTACTGCCAGTTAAGGTATACTGCGACTGCCAGCGCCGCCGCCAGGGTGATCGCCGTCGCACGGCGGGTATTTTTGGAAACGTTTCTCATGGCTGTATCCTCCTTTGGTTTGAACCCACGCACGGGGATTGAAAGGCATTACCGGCTGCGCTGCTCCACGCAGATGCGGTTTGCGGGAACGTCCAGCAGGGACGAGATCAGCTCGGTGATCCGGGCCGCCACCCTCACGTCTCCCCCGCCGTCACAGACCACCGCCACCCCGCACACCGCCGGGAAATACACGATTTGTTCCAGTGCGGTGCCGTCGTCCAGCAGGACATGGGTCTGCTGGCTCTGGGTCTGTCCCGATTGTGTATCCAGCGCATAGATGGTTTCCTCCCCGCTTTCGAGTGTAATCATCACTGCCGTCTGCCCGGCCCCCTCGATCTGTACGATAAGCTCGGAAAGCCGCTGCTCCAGCTGCGTCTGATAAAGTTCCGCGCTCTGAACCGGCTCTGCCGCTCCGGGAGGGTCGGCCTGGCTCTGGCCGGGCAGAAGCTCGCTCAGCAGGATCAAAAGCATCGCCAGCCCCCCCAGCGCCGCGGCCAGACCGGCGCTTCCGGGGCGGGCCCGCCACTTTTCGATCAGGCCGCTCCACTTCTGTTTCATTCTGACGCCTCCCCCGCAGCAAACTGAACTTCCTCGAGCCCGAGTTCCTGAGAGAGGATCTCCTGAATCCGGGCGCGTGCTTCGTCCGTGCAGCCGGGCGGAAGGGTGACCCGCGCTTCCCGGACCGTCACTTCCTGCCCGGACCGGATAAGGGTCAGGGACAGCTCGATCTCCACGCCGGACGCCTCTGCGGCTTCCGCCTCAAAGCGGGCTTCCAGCTGCCGCTGTGCTTCCAGAAGGATGAGGTCCTCTGTATCGCCAAGGCCGGCCTGGACGCTCTGGGGAGCGGCAAAGGAGATCGGGTCAAATTCAAGCCGGGGCAGGGCGCTGGAAATGGCTAATAGAATATATAATCCCGCCGCGGCTTTTATACCTTGCTTGCTGCGGACATCCCCCACCAGCTGGGCCACCAGCTCGGCGCAGATGCAGGCGATGCAGAACACAGCGATGGCCGTCCGAATTTTGTTCATCCTTCACCCTCCCCCCATCGAGATCATCAGCGCCGTGCCAACCACCGCAGCGCCGAAAAACAGAGCCGTTGCCGCCGCCAGCCCCTGCACCGCCTGCCGCAGACAGTCGAACAGAGCGGCGCACCGGCTTACCCCGGCGGTTCGGCAGAGCAGCCCGCACCCGGCCAGCAGCAGGTTGTGCAGCAGCAGCGTCAGATAAAGAGGCAGGAATTCTGCCGCCAGGATCGCTATGGCGGCAAAGCCCAGCCCGCTCTTGAGCAGCTGCACCCCCGCCAGAACCGTCTGCGCCGCGTCGTTGAGGGTCTGGCCGATGACCGGAACGCTGCCGGTGAGCAGTCTGCCCGCCTTCACCGAAGCGGCGTCCAGCTGCGCGGTAAAGACCCGCTGGAGCCCCAGCACCGCCGCAAAGGCCCACCCGGCCCATTTAAGCCCCTGACGCATCAGCTGGCCCGCCGCGCGGCAGGCAGAGGCCAGGGGCATCTCGGCGCTGATGCAGCAGGAAACGCTGAGGGCCAGATAGCACTGAAAGACCGGCGGCAGGGCTGCGCAGAGAAGTTGGGCCAGCAGACAAAGCCCTGATAAAAACAGACCGTTTGCGGCGGCAGCGGCGGCCGGCTCTCCCCCCATGGCGAGAACCCCTGAATAGACCGGGACAAACCCCAGCAGAAAGGTCCGCCAGCCCGCCAGCCGGACGCAGACCTGTTCCGTCAGTTCCACCAGCCTGACCCAGGCCAGCAGGGCGCACCCTGCCGCTGCCGCCAGGTCCAAAAGAGCATTTTTTCCGCTCTCCACAAAAAAAGAGAGAAGGATCACCGCCAGAAGAAAGGCAAGGATCTGGGCATACTCCCGCGCGGCGGCCCGCACCATCCCGCCCAGACCCTCCGGAAGAAAGCTCCGCACCGTTTCAAGGGGATTATGTACGAATTCTTCCAGCTGGACCGGGCTCTCGTCCAGATACCCCTGCCACAGTTCGGCCCCCGGCGCAGAGGCCTCCTGC
>JAHLFH010000018.1 GCA_018883885.1 Candidatus Faecalibacterium intestinavium | reverse complement strand
ACTCGATGCCGTTGTCCACCGGGGTGTGCATCCGCCGGGGCGGCATGATTTCCTCCTCGTACCCTTTCATATGGCCGCTCTGGGTGTACTGGATCGGAGGCCGGGGCGGCGGCGCGCTGCGCGGGGTTTCCCTGCTGTCCGCGCCCATTCTGTTTTCAAAACGGATCGGCTGTCTGCCGCGGGGTCTGTCCGCCATCTTCCCACCTCCTTCTCTCCCTGTCCCATGGCGAGCCGGTCATCCCAGAGCCGTCCCGATCCGCTCTCCCAAACGGACGAGCGTCTCGATCCCCTCTGCGCTGTTTTGCTGAATGTCCCGGTCCACAGAGACCCTGTCTTTTTGAAATGCAAGGAGGATCGTCGATCCTCCAAACTCGAAATATCCTTTTTCCTGCCCCCGGGCCGCCGTGGTTTCCCCGTGGTGGTTTACGATTTTGCCCACCAGCATGGCCCCCACTTCCACCATCAGCACCTTGCCGAGGCGTTCCGTTTCCAGGCAGGAATATTCCCGGGCGTTTTCCTGATACACCGGGAACCATTCCTCCGCAGCGGGATTCACGGTGTGAAACACCCCGGGGAGGGAGACGTTTTTGCTTTTTCTGCCATCCGCAATGTAGCAGTAGCGGTGATAATCGTCCACCGTCAGCCGGAAGATCAGCAGCTGGCCTCCTTCGTATTCCGCGGCCAGCGTCCGGTTCCGCAGCAAAGTCTCCAGGGAGTAGCGGCAGCGTTTGATGGTAAAGCTGCCGTCCCGGCGAATCGTACAGCACCGCAGCTTCCCATCGCAGGGGCTGATGAGGGCGTCCGGCGCCCGGTCCACCGGCCTCTGTTCCGGGCGGAACTGCCTGCGGAAAAATTCATTCCAGGAGTCGAACCGGTCCGTCTGATAGTCCGAAGGGTCCATGTGATATTTTTTCATCAGGGCCGCCGCTCCCAGCGCCGAAATCCTTGAGCTCAAAATCACGCCGCAGAACCGGGACACCCCGGGCTGGATCAGCAGCTTGAGCACAAGCCGCCCCGGCGCAGAGCCGTAGACCGCCCGGAGAAAGCGGTCCTGCTTTTCATTCCCGCGGAAGGTGCGGCCTTTTCTGTCACGATAGAGCATGGGGCATCTCCTTCTCTTACAGGGTCAAACGCCCAGCCAGAAACAGATCGCCAGGGCGATATTGTCCAGCAGCATCAGGGAAACCGCCACCGCCGTCCTGGTCCGGGGGAAGGGGAAGTCGATGATATACAGCAGCGCCGTCCCGATCAGCACCCCATGCAGCACTGCCCCAAAAGCACCCGCCGAAAGCCAGGCCCGCAGCAGGTAGGCCAGCGGGAAAATGGCAGACATAAAGGTGATGGGCATCCCGTGATAAAAGCGTTTTCTCCCCGCGACGCCGAAGTGTTCTTCTTCCAGAACGTTGAAATAGGCCAGACGGATGACGCCGCAGCCGCAGTAAAAGGCCAGGACCAGCCGCCCGAACCAGCCGTCCACCCCCAGCGTGTAGCTCAGAAAGGCGGGAAACACCCCGAAGCAGACGACGTCGCAGAGGGAGTCAATCTGGATTCCAAACCGCTTTTCGCGGTCGGTGCGGTCCTGCTTCGTCCTGGCCACCATGCCGTCGATGCTGTCAAAAAAGCCGGAAATCATCAGGCAGGCAACGGCCAGGGTCGGCTTTCCCTCAGCCGCCAGTGTCATCCCGACGACGGAAGAAGCCAGCCCCGCATACGTCGGCCAAACCGTATAATTATAGAATCCAACCATATTGCACATCCCCGTCAAAAATACCGCAAAAAGGTCGCCACCTCGCCCAGCACATAGTGGACGATGCACAGGCCCCAGATGTTTCCCTGTTTGTGATACAGCACCCCCAAAGCGCCCAGCAGCGTAAAGGAGCCCAGCATATAAGGCAGGCCGTAGGCGATGTGCAGCACGCCGAACACCAGCGCCGAAACAAAAATCGAGAGGAAACCGGCATATTTTCCGGTAAAAATCCGGAGCAGGTTTTCCTGCATGACCCCTCGGGCCAGGAATTCCTGCAAAACCACAGTAAACGGGTAAACCACGTCGGCGAAGGTCCCGGCGCTCCAGTCCCAGAAGGGTGCGCCCTCGGGGAAAAAGCCGGGCGCCAGCCGCTGAATCCCCACCTTGCCCAGCACCAGAAGGACCGTGCCCGCCGCCGTAATCAGAAGGTCGGGCACAAAGGTCGCCCGGGCGTTTTCAATCCGCAGGCCGATATCATGGATCGAAAAGCTGGTCAGCTTGAGGATGACGATGAACATCAGGATCGAGATTCCTTCGATCACCAGGTTCATCACCTGTCCCGGGGGGTTGATGTTGATATAGCGCAGAAAGCTCCACAAAAACAGGTAGCTGCACACGCAGATCATCAGAACCGCAAAAATGATGGACGACTCCCGCCGCTTCTGGTGCAGCAGGGCAATCTCGGTGATGTCATTCATCACCAGCACCACGCCGGTCTTTTCCTTTCCGTCCTCGCTGCACAGGAACGAGGAGGTCAGGTGCAGCCGTTTTTTGCCGTTCCCGGCCTGATAGGTCACCTCGCCGCTGTGGGAGTGCTCCTTGTCGTACACGGCGTCCAGTACGAACTGATGGAAGCCGTCGTTGGCGGCTGCCGCGTCATCGTCCATCATCAGGAGGCTGTACTTTTTCCCTTCCGCGGCGTCGGCCCGGCCCAGCATGGCGCGTCCCTTTTCATTGAGAAAGAGGATGGTTCCCTGCGGGTCCAGAACCAGAACGCCGTCGTTCATATCCCGGAGAATCCGGGGGACAATGTTGTTCTTCGTCAGCTCCATTTTCAGTTCCCCTTTTTACAATCCCGGCTGTAAGGCTCCGTCTGCCGTGTTTTACGGCTGGCGCACCAGATTCATCAGACGGCTGGTGATTCGGTCAAGGCTGTCGTCCACCGAGAGGGTGCGGGCGTTCTGCCCCATCCGCTCCAGCTTGCCCGGCTCCGCCAGCAGGCCGGACACCGTCTCGATCAGCTTCCGGCCGGACAGGTCCTTTTCCTCGATGACCACGGCGGCGTCCTGCTTTTCCAGCTCGAGGGCGTTGTAATACTGATGGTTTTCCGCCACATTGGGGCTGGGCACCAGCACCGCCGCCCGGCCCGCCGCCTCCAGCTCGGCCAGCGTCAGCGCCCCGGCCCGGCTGATGACCAGATCTGCCGCCGCCAGCAGCTCGGGCATATTGTTGATGTACTCCTGTACGATGAGCTGATCTCCCCGGGCAAAGCCTTTTTCCTGTTCCAACTTCCGGAACAACTCGACGCCGTACTGGCCGGTGGCGTGCAGGTGCAGGACGTTTTTATGGTTTTTCTGCTCCCAGGCGCAGAGCTCCGCCACCACCTCGTTGATCCGGCGGGCGCCCAGGCTGCCCCCGAAGGAGAGGATCACCGTCCGGTCCCCCGCGCCCAGCTTCGCC
>JAHLFH010000138.1 GCA_018883885.1 Candidatus Faecalibacterium intestinavium | reverse complement strand
ATCCAGGACGGCACCTTCGCCAGCGAGTTCCTTACCGAGATGAGCCCCAAGGGCGGCCGCAAGGTCCACTTCCTGGCCCAGCGCCGCATGCAGTCCGAGCACCTGATCGAAAAGGTGGGCAAGGAACTGCGCAACATGATGAGCTGGCTCAAGAAGTAAAAACCTGACCACGGTCCGGCCGGGACCACGGCGCAGACGCCGCCCGGCCGGTCTTGTGTATCACACAGAAAACGGAGTGATCCCCATGAACAGCGATAATGTCAAAAAAGGCCCGGAACGCGCGCCCAACCGCAGCCTGTTCTATGCCCTGGGCTACACGCCCGAGGAACTGGACCGCCCGCTCATCGGCGTGGTGTCCGCCTACAGTGAGATCGTACCCGGCCACATGAACCTGGACAAACTGGCCGATGCGGTCAAGGCCGGTGTGCGCATGGCCGGCGGCACTCCCATCCTGATGCCGGCCATCGGCGTCTGTGACGGCATTGCCATGGGCCATATCGGCATGAAATATTCCCTGGCCAGCCGGGAACTGATCTGCGACAGCGTGGAGACCATGTACATGGCCCATCAGCTGGACGGCCTGGTGCTGGTGCCCAACTGCGACAAGATCGTGCCCGGCATGGTCATGGCCGCCGTGCGCATGGACATCCCGGCGGTGGTCTGTTCCGGCGGGCCCATGCTGGCGGGCCGCTATGGCGGCGAGGAAGTGAGCCTTTCCAAGATGTTCGAGGCGGTGGGCGCCTACAAGGCGGGTCTCATCGACGACGAACAGCTGGAGAACTGCACCTGCAACTGCTGCCCCGGCTGCGGTTCCTGCTCCGGCATGTACACCGCCAACAGCATGAACTGCCTGTGCGAGGCCATCGGCATCGCCCTGCCCGGCAACGGCACCATCCCCGCCGTTTACTCCAAGCGCCTCCAGCTGGGCAAACGCTCCGGCGAGGCCATCATGGAGCTGGTGCGCAAGGGGATCACCGCCCGCCAGATCATCAACGAGCGCTCCATCCGGAACGCTCTGGCCTGCGATATGGCTCTGGGCTGCTCCACCAACACGGTCCTGCACCTGCTGGCCATCGCCTATGAGGCCGGGGTTCCCATCGACCTCAAGCTCTTCAACGAGGTCAGCGCCAAGACCCCCAACCTCTGTCACCTGGCCCCCGCCGGGCCGACCCATATGCCCGATCTCTATGCGGCGGGCGGCATCCCGGCGGTTCAGGCCGAGCTGGCCAAAAAGGGCCTGCTGGACCTGGATGTCCCCACCGTCACCGGCAAGACCCTGGGCGAAAACATCGCGGGCGCCCGCATCCTGAACGAGAAGGCCATCCGGCCCATCGAGAACCCCTACAGCCCCAACGGCGGACTTCAGATCCTCTGGGGCAACATTGCGCCGGACGGCTGCGTGGTCAAGCGGAGCGCCGTGGCCCCCGAGATGCAGCAGCACACCGGCCCGGCCCGGGTCTTTGACAGCGAGGAAACCGCCATCGCGGCCATCTACGCGGGCAAGATTGTTCCGGGGGACGTGGTGGTCATCCGGTACGAAGGCCCCAAGGGCGGCCCCGGCATGCGGGAAATGCTCAACCCCACCTCGGCCCTGGCGGGCATGAAGCTGGATACCACCGTGGCCCTCATCACCGACGGCCGGTTCTCGGGCGCATCCCGCGGCGCTGCCATCGGCCACGTCAGCCCGGAGGCAGCTTCCGGCGGCCCCATCGGCCTGATTGAAGAAGGGGACCTCATCTCCATTGATATCCCCAACGCCAGAATCAATCTGGAGGTTTCGGACGAGGTTCTGGCCCAGCGGAAGGCGAAGTACGTCGCCCCCGAGGCCAACATCAAGACCGGCTGGCTGAGCCGCTACGCCCGGATGGTCACCAGCGCAAACCTCGGCGCGGTGCTCAAGTAATCCCACAGAAAAACGCCGGTCGATTGACCGTGGAAAAAGGCCCCTGCCCCGAAAACGGGCAGAGGCCTTTTTTCTGTGTTCAGCGTCTTTTTTGCATTGGGTCTGCTGCCGTCACAGATCAATGTATCCGGCATAAATCAGAGGAATCTCCTGCTGGGGGTCAATCACGGTGGTGTAGGTTCTGTTCCCCATGGTCTTCCCGTACAGGATGATGATATCGCCTTCGGCGGCCTGCGGGGTGCCGTCGGCCCCGGTGTTGGCAACGTAGACTTCATAGACCTCATACGGCCTGCCGATGACGCTCACCCTCAGCAGACAGCTGCTGCCGCGTTCCAATACCCGGACCACACGGCCTGTGACCTTTACAAACGCGTTCTTGTATTTTTCCGGGTTCCCTGAGAGGGTTTCATAGGGAATGGTCTGGCAGTTCGCCTTATACTGCCGCTCCGGCAGGGTTGAAGGATACCCGCCGCAGGCCGCAAGAGCCAGCGCCAGCATCCCCGCGCAAAAAATGGACCACACCTTTTTCATCCGGATCATCCTCTCCTTCCTGGTCAGCCGCAGGCCGTTTCCCGGACGGCGCTCCCAAAGCGTTCCGGGTAAAAAACCTCTGCCCGCGGGCGGAGGCCCTTCCGGCTGCCTCACTCCTTGGCGTCGTCCTCCTCGGGCAGCTCAATTTCGATGTATCCGGCCTCAATCTGGGGAACGCTTTCTCCCGCTGCCTCCCCGGACAGCCCCATTCCCTTGCCATAGAGGACCACCGAATCGTTCTGCTTCAGACGGGGCTTATTGGTCGGCCGGTTATAGGTAACATAGATCTGCTGGCCGTCGCCGACATCCACCCGCAAAACGTAGTTGGTTCCCTTCTCGGTGACCTCCGTGAGGGTCCCCGACATGGTGATCATCTTGTCCTGATGGAGCTCCGGGTATCTCCAGAGAGTATCATAGGTGACCGCCTTGCAGGCGGCTTTGTATTCTGCTTCCGGCAAGTTCGAAGCGCTGCCGCCTTCTCCGCCGCACGCCGCAAGGGAGAAAAGCAGCGCAGCGGTACATAGAATCATGGAAACGATTTTTTTCATTGTCAGGGCCCTCCTTCTGGATTTGCCCCCTGCCGGGGGTTTTCTTAAAGGTAGCACATTTCCGGATGGATGTCAAACAAATTGGAAATTGGGGGGGCGAGCAAAAACAGAACCCCCGCCGGACTCCCTGAAGGGTCCCGGCGGGGGCTTCTGGTTGCGCCAGCAGGAGTCGAACCTTTTTAAATCATCGAATTCAAGTAATTTTTCATCATTTGCCGACTTTGTGCAGACCTTCCGCATGAGAACTATAAAAGGCATTCAACTTTTCAGCGGCGTTTGAGATCTGCCGCTCCCGGATGTGGGTGTAGATCTTCCGAGTGGTGGCGATGTCGGAATGGCCGAGGATCTTCTGGGCTTCCAGCTCCCCTACCTTAGCCTCGTACATGGCCGAGGCCATCTCGTGGCGGAACTGGTGGGCCGTGACGGCTGGACGTAGCACCGGCGGCAGTTCCTTCAGCGGCCTTGTCCCCTTACTATCCCGGGCGCGGCGCTTTTGGCGGTAGCGCTCCCCGCTCTCGCTGATCTCCACCATGCCCAGCGCCTTGCAGTATTGCAGCCAGCGGTGGTGGTACTGCCCATCGGTCAGCGGCTCAGGGCCGCCGGACAGGATGTAATCCGAGGGAGCGCCCTGGAGCGGTTCCAGCATCTCCCGCAGCGGAGCCAGCAGCGGCACCTTTCGGACGCTATTCTTGGTCTTGGGGGTGCTGATCCGCACCCCGCCGCCTCTCCAGCTGGCCGACTTGGTAACGCTGATCCGACCGGCCTCGAAATCCACGTCCTGCCACTGTAGGGCGATCGCTTCCCCCAGACGGCAGCCGGTATACATAAACAGCCAGGCGCACAGTCCAAAGCCTTCCGGGTGGGCCTTGACCAGCGCAATCTGTTCGAGTGTGGGCGGCAGCCGCTCCTTTTTGGGCGCACCCTTCGGGGCCTGCACCACGCTGACCGGGTTGTAGACCTCGTTGTCCCGCAAGCACCAAAATCGGAAGATCAGGCTCAGCACACTGCGGGCGTTTTTGATGGTGCTCTCCGCCAGGCCATCCTGCTTCATCTTCTGGCCGAAATTGTCCACCATGCCCGGGGTGATCTCCTTCATCTGGCGGCCAGAGAAGGCTTCCAGGCAGCGCCGGTAGTTGGACTCATAGCTCTTCCATGTGCCCGACTTGATTCGGGTCTGGTAGTCGTCCTGCCAGTCGGCAGCTATCTTTTCAAAAAGTAAAGATCGCTCCTTTTGTGTGTTGAAGTCCACCAAAGCGTCCCTGTATTTCTTTTCACACTCGGCCGCCGTCCGGCCCAGAAAATGCCGAAACTTCCCGTCCGGCATCTTCCGCTTGATCTCCATCCTGCCATCGGCCCGGCGCTTCTTCTTCGCCATCCAAAAAACCTCCTTCCAAATGGGTACAGTTTGACAAGCCCACCCGGAAAGAGGTATAATCACAGTGTTCCGTGACTGTGCGATGATCCTCTTTGAGGGGAGCCGGTTGCTTTCCCGTCCGCCTGCGCCAACAGGTGGGCGGGATTTTTTATTTGTGAATTAGTGGCACCGCTTGCAGGCGCCGAAGCCCCGGGCCTCGGCATAGCCCAGATCCACCTTCTGGGGGTCGATCATGCCGCTGCACCCGGAATAGGAGTGGTACTTGGTGCCGCCGCGGGTGGGAATCCACACCATTTTGCCGGTAGGGGTGTATTCCACATAGGGCAGGCCCCGGCTGGTAAACTCGGCCTCTTTGGCGGCCTGCTGGGCTGCAGCGGCCTCGGCGGCAGCCTGGGCGGCCCTGGCCGCGTCAATCTGCTGCTGATACTGGGGCAGCTCGGATGCCAGGGGATGGACGGCATCGCCGCCGGCCTGGGCACTGTACACCAGGGCCTGGCCCTGGGCCAGATCCACCACCGGCAGGCCGTTGGCAGCAAGCAATCCCACATAGACGCCGCAGGCGGTGAACTCGGTGATGGAGCCGTCGTCCGGGACAATTTTCTTCAGGGCATCCACGCTGGAGCTGCCCAGGCTGCCCAGTCGGATGTACCAGGTACCCTTGTCGGTGTTGAAGCCCACATAATTATATTGGCCGTCGTTGTAGGCGGCGTTGTAGTCGGGCATGCCGGTCAGGATGATGGCGGCCCCGATGGGCAGTTCTGAGATATCCTGGTACTGCTGGTCTACATAAGTAACTTGGTTGCCGGCAGAGTCCGGGAAGGTCAGGGCGTCATACTTGGCGGCGGAAACCGGCAGACACAGGGCCGACACCGCCAGGACGGCGGTCAGGGCCGCCGAGAGAATACGAGATGAAAGGTGCATGGGGAGTACTCCTTTAAAACTACAATCGTAGACTTTGATATTCAAGCAACTGGTTATTGCAGTTGAGGATCACCCAAAATAATACGGGGACCATAGGGGTTGTTGTCACCATAGAACGAGATTCTTAAATGAGTTACGCCCGAAACGTCAATAGGAGGAATCTGTGTTGGGATAAATCCCATTGTAACAGACGGAGAAGAATACAATTGCGTTAAGGATTCATTTTCTCCGTTTCCATCTACAGAATAGATAGAAATAGAGGAATAATGGTTGTCGATATCTCGTGTGCCCTCTGAGATACAAAGAGTGAAAGTAAGAGACTGATATTCGCTATTAAGAAAGAAATCAATATTTCCATCATCACGCATGGAAATACAAGAATTGAAGACATCACCTAAATTGCTTCTGGCACTACCGCTATTCTCTGGATTATTATAGACATGATTGTAGTAATCGTTGTTGTTCCCAATGACAGGCAGGGAAGTTAATTTTGTAGTACCTCCATTGGTTTGTTCTGGTGTTTGAGCAACTGATGCAGCTGTTTGCCCTTCTGTTTGGGAAAGAGATTCAAGTTTTGCAAGGGCCTCTTCGTACGCTATCTGCAGATTTTGAGCAGATTCTTCCAATGCCGTATACTGGTCTTGCAGGTCTGCATATGTAGATTGAAGACTTTGCAGGTCTGCTTCTTGCTGAGATATTGTTTCTTGTCCTTTTGGAGTAATGTAATTGCTATTATTAACAAAATAAAAAATTCCACCAGAAGTCGCGAACATTGTACCTACAACGGTGATCAAAGTTTTAATAATACCATATCTCCCATTAATATGCGCAACTTTTTGGTTATCAGAAACATTGTGAGAGCCATCACTTCGATTGATTTTCATAGTAACTTCCTCCTCTTGTATAAAAACAAGGTATACCCACTACTAGTAGCACCGCTTGCAGAGATAAGGCCAAGCGTCTTGGCCAGGGTAACCTGCCCGTGGCCTTCCCTTTTGACCCCAGGCCCCTGCTCCGCATTTCATGGAGACCTGTTTTCTGTCACCCTTCCTCTCCCAGCTCCATCATGGAATCCAGGAGCGTCCCTGCGCCCAGGGGCGGGCTGGCCAGCTGAACCCTGGTCTTGAGGCCGCCCAGGTTCAGGGCCACCGAAAGGATCGAGATGCCGCCGGTGGTCTTGGTCTCGGTTTTGGCTGTGCTGGCGCCCACAATTGCCCCTGCCGAGCCGAACAGCGCACCGCCCACCACGGCCCGGGTCAGGCCGCCTTTGGTCTTGGTGACCGTCTTTTCTCCGACCCGTTCCAGCTGGTAGCCTTCCACCTCCGAGAACTGAAAGACCAGCGGCTCCACCTTGGGCTTCTTCTGCCCCGACAAATAGCAGAGCCGGTGATCCAGATCCACAAAAATAGAACCGCCCAGCGTCTGGGTCAAAACCTTGGTTTCATGGAACTGCTGGAACCGCCGATGGTTTTCTTCCCGCGCCTGCCGGACAGCCGCCACCGACGCCAGCGGCGACTGGATGCAGTACCGGGCGCACTGAGGGCAAAGGGTACCGTCCGCAATTTCGGTACACAGATGCTTGCTCTCTTTTTCGCCGCAGACAGCACAAGCTGTTTTTCCGCCAAACAAACCCATGGTGAACCTCCTTCACCTTTTAGATGCCCCGGCAAAGCCCCACGGCCTTGCCTTCGATTACCACATCTTCCATCTCGTCCCCGATCTTGATGATGGACTCAAACTCGGGGTTTTCCGGCCGCAATTCGATATAGTTGCTGTATACATAGACGTGCTTGAGGGTGGCTTCCTCGCCGATCCG
Source organism: Candidatus Faecalibacterium intestinavium (assembly GCA_018883885.1). Taxonomy (GTDB): domain Bacteria; phylum Bacillota; class Clostridia; order Oscillospirales; family Ruminococcaceae; genus Faecalibacterium; species Faecalibacterium intestinavium. The sequence goes on along the minus strand of JAHLFH010000138.1, from coordinate 3,925 downwards.
CACGGCGGCCACTTCCCCATTCTCCACCATCGGCTGCTTGCGGATGGCCACCAGGTCACCGTCCAGAATCCGCGGCTCCATGCTCTTGCCTTTGCATTTCAGGGTGAAGGTGGCCCGCCAGTCGGAGGGCACCGACACCATCCGCTCGATGTTCTGCTCCGCAGTGATGGGTGTGCCGCAGGCCACCCGGCCCACCAGGGGCACCTGGTCCATCTGAGGCATGGGAGAAAAGCCCGGCGGCACCGGGTCTTCGTTTGTCATTCCCATCAGGTAGGTCGGCTTTACCCCCAGCGCTTTCGCCAACTTTTCAATGGTGGAACGCTTCAGGTTCACCACCAGGCCGGTTTCATATTTGTAAATGGCGGATTTCTTCACGCCGACCTTTTCTCCCAGCTCTTCCTGGGTCAGGCCCTGCTGGGTCCGCAGCGCCTTGATTCTTTCGCCCATCGTCATCTTTAAGCCCTCCTGTGTCTTAATAATACCATAGTTTTTGAAAAATTCAAGAAAAAATATCTTGACAAGATACGCTTCCAGTGTTATCCTTTTGGTGTCCCAAAAAGACACAGAGAGGAGGTGTACCATGAACAAAGCCATTCTGGAAAGCGTCATGAAACTGCATGCAGACACTCAGGCCGATTTGGCCCATTATCTGGGAATCAGCCTGTCCCGCCTGAATGCAAAGATCAATGAATACCGTGGGGCGCAGTTTTTTCAGACCGAGATTGCCGCCATTAAAAAGCGTTATTCTTTGAGCGAAAAGCAAATTGATTCTATTTTTTTTAGCGAAAAAGTATCTTAAAAAGACACAAATTTTTGTGTACCAGGGGGTGAGACAACAAAAAAGCCCGCCAGCGGGGCGGGCACAAGGCTGTATACTGCATCTATTGGACTTTCAAGCCAGACGGTGGAACGTCTTCAAATCTCTTTGGGCTGATTCCCTTAGCTCACGCATCAGCCCTTGTCGAACCATTCCATCGAACTCTTGAGAAACGACTGTCTTTTCAAGCTCTGCAAGGATCGCTTCCGATTGTTTGGAGCAGACCAGCATGGCTCCAGAAACAGCAGCGCTCAAAGCAGCCAGATTGGCTGGGGTTCTGTCTCTCAGCAGCTCATTGAAAGAGGCAAAAACCCGAGCATAAAGCTCCACCAGCTGCCGTTCCCGCTCCAGTTTTGCGCTGGAACGCGCACCAATCCATGCGCCCAGCAGAGCACCCAAAAGTCCTGAAAGCAGAGAAACCAACAAACCAGCATCCCCTAAAATCTGACCGATCATTGCACAATCCAGCAATTTATCATCACCTCTTTAAGATGATTCTAGCAGATCACAGAGGATGGCACAACCAGATTGACACTATTTTTTCAGCAACTCAGAAAGGAGGACCCCATGAAACGCGACAATCCCGAGCTGGAGGCCGTCTACCGCACCCTGTCCGAGAAGTACGGCCAGACCATGACCATGCAGGACGCCTGCAAAGAGCTCCACGTCCAGACGCCCCGGGCGGCCCGCTCCATCATCCCGGAGGAATGGCACGGCGAGCGCCAAGGCAAGCGGATTCGTACATACAGTTTTGCCCGGCAGCTGGTGGCCTGGGCCGAGTGAAAGGAAGCCATCATGCAGACGATCCTTGAACTGGCCGGCTATGCCGACTACCAGGCCACCTGCCTCAGCCCGATTCTGTGGGCGCTGGCGGCCTTTGCCCTGGTGTCTCTGTTGGCGGGTTGGTGGTGCGACCGGATCGAAAAACGGGCCCGGCGCAGAGTCATCCGAAGGAGGCGCCGCCGTGGCCGCCGGTAAAACCCGCTGCTGCCTGCGCTGCGGGGCTTATTACACCCCCACTGGACCCGCCCAGAAATACTGCCCCGACTGTCGGCTGGCCGTTCGGGCCTGCTGGTCCCGAACCTACTACCAAAAACAGGCGGCCAACCAGGTCAACCGGGAAGTTGAAACCCGGGAAGCATCCCTGCGGCTTCTCGCCGGGGCGGCTGACTGGGCCGGCCTCTCCTATGGCATGCTGATGGCCAAAAGCCCCGAGGCCCGGGCCGCCCTGATCCGGCAGTACCAGCAATCGAAAGGAGAGAAGCCATGAAACACCCGTAAAACCAAACGGCCCCACCCGATGGACTAGATCGGGCAGGGCCAAAAGGTGAGATTGTTCACGTCTCACCGCCATTATACCAGAATGGAGGTCATTTTGAAAGCATGAAAGCAAAAATGTACATCGCCAAAAATGGGTTTGCCTATCGGGCATCCGAGGATGGGCAGTCCGTTCAGTTTCTGGATACAACCATGCATGCAGGCTGGAAACGCAGCGACTACATGACCGGCAAGGTCTTTAAAACCGGTCGCCCGGCTCAGGAAGTTATGGACGAGGAAGCCTCCCGGAACGGCTGGCAGCCCTGGGAGGAACCGGAAGAATCCGCCGCGCCGCAGAGCAACGCCGTACAGCTGGCGGCCATCCTGGCAGATCGGTATAAAAGAAGCGGCGGCGAGATGACCGCCGAAGGGTTCAAGAAAGCCATGGGCACCGGTGGACACGCCGATTCACAGGGGTTCATCGACTTCGGCTGCAAAGGCGTTTCCATTCGCCCCCTCGGAGAGCCGGAAACGAAATACACCTGGGCCAAGTTCATCAAGTTCTGCAAGGAAAACGGCCTGATCGAAAACCCTACCGCTGCGGCCGGGACTGCGCCGCAGAATGCTCCTATTGCATCGGATGCGCAGTCCTCTCCCTGCCTGAGTTCCGGTGCAGATGTCCCGACCGAAGAAAAAACGCCCCTTAACAGCCATTGCAAAACCGGCAAAAGCCCCACCGGGCATTGCGGCGCGGCGGCCTACTGTAATGAACCCTATGAGTGCTGCGCCCCGTGTCCAAATGACTGCAACTCGCGCTGCGGATGGATTTCAGCAAAGGAGGAATCCACACCATGCAAACCCGAACCTGCCCCGAAACCGGCTGCTGCTGCGACCATGGCCGCCCCTGCTGTGACGCCCGCGGCGGAAACCTCGACCACCTTGGAGAGCGCGGCGGATGCCGCAGCATCGACGCCCAAACCGTCATCGCCGGACGTCCGGACGCCTTTGTCGGCCCCCGCCTCCCCTGCGGAGGCTGGAGCTGTGACACACAGCCTGTCCGCTGCGGCTCCTGTGTCTTCGGAAGTTCAGCCTTTGGTTTCCTCGGCCTTTGATTACACCGGCCTCGACCGGCCCACGGTGGACACCCTGCACTGGGCCGAGCGGGAAATCTGCGATGCCCGGCGGGATTATGTCGCCCGGCTGGCTCAGGCGGTGTACATTGCGCACGATGCGCTTCTGCCTGTCGCAAATTGCGACGGGCAAAGGCTCAACAACAACCAGCACTCTGAAAAAACATTCATCCAGTGGTGCGCCAGTGTTGGTCTGGGCAAGGACACCGCCTACCGCCTGTTACAGGTCGCCGCCCTTTTGAACGGCTCCACCCCCGAGGAACAGGCCGTGCTGGAAGCCGCCAGCCCTTCCCTGCTTTACGCCGCCGCAAAGCCCTCGGCCCCGGCCCAGCTGGTGCAGGCCGTCAAGGAGGGGGACATCACCACCCACAAGCAGTATCAGGATCTGCTGGCCCGGCTGCGGGACAAAGAGCAGGAGCTGGCCAGCGTCCAGCAGGAGGCAGCCCTCGACCGCAAAGAGCAGGAGGACGCCAACGCCGCCGCCCTGCGGTACAAAGCCGAGGCCGACCGCCGGGCCCAGGATCAGCAGAGGCTGGAAGGGCGGATCAAATCCCTTGAAGCCCAGGCCAGAGAAGCCGAGCGGAATCTGGCTGGCGCCCGGGAGGCCCTGACCGCCGCCAAAGCACGAGGCGACCGCTGGAAGGAGAAGGCCGAGGCGCTGGAAGCGCAGGCCGCCGCCCCCGCCATCGAGGCGAAGGTGATCGACCCCGAGGAGGTGGAG
>JAHLFH010000137.1 GCA_018883885.1 Candidatus Faecalibacterium intestinavium | reverse complement strand
ATGTGTATAAGAGACAGGTCCACGGTATGCCAGATAACCCCCTCCTGCTCATGGACGTCGGTGACGGCCAGCACCTCGCCGTCCGAAAGGGTCAGGGCGCCCCGGTCGGCGGGCTGGCCGCCCCCCTCGGGGTAAAAGACGGTTGCGTCCAGCGCCAGTGTTCCGCCGCCGGTTTCCAGGGGACGGACGGCCGTGATGCGGGTTTCGCAGCCGGTCCGGTAGGCGTCGGTCTGATAAAGCTTTTCGGTGATCTGCATTCTGGTCGGTCCTCCTGCCGGGTTCAAACTGAAGTACAGTATACCACGTTTTTTGTGTGTGGAAAATAGGGAGCGGATATGTTATGATAAGAATTACCAGGGCGCAGAGTGCGCTGCGCCTTTTGAGTTTGGAACAGAGTGAGGGAAGCGTCTATGCGTGAGAGTGGAATTTTGATGCCCGTTTCCAGCCTGCCCGGCCCCTACGGCATCGGCTGTTTCGGCAAAGCCGCCTATGAATTCGTGGATTTTCTCGCCGCCGCAGGGCAGAGCATCTGGCAGATCCTGCCCCTGAGCCCCACCGGCTACGGCGACAGCCCCTACCAGAGCTGTTCGGCCTTTGCGGGCAACCCCTATTTTATTGATCTGGACGCCCTGAAACGGGAGGGCCTGCTCACCGCCGAAGCCCTGGAAGACGCGGACTTCGGGGAGGATGCGGGGACGGTGGACTACGGCGCCCTCTATACGGCCCGGTATCCGCTGCTGCGGGCGGCCTACAAGGCCTGGCGGGAAGGCTGCGGGGGGAAATACGGCTGCGCCTTTTATTACCCGGACGACTACTACGCCTTTACCCTCGAAAACGAGGGGTGGCTGGAGGACTACGCCCTCTACATGGCCCTCAAGACGGCCAACGAGATGCACAGCTGGACCGAGTGGCCGAAGGAATACCGCCTGCGGGACGAAAAAGCCCTTGCGGCCTTTGCCCGGGAAAATGAGGAGGAAACCGGGTTCTGGAAGTTTTTGCAGTACCAGTTTGCCCGCCAGTGGCAGGCCCTCAAGGCCTACGCCAACCGGAAGGGGATTCAGATCCTCGGCGACCTGCCCATCTACGTCTCGGCGGATTCGGTGGACGCCTGGGTGGGCGGGCCTCTCTTTGAGCTGGACGCAGAGGGGGGCTTTGCCCGGGTGGCGGGCTGCCCGCCGGACTATTTCTCCGCCGACGGCCAGCTCTGGGGCAACCCCCTCTACAACTGGGACTATCACAAGCAGACCGGCTTTGGGTGGTGGATCCAGCGGGTCCGCCATGCGCTGGGCATCTATGATCTGATCCGGATCGACCACTTCCGGGGCTTCGATACATACTGGGCCATCCCGGCGGGCAGCGCCACGGCCCGGACCGGCAAATGGGAGATCGGCCCCCGGATGGAGCTGTTCCGCGCGCTGGAAAACGCCCTGGGCGCCCTGCCCATCATCGCCGAGGATCTGGGCGAGCTGACCCAGAGCGTCCGGGACCTGCTGGCCGAGAGCGGGTTCCCCGGGATGAAGGTGCTGCAATTCGCCTTCGGCGGCGGGGACAACGAATATCTGCCCCACAACCACATCAAGAACTGCGTGGTCTACCCCGGCACCCACGACAACACCACCCTTGCCGACTGGTGGGAAAACGGCGCTGCGCCCAAGGAACAACAGACGGCGGCGGTCTATTTCCACCTGACCCCCACCCTCAAGCCCACGGCAAAGGAGCTGGCCGCCCTCAAGACCGACGCGGTCCGGCTGACCCTGATCCGGGCGGCCCTGGGTTCTGCGGCGAACCGGGCCGTCATTCCCCTGTACGACTGGCTGGGCCTCGGGGCGGAGGCCCACCTGAACACCCCCGGCAAGCTGGGGGGAAACTGGGCCTGGCGGGCCAAAGCGGGCTTCGGGACGGCGGCGCTGGCCGGGACGATACGTCAGGAGTGTGAAGTATACTGCCGCACAGCACCGGTAATTTCGGCGAAATAACAAAAATTTTACAATCGGGGGCAAAGCCCTCCCGCCCATCTGGAAATCAGCCCCCGCCGGCGGTATAATATGTATGGATGCGGCTGGGAGCCAGCCGAAGCCGGAAGGAGAGAAGCCGGCTGTTGGATGAAAGAGATTGTTGGATATGGGGAAACAACTATGGAGAAAAACGTGACCGGGCAGGAATTGCAGACCCTGATCGAGAGCCTGCAAACCGCGTTTGAAGTCGTGAACGTTCTCGAGGTGGGGGACGGCCAGACCGCCGACCGCCCCGAAGACGGGCTGCGGGTGCGGTACGAGATGCAGGCCGGGCGGATCAACTGCGCCATCTGCCGGACCATCCGGCTGGGGGACAAAACCTACCAGCTCCACCTGTGCGCACCGCTGGCCGGGGACGGCCTGCCGGAAGACCGGATGAGCGAGCGGGAACACCGCCTGTTCCGGGAGGATCTGGACCACGACTTTTTGTCGGGGGTGTACAACCGCCACTATCTGGACACCGTGTTCAAGGAGCAGTTCGACCTCTGGGCCGGGCAGGGGGGCGGGGCCGCGCTGGCCCTTGTCTCGCTGGACGGATACGCCCGGCTGGAGGCCAGCCACGGCCAGCCCGCGGTGGACCAGGTGATCTGCTACATCGCAAACCTCTGGAAAAAACATTATGACCAGCCGGACAAAAAGCTGGTCTGCCGCCTCGGGGCCGAGCTGTTTGCGGTGGCCTGCGCCGACTACACCGGCCCCGAGCTGGAAGCGGAGATGCGCGGCCTCTACGGCGGGATGCCCACCGACTGCGTCACCAGCGTCGGGATGATGAGCCGGGTGCCCTTCACCCTGTCCATCGGCTGCGCCGGGGTCGAAGAACTGGAAACCCCCAGCTGGGACGGCGTCTGCGCCC
>JAHLFH010000136.1 GCA_018883885.1 Candidatus Faecalibacterium intestinavium | reverse complement strand
CCCCCGGGCCGGGCCGGACCCGCTGCCCCGGCGGCGGGGGGCGTTGAGCTGATAGAGCAGCGCCAGCCCCTTGAGCAGCAGCTCGGGGTCATAGACCAGCGGATGGCGGCACAGCGGGGTCACATACCGGGCCAGGCCGCCGGTCACCACAAGGGACACCGGCCGGCCCAGTTCTTCCTCAATCCGCTGGACCATCCCGTCCAGAAGGACCGCCGTCCCCATCACCGCGCCCGAGAGCATACACTCCTGGGTGTTGGTCCCGATGGCCCGCCGGGGGGAACCCAGCCGCACCTGGGGCAGCTGGGCGCACCGCTCCCCCAGCGCTTTCAGCCCGGTGGAAAGCCCCGAACAGATCACGCCGCCCCGGAACACCCGCCGCTCGTCCACCACGTTGAAGGTGGTGGCGGTGCCGAGGTCCACGGTCACCACCGGGAGGGGGAAGTGGGCCGCCGCGTAGGCCGCGTCCACCAGACGGTCCTTGCCCACGGCGGCGGGGTCGGGCACCCCCATCACCAGCCCGGTGCGGATGTCGGGGCCGACGATCACCGGCTTTGTCCCGGTGTAAAAGCGGGCGCATTCGGCCAGCGCCCCGGTGATCTGGGGCACAACGCTGGTCAGCACCGCGCCCTCAAAGCGGATGGGCTTTTCGGGGTGGCGTCGGCGGGAAAAAATCTTTTCCATCTCGGCCCGGTACTCCGCCGCCGTGCGGGTCCGCACCGTGTCCATGTGCGCCACAAAGCATACACGCCCGTCCCGAATGCCCCCCAGGGCGACGGTGGTGTTGCCTATATCAATGGCTAAAATCATCAATAGCTGCCTCCGGTCATACGGGGTATCAGAAGCCTGCTCTGAACCCTTCCGCGGGGGCGGCCTTTGCCTCCCCCTTGGAATAGTGTATAAAGGTTACAGCCTATTTTACCGCACTTTGACCAGCGAAACAAGAGACTCACCCCCCTGCCGCCAAAGATTTTGTTGTTTTGCCGGGCCGTTTGGGTTATACTGGGGGCAGCATTGGCAGTTCCGCCCCAATCGGGGGGAAAATGAGCCGTCAATCGGGAGGGTTACAGGAATGGATTTACAGGGAAAATGCGTCCTGCTGGGCGTGACGGGCGGCATCGCCGCATATAAAATGGCAAACGTGGCCAGCGCACTGAAAAAGCGGGGGGCGGACGTGGAGGTCATCATGACCCGCAGCGCCACCCAGTTCATCACCCCGCTGACCTTTGAAACGCTCACCGGCCACAAGTGCATGGTGGACACCTTTGACCGGGATTTCAAGTTTGAGGTGACCCACATTTCCCTGGCCAAAAAGGCGGACGTGCTGCTCGTCGCCCCGGCCACCGCCAACGTCATCGCCAAGATGGCCCACGGCATCGCCGACGATATGCTCACCACCGTGGTGCTGGCGGCGAAGTGCCCCAAGCTGGTCTCTCCCGCCATGAACACCGGGATGCTGGAAAACCCCATCACCCAGGACAACATCGCCGTCCTCGAGCGGTACGGCTTCACGGTAATCCCCTCCGAGAGCGGGGTGCTGGCCTGCAAGGACGTGGGCAGCGGGCGGCTGCCCAGGGACGAGGTGCTGCTGGACTACATCGACCGCGCCCTGGCCGGGCCGAAGGACCTGGCGGGGGTCCGCGTCACCGTCACCGCCGGGGCCACCCAGGAAGCCCTCGACCCGGTGCGCTACCTGACCAACCACTCCACCGGCAAGATGGGCTGCGCCCTCGCCCGGGCGGCCATGCTCCGGGGGGCGCAGGTCACCCTGATTCACGGGCCGATGGCCCTCGGGCCGGTCCGCTTCACCGAGGACGTGCCGGTGGTTTCGGCGCAGCAGATGTTCGAGGCGGTGTCCAGCCGGTTCGAGGACACCGACATCCTCATCATGGCGGCGGCCGTGGCCGACTACCGCCCCCTGACCGTGGCCGGGGACAAAATCAAGAAGTCGGACGGGGAGATGAGCCTTCCGCTGGCCCGGACCACCGACATTCTGGGCGCCCTCGCCGCCCGGAAAACCCGGCAGTTTGTCTGCGGGTTTTCGATGGAAACGCGGGACCTTGTGGAAAACTCGGCGGCCAAGCTGAAAAAGAAAAACCTCGACCTCATCGCCGCCAACAACCTGAAGGTGGCCGGGGCGGGCTTCGGGGTGGACACCAACGTGGTGACCCTGATCTCCCCCGACGGCGCAAGGGAGCTGCCCCTCATGAGCAAGGAGGATGTGGCCGGGGCCATTCTGGACGAGATTCAGGCCCGCCGCGGCTGAGCGGGGCCGGAACAGGCTTGTATATTTCTACCAAAATTATTTTCTAACTTCTTCTCTTTTGCGAAAAAACAGGCCAAACCGGTTTATTTTGCCAGCCAAACATACTATAATAAAACCACCATCAACGAGCGGTATTGCGCAATGGGCCTTGCGGGCCGGACAACAGGGAGGGTTACGCTCATGTTTATCCTGACAGATTATAACCAGCAGCTGCTGGACAATGTAAAGAAAATCCACTTCATCGGCTGCGGCGGCAGCGGAATGTATCCCCTGATCCAGATTCTCGCCTCCAAAGGGTATGAGATTACGGGCAGCGACGTGCTGGAAGGCAGCATCCTCGACGCCGAGCGGGCCATGGGGGTCCGGGTGACGCTGGGCCACGACGCCGCCAACATCACCGGGGCGGACCTGATCGTCTACTCCGCCGCCATCCCCAAGGATAACCCCGAGCTTCTGGCGGCGGATTCCTACGGCATCCGCACCGTGGAGCGGAGCGTGCTGCTGGGGTATGTGAGCCGGCTGTACAAGAACAGCGTCTGCGTCTCGGGCACCCACGGCAAGACCACCACCACCGCCCTCATCACCACGGCGCTGGAGCTGGCCGGGCGGGACCCCAGCGCCGTCATCGGCGGCAAGCTGCCCCTGATCGGCGGCTACGGCAAAGCCGGCGGCGGGGACGAGGTGGTCATCGAGGCCTGCGAGTATGCCGAGACCTTCCTCAAGCTGACCCCCTATCTCTCGGTGGTGCTGAACATCGACAACGACCATCTGGACTATTACGGCAGCATGGGCGAGCTGAAGTTTGCCTTCAAGCGGTTCTCCCTCATGACCCGGTTCATGATCTTCGCCAACGCCGACGACAAGAACACCATGGACGTCATGTTCACCCTGAACCGCCGGGTCCGCACCTTCGGCATCGAGCACAGCGCCGACTATCAGGCTGTCAACGTTCAGGAGTACAAGCCCGGCTTCTATGAGTTCGACCTCAAGGAGTGGGACAACGCCAGCGGGCACATCCGGCTGGCCATTCCGGGGCGGCACAACATCTACAACGCGCTGGCAATGTGCGCGGTCTGCCGTCTGCTGGGGCTGACGGTGGAGCAGTGCGCCGAGGCGGCGGCCAGCTTCAAGGGCGCGGGGCGGCGGTTTGAAATCTGCGGCGAGTGCGGCGGCGCTCTGATCGTGGACGACTACGCCCACCACCCCACCGAGCTGCGGGCCACCCTGGAGACCGCCCGGAAGCTGGGCTACAAGCGCCTGATCGCCGTCCATCAGCCCTTTACATACAGCCGGACCAAGGCCCTGCTGGATGATTTCGCCGAGGTACTGAAGCTGGCGGACCTGACGGTGCTGACCCCGATTCTGGGCAGCCGGGAGCCGGAGGACCCGACGATTTCCAGCGCGATGCTGGCCGAAAAGCTGCCCGGCGCGGTGCTGGTGGACAGCCTGGACGCGGCGGCGGACTGGGTCAGGGCCAACGCCCGGGAAGGGGACCTGGTCATCACGCTGGGCTGCGGCGACGTATACAAGGCGGCGCACAAGATGGTGGAGCCCAACGCCTGACCCCGCCTGACCTGAAATAAAATAAACCAGAGCGGCAGAGTTTCTTCGGATTCTCTGCCGCTTTTTCTCTGCGGTTGGGGGGCGGCATTGTCAAAGTTTGCAGGGCATACGGCAGCTTCTTTCCGAATCGCTGAACCCTTAACGGGGGTTTGGGGGGCGGCCCGTTCGTGCAGAGGCACTCTCTGCGGGAGTTCCGCCCGCCCTGCGCGGGCAAATTCCCAATCAGCACGGAGCGTCGGGGCCGTCGGCACGGACTCTGGGGCCAAGGGCCCCGCCCTGAGTCCGGGACGGTGGCACCGGGCGGAGTGCAGTCCTCTTATAGCGGGTCCAGGGCTGCGCCCTGGTCGTTTAAGGGTGGGTAGGGGGAGTCCAGAGGGGGTGTAGGGAGGGGAATCGAAATCCCCTCCCTCACCCCGCTCTGGGGCTTTCGTATCAAGCCTTGCCTTTAGAAGCAGTTGGAGAAACACCGGACGACTTTTGTATTAGGTAACCATAGTTCCCAACGCTTGAGGTTCGGAAAGGCCCTACTTTATCATTTTTAATCCCACCCACCCGCCCAAATAAGGAACCCGGGGGCTGACGCCCCCGGACCCCCGCTGAGGGTTCAGCGCTTCGGCGGTGCTGCCTGCGGCAGGCGCAAAAAACCCCCGCCGGGGCGTCCGGCGGGGGCTGTGCGTGTAGTGGGCCTGTGCTGTGGGTAAATGATGGGTATTCGGAAAAAACGCTCTATTTTATTCCTTGCGGAATGCTGTGCCTCGGGAAATTACTTGCGGAAGGTGAAGACGATCGGCTCCGCGCCCTCCACCTCGGTGCCGTCGTGGGTCAGCGTCAGGGTCAGCTCGATGGCCTGCCAGCCCTTGATGCCGGTGTTGATCAGGAACTCGGCGTCCCCGCTCTTGCCCGCGGCGATCGCGTCGCACTTGACCGCGTTCTCCTCGGCCATCCCGGCCTCGACCTCTTCCTCGCCCAGCAGCTTGACGGAAGGCTCGATCTCGTAGCCGGAGCTGGTCTTGGTCTCCACGACGGAAAGCTCGTCCTCGGCCAGGCCGTTGGTGATGTGGGCCTTCACCAGCAGGTTGGTGAAGTACTCGTAGTTCTGGGCGTCGGTGACGGCAACGGTGATGACCTCGTCCTCGCCCTCGCCCTCCGCCTTGATGACGAAGGCGCCGGTCTTTGCGCCGACCACGGTGACGCCGCCGGTCAGGCCCGGAATGTCGGACACGCTGCACCCGGCCAGAACGCCGGAAGCCGCCGCTGCCAGCGAAACCGCGGCAGCGCCCTTCAGGAAGGAACGACGGGACAGATTGCTGATAGACATAAGTAAAAACCTCCTAGTTTTTGAAAACCACGCCCCCATAATTTGGGGCGACCACTACGCGACTTATCTTACCAGATTTACACAAATCGTCAAGCAGATTTGTGCATCTTTCACAAATTTGGAAGAAACTTCCTCTGCCGCGCCCAAGGACTGCGCCCGGACAGAACAACAGCCCGGTTTTTGCTGGGCAGCAGAACCGGGCTGGCGTTCTATGTGATTCGTAGTGGTCTCACAACCGGAGGGAGAGCCGCTCCTCTCTCAACATCGCAATGGGGACGAGCCTGCATCTCATAGACTGATTTTAATATAAAATCTGTTTCTTGTCAAGCAAAGGGGGCCTTCCGGGGCGGTGTCTTGTCAGGTTTACCGCCCCTGCTCGGCCTCCGCCTGATACCGCAGGGTGTCGGCATAGCCCAGGGGCAGGATGTCGATGGCCTCCACCAGCTTGTCCCGCATCCAGAGCTGGATATCGGTTTGCAGGGTGTAGCCGCAGCCGGGGTCGGCCATCCACTGCTCGGGGCGGCGGGAGGGCAGGGCGTGCTGGCTCAGCATGCTGACGATCACGCCGCCGTGGGTCACGCAGGCGGCCTCGGGGATGTCCATCCGGATCTGGTACTCGAACAGCTTGAGCAGGGCCTCGCCGCAGCGGCGGTGAAAGTCCGCCACAGGCTCGGCCCCGTCGGGGGTGTAGCCCGAACCCGGGGTGATCCACCGCTTGTAGTCCTCGTCCTTGACCAGCTCCTTCACGGGCCGGTTCTCGAACACCCCGAAGCCCGCCTCCCGCAGGTCCTGCACCGTGAACTGGTGTGCCGCCCCGGGAAAGAGGATGGCGGCCGTCTCCACCGCCCGCACCAGCGGCGAGGCAAACACGGTGTCTACTTCCGGGTAGCGGAACCGGGCCTGAAGCTCGGCCAGCTGGGCCCGGCCCTCGTCGCACAGGGGCAGGTCCGTCCCGCTGCCGATGTACCGGCCTTCCAGGTTTCCGGCGGTCAGGCCGTGGCGGATCAGATGAAGCTTAAAGGTTTTCACACAAACACCTCTTTATTATAACCTGAACGTTTGCGCCGGGCGGCCCGAACAGGGGGCGTTTCCCGGCCACAAAATATGCTCTTTTGGCCCACAGTGTATCATAGATATAGCGGGGCGGGCAAGGGCTTTGACAAAATCTGCGCTGTTTCAAAAAAATTTGACCAAAATTTGTTTACAAACCGTTTTCCGTTGTGTATAATCAACGTGTTGTAGATTCAAGAACGGAGCGGGGGGCCCCCTGCCTGACAAGCCCGAAGGAGCCGCAAACAATGGAGTTTAATCGGATCATCAAGCTGCTGCGCTGCGAGCGCGGCATCACCCAGAAGCAGGCCGCAGAGGACCTTGGGATCTCCCAGGCGCTGCTGTCCCATTATGAAAAAGGCATCCGTGAATGCGGGCTGGACTTTGTGGTCAAGGCGGCGGACTATTACGGCGTTTCCTGCGATTATCTGCTGGGCCGCAGCGCCGAGCGGAACGGCGGGATGATCGCCCCGGAGGATATCCCCAGCCCCGACACCATGAAGGACAACGTCTACCACGGCAGCGTCCTGCCCACCATGAACAAAAAGCTGATTTCCAACAGCCTCAATGTTCTCTACGCCAAGGTGGGCCAGTGCCACAACAAGATTCTTGTCACCGAAATCAGCGCCTACCTGATGATGGCGGTCTATAAGATGTTCCGGATGCTCTACGCCGCCGAACCCCACAACGCCCAGAGTATGTTCCGGGTGGACGAGCAGCGCTGGACGGGGTACTCCGAGGCGGTGATGCACATGGCGGAGGCCAACGTCGGGGCCGTGCTGAAGGGCGCGGAGGTCCACGGCGCCGAAGGGCTGAAGGACGTCTCCCCCCTCTCGATGACCACCGAGAGCCTGACCCGGGAGTTCCCGCTGTATACTTCCAGCCTGCTGAACCTGATCAAGACCAGCGAAACCTATGTCAAGGGCCTGCGCCCGGAAGAATAATCCCGGAATAATAAAGAGATCCCCCCCTGAGGCTCCCGGCTTCAGGGGGGATTTGTTCAACCATATAAACAAAAAGAAATGACCGCCCCTCTAGCCAAGTGTGCGGTCATTCCTTTTGACTAAAACACAGCGGAGGTGAACCCGTTTGCCGGGCAGCGCCTCTTGTTATTATTAGTATAGCCTGTTTTGGGCGTTCTGTCAATCAAAATTTAACGGGGCTGAAAACGAGGCGGGGTCAGAGCAAGGCTTCAATCCACCCGGCGATGTCGGCGAACACCTCCTGCCGGTTCAGCTCCACAAGCAGCTCGTGCCGCGCCCCGGGGTACAGCTTGACGCTCACCCGGGACAGCCCGGCCCGGCGCAGGCTTGCGGCGGCCCGGAGCACCGCCCGGCCCTTTTCCCCAACCGGGTCGTCCCCGCCCGAGAGCAGAAGCACCGGCATCCCCTTGGGAATGCGGGCCAGCAGGCGGCGGTCGTGGAGCCGGGCGATGCCGGTAAAGAGGCTGTAATAGCCGTTGAGGGTGAAGGAAAAGGTGCAGCGCTCGTCCGCCAGATACCGGTCCACCTCGGCGGGGTCCCGGTTGAGCCAGTCGGAGGGGGTGCGGGCGGGCTCGAACCCGCGGTTAAAAGAGCCGAAGGCCATCTGATGGACAAATTTGCTCCGGTAATGCCACCCGCGGAGGGCGGCCAGCGCCCGGCAGACCGCCTTCCCGGCCTCGACGGCGGTCAGGGATTGGTGGCCCGTGCCCAGCAGGATGACGCCCGACAGCTCGGAGCCGAAGTCCATCATGGCCTGCCGGGCGTAAAAGGAGCCCATGCTGTGCCCCAGCAGAAAGACGGGCCGCCCCGGCCATTCGCGCCGGGCCAGCCGGGTCACGGCGTGGAGATCTTCCAGAAGGGTGCGGTTGCCGTCCGGCTGGGCAAAGTAGCCGTAATCCGCCGGGGTGCGGACCGAGCCGCCGTGGCCCAGATGGTCGTGGCCGATGACGGCGAACCCCCGGTCCGCCAGAAAGCGGGCCAGCTCCTCGTACCGGCCGATGAACTCCACCATCCCATGGGTCAGCTGGACCACGGCCCGGGGCGGGGCGTCGGGGACGCAGCGCAGCAGATTGAGCTGACGCCCCGCCGCGCAGGAAGGGAACGAACAATAGGACAGGGTACTCATAGGGCAACTCCTTTTCTGCCGGAAACGCCCTGCAAATCCGGGGCGGCGGCCCGCGGGGTTACAGGGAACCGATTTTCTGGCGGCAGGCTTTGCAGATGCAGCTGCCGCCGTAGACGATGGCCTCGGGGTCGATCTCGCCGCAGAAATCGCAGGCCCCGGCGGGGCGGTGCTTTTTCAGGAGGATGGTGTCCCCTTCGACATAGATTTCCAGCTTGCTGCTGCTGTCCAGCCCCAGGGAGGTGCGCAGCTCTTTGGGCAGGACGATCCGGCCCAGGGTGTCGATGCCGCGGATGATGCCAGTGCTTTTCATGATCCGTCTCCTTTGTGATCCGTCAGGGGCCCGGCCCCGGGCCCTCCGCAGGAGGACTTTCCCGGCGGATATTTTACAGATGGTTAAAAACAGGAAAATTTTGTAAATTTCTGTCCTCACCAGTATACATAAAAACCCGGCTTTCGTCAATGTTTCCGAGCCAATTCGACAAAAAAATAAAATATTCCGTCGAGTATAGTTTCTTCCGCGCAAAAAAAGCACGAAAAAGGGCGCGGAATGCTGCCCGCAGCAAAAGCCCCCCCGGCTGCCTTGGGGGCCGCCGGGGGGCGAATTGCGGGGAAAGCGGCTTACAGCGAAAGCAGGCCCACCTTTTTGTAGACCTTCTGGACCATCCGGTCGGCCAGACGGCTGGCGCCCTGCGCGCCCTCCTTCAGGACGCCGTCGACGTATGCGGTGTCGGCCAGGATGCGGCTGTACTCGCCCTGAATGGGGGCCAGCGCGTCGGCCACCGCCTCGCCGACGGCCTGCTTGAAGTCGCCGTAGCCCTTGCCGGAGAACTCGGCTGCAATCTCGTCGAGGGATTTGCCGGTAAAGACGTTGTAAATGCACATCAGGTTGGAGACGCCCGGCTTTTCGGCGGGGTCGTACCGGACGACGCCCTCCGAGTCGGTGACGGCCCGCTTGAACTTGCGCAGAATGGTGTCCTTGTCGTCGGTCATCAGGACAAAGCTGTTCTGATTGGTGTCGCTCTTGCTCATCTTGCGGGTGGGCTCGGCCAGGGACATGATCTTTGCGCCCTCCTTGGTGACGTAGCCCTCGGGCAGGGTGAAGGTGGGGCTGTAAGCGTTGTTGAACCGCTGGGCGACGTTCCGGGCCAGCTCCAGGTGCTGGGTCTGGTCCTGCCCGACGGGCACGAGGTCGGCGTTGTAGATCAGGATGTCGGCGGCCATCAGGGCGGGGTAGGTGAACAGGCCGCCGTTGACGTTGTCCGGGTGTTTGGCGCTCTTGTCCTTGAACTGGGTCATCCGGCTCAGCTCGCCGAACTGGGCGTTGCAGCAGAGAATCCAGTTCAGCTGGGTGTGGGCGGGCACATGGCTCTGGACAAAAAGCAGGCTCTGCTTGGGGTCGATGCCTGCGGCCAGCAGCATGGCGGCGGCCTCCCGGGTGTGGCGGCGCAGCTCTGCGGGCACCTGGCGGACGGTCAGCGCGTGGAGGTCGGCCACCATATACAGGCAGTCGAACTCATCCTGCAATTTCGCCCAGTTGCGGACGGCTCCGATATAGTTGCCCAGCGTAAAGGTGCCGGTGGGCTGGATGCCGGATAAAATGCGCTTTCTGCGCTCTGCTTGCTCGCTCATTTCAATACACTCCTTCGCGGCCGGCGTCCGCCGTGAGGCGGGTGGCGCTGCGGCTTTTTACTCTACTTTTATAGGTAGGGCCAGCATAGCACGTTTGAAAGGCTCTGTCAAGCGCGGCGCCGGTTGACAAACCGCCCGCCAGAGATTAAACTAAACGTACGTCCGGCCCGGGCGAAGATTCGGCCCGGGCCCTGAAATTGTCTGCCGAAGGAGCGTATTTTTTATGCCAACCAATAAAGTCCGCACCCGCTTTGCGCCCTCTCCCACCGGCTATATGCACGTGGGCAACCTGCGCACCGCGCTTTACGCCTATCTGATGGCCAAGCACGAGGACGGCACCTTCATCCTCCGCATCGAGGATACCGACCAGGAGCGCTTTGTGGAGGGCGCGGTGGATGTCATCTACAACACCTGCCGGGAGACCGGCCTTCTCTGGGACGAAGGCCCGGACATCGGCGGCCCGGTGGGGCCCTACGTCCAGAGCGAGCGGATGGGGATGTTCAAGCAGTACGCCGAGCAGCTGGTGGCCGAGGGCAAGGCGTATTACTGCTTCTGCACCAGCGAGCGGCTGGACGCCCTTCATGCCGAGCAGCGGGCCCGGGGCGAGATGACCCATTATGACGGCTGCTGCCGCGACCTGCCCCAGGAGGAGGTCAAAAAGCGTCTGGAAGCCGGGGAGCCCTATGTCATCCGCCAGAAGATTCCCCGCACCGGCGTCACCGGCTTTGACGACGTGGTCTACGGCCACATTGAGGTCAACAACAGTGAGATGGACGACCAGATCCTCATCAAGTCGGACGGGATGCCCACCTACAACTTCGCCAACGTGGTGGACGACCACCTCATGGGGATCACCCACGTCATCCGGGGCAGCGAGTATCTTTCCTCTACCCCGAAATATAACCTGCTGTACGAGGCTTTCGGCTGGGAGATCCCGGTCTATATCCACTGCCCGCCGGTCATGAAGGACGCCCAGAACAAGCTGTCCAAGCGGAACGGGGACGCCAGCTATCAGGACCTGGTGGCCAAGGGCTACCTGACCGGGGCCATCCTGAACTATATCTGCCTGCTGGGGTGGAGCCCCCGGGGCGAGTACGCCGAGCAGGAGATCTTCTCCCTGCCCGAGCTGGTCAAAATCTGGGACCCGGCGGGCATCTCCAAGTCCCCGGCCATCTTCGACCCCCTCAAGCTGCGGGCCATCAACGCGGAGTATATCCGTCGGCTCTCCCCCGAGGAATTTTTGAAGAAGGCCGAGCCCTGGATCGACCAGGCCGTCAAGAGCCCCATCGACAAAAAACTGCTCTGCGCCAACCTCCAGCCCCGGTGCGAGGTGCTGGGCGAGATCCCCGAGCAGCTGGATTTCTTTGACCGGATGCCCGAGTATGATCTGAGCCTCTACGCCAACAAAAAGCAGAAGACCACCCCCGAGTCGGCCCTCGAGGCCCTCAAGGCTCTGGAGCCGGTGCTGGGGGACGCCGCGCTGGACTTCGGAAACCGGGACGGCGTCTTTGAGGCCTGCAAGGCTCTGGCCGAGCGGCTGGAAAAGAAAAACGGCTGGCTGCTCTACCCGCTGGGCATTGCCCTCTCGGGCAAGAGCCGCACCCCGGGCGGCGGCGTTGATCTGGCCTGCATGATGGGCCGGGAAAAGACGATGGAGCGGCTGCGCAAGGCCATCGAAAAGCTGAGCGCCTGACCCGTTTAAAGCAATCCCATAAAACAGCGCGAAGTCAACCATACACCCGGGGTCTGGGGCGGAGCCCCAGCTTCCGAAAAAGGGCGGGCAACAACGCCGAAGCGCCGCCTGCGGCGGATGAAGTGCTGCGCAGCTGAGGCGCTGCCTGCGGCAGATACAGCCGAAGCGGAGCAGGGGCCGCCGTCCAAATTTTCAAGCGGCGTTTCCGCCCGCGCCGGAAATCTGGAAAACGGCAAACCCGTTGGCGTGTGCTGGCGCCGCGCTCCAATATTTGCAAGGGCGTCAGTCCCGCCGCAAATATTGGCTAAGCGCAAGAGGAGGCTCTGCCTTGGCGGGGCCTGCCGGGCAAATCCGGCCAGCCTGCCCAGGAGCAGACGTTAAAGTTCAGTGCTCT
>JAHLFH010000135.1 GCA_018883885.1 Candidatus Faecalibacterium intestinavium | reverse complement strand
GGCGGGGACCAGGTGTTCCGCGCCGGGGTCTGAGAAAAGCGGCGGAGAACCGAATAAGAAGCCCTCTTTCGGCGGATACTAACCGCAAAAAGGGGGCTTTTTTCTATGGAACAAATGAAAAACGACAATCTCTCCATGTTGGAGGCGGTGGTCCAGAACACCGAGATGGGCAAAAATACCCTGGACCAGATCGTCCCCATGACCGAGGACACCCGCTTCAAGGCGGAGCTGCTGCGGGAGCGGAACATCTATCAGCAGCTCAACCAGGAGGCCCACACCTGCATCACGGCCTGCGGCGGAAAGGCCCAGGGGCAGACCGCCTTCGCCAAGATGAACACCCGGATGGGGATCAGCATGAAAACCCTGACCGACAAATCCACCCGCAATCTGGCCGAGATGCTCTCGGAGGGGAGCAGCCAGGGGGTGCTGGACTGCATCAAGTGCCAGAAGGATTACCCGGACGCCGCGCCCGGCTCCAAGCGGCTGATGCAGCGGCTTCAGGATTTCCAGGAGGACAGCCGGATCAAGCTGGAGCAGTTCCTCTGAAACTGGAACAATCCAAGAAAACGTCAACGATTTACTGCAAAGGCTGGACACAGGTGACATCAGTTCCTCAAGTTTCAGGTTCGGGAAAGCCCGTGTCTTTTTATCTGAATGCCCGTCCTCTTGCGCTTAGCCGCTTTTTTCTGCGGGACTAACGCCCTTGAAAAAACCGGAGCGCTGCGCCAGCACACGCCTCGCTGTTTCCGCCGCAGGCGGCGCTTCGGCGGTGCTGCCTCCCGCCCTTTTTCGGAAGCTGGGGCTGCGCCCCAGACCCCATTCCAGGTGTGAAGCAGAAGATTGCTCTGAAATCTTCTGTACGCAAAAGCCCCCTGTGCGTTTGACGGCACAGAGGGCTTTTTTCTGTCAGTTTTTCAGGGTCACTCCCCGCGGGAGCCCAGCCGGTATTTGAAGTCCCGGTAGCCGAACCGGGCCAGCCGTTCCAGCCGCCCGTCGGCCCGCAGCACCCAGATCTCGGGCAGGGGCATCCCGTTGAAGGTGTTGTTTTTGCAGGTGGAATAGATGGCCATATCCCCAAACCAGAGGGCGTCCCCCTCGGCCAGAGGGGCGTCGAAGCTGTAATCCCCGACGATGTCCCCGGCCAGACAGGTGGGGCCGCCCAGACGGACGGTGTATTCCTTTTCCCCCGGTTCTCCCCCGTCCATCAGGGGCGGGCGGTAGGGCATCTCGATGACGTCCGGGGTGTGGCAGGCCGCCGACATATCCAAAACCGCCAGCCGGTATTCCCCGTTTTCGAGGGTGTCCAGCACACGGGTCAGCAGATAGCCCGCGTTGAGGGCGCAGGCCTCCCCCGGCTCGAGGTAGACCTCCAGCCCGTATTTCTCCCGGACCTGGCGGATGCACCCTTCCAGCCGGGCGACGTCATAGCCGGGCCGGGTGATGTGGTGTCCGCCGCCGAAGTTGAGCCATTTCAGCCGGGGGAACAGGTCCCCGAATTTTTCCTCCACCACCGGCAGGGTCTCGGCCAGCGCGTCGGCGTCCTGCTCGCAGAGGGTGTGGAAGTGGAGCCCGTCCAACAGCTCCGGCAGAGCCGGGTTTTGGGCCACGGCCTTCTCCCACTGGGCCCGGGTCGTCCCCAGACGGCTGCCCGGGGCGCAGGGGTCATAGATGGCGTGGCCCTCCTGGGTGGAGTGCTCGGGGTTCACCCGCAGGCCCACGCTCCTGCCCGCCGCTTTGGCCCGGGGGCCGAATTGTTCCAGCTGGCGGGGGGAGTTAAAGACAATGTGGTCGGCCCAGCGGAGGACTTCTTCAAACTCGTCCTCCCGGTAGGCCCCGCAGAAGACGTGGACCTCCCCTTCCGGCATCTCCTCTTTGCCCAGCCGGGCCTCATAGAGGCCGCTGGCCTCGGTGCCCGCGAGATAGGGCGCGAGGGCCGGGTATAAATCGAAGTTGGAGAACGCCTTCTGCGCCAGCAGAATTTTGCAGCCGGTCCGCTCCTGAACGCCTTTCAGAATCTCGCCGTTGCGCCGGAGCTGCGCCTCGTCCAGCAGATAGCAGGGGCTGGGCAGGGCCGCCGCCAGCGTGTCCAGATCGTACCCCGCCAGCCCCGCGAAGGCCGGGCGGGCATCCCGCAGGGGCCGCATCAGTCCACCAGAGCGGGGCTGTGGCTCTCCCGCCGGGGCAGGCCGTATTTATCCAGAGCGTCCAGATACGGGTCCGGATCAAATTCTTCCACGGTGTGGACGCCCTTGGCAGTCCACTTGCCGGTCAGCAGCATCAGTGCGCCGCACATGGCGGGGACGCCGGTGGTGTAGCTGATGGCCTGGCTGCCCACCTCTTTGTAGCACTCCTGATGGTCGCAGACGTTGTAGATGTAATAGGTCTTGTCCTTGCCGTCCTTCTTGCCGGTGAAGATGCAGCCGATGTTGGTCTTGCCCTTGGTGCGGGGGCCGAGGCTGGCGGGGTCGGGCAGAAGGGCTTTCAGGAACTGGATGGGGACAATCTCTTTGCCCTCGTAGAGAATCGGGGTGGTGGAGAGCATCCCCACGTCCTCGAGGCAGCGCATATGGTCGAGGTAGCTCTGGCCGAAGGTCATGAAGAAGCGGATCCGCTTTGCCTCGGGGATGTTCTTTGCGAGGGACTCGATTTCCTCATGGTGAAGCAGGTACATATCCTTCCGGCCCACCTGGTCGAAGTCGTATTCCCGCTTGATGCTCATGGCCGGAATCTCCACCCAGTGGCCGTCCTCCCAGTAGCTGCCGGGGGCGCTGACTTCCCGGAGGTTGATCTCGGGGTTGAAATTGGTGGCGAAGGCGTAGCCGTGGTCGCCGCCGTTGCAGTCCAGAATGTCGATGGTGTCGATGGTGTCGAACTCGTGCTTTTTCGCGTAGGCGCAGTAGGCCTGGGTCACGCCCGGGTCGAAGCCGCTGCCCAGCAGGGCGGTGAGGCCGGCCTTCTCGAATTTCTCCGCGTAGGCCCACTGCCAGCTGTAATCAAAGTAGGCGGAGAAGCCCTTCTCTTTGCAGCGCTTCTCATAGATGGCCCGCCACTCGGGGTCGTCGGTGTTCTCCGGCTCATAGTTGGCGGTGTCCATGTAGTTGACGCCGCACGCAAGGCAGGCGTCCATGATGGTCAGGTCCTGATAAGGCAGGGCGATGTTCATGACCAGATCGGGCTTGTATTCCCGAATCAGGGCGATCACCTCCTCCGCCTTGTCGGCGTCCACCTGTGCGGTGGTGATTTTGGTGGAAGTTTTGGGGGCCAGCTCGGCGGCCAGCTTGTCGCATTTCGACTTGGTGCGGCTGGCGATGCAGATCTCGGAGAAAACCTCCGGCACCTGGCAGCACTTGTGGATGGCGACCGAGGCGACGCCGCCGCAGCCGATGATGAGGACTCTGCTCATAATTTTTTCTCCTTTTTATACTCCGGGTTTACTCCACTTCCTGAAGCATCTCCTCCAGGAAGGCGGGCAGATAGAAGGCCCCCACATGGAGCCGGGTGGTGTAATACCGGGTCCGCAGGTGCTGGCCGTTCCAGCGGGCTGCGTCCAGATCGTCGATGGGGTGGTATTTCTTGCTGGCAAAGCCAAAAAGCCAGTACCCCGCCGCGTAGGTGGGGATATGGGCCTGATACACCCGGCTGATGGGGAAGGTGCTGGCAATCCGCTTGTGGCTGCGCTGCATGGCGGTGGCGTCCTCCCCGTAGAAGGGGCTTCCCTGCTGGTTGACAAGGATGCCGTCCTCTTTCAGGGCGTTGTAGCAGTTGCCGTAAAACTCCCGGGTGAACAGCCCCTCCGAGGGGCCGAAGGGGTCGGTGGAATCCACGATGATGAGGTCGTATTCGTCCTCCTTCCGGCGGATGAATTTCAGGCCGTTCTCGTAGTAGATGTGGACCCGCTCGTCGTCCAGCCGGCAGGCGTTGCCGGGCAGGTAGCGGCGGCAGGCCTCCACCACCATCTCGTCCATCTCCACCAGATCAATCCGCTCGATCTGCTCGTAGCGGGTCAGCTCCCGGACGACGCCGCCGTCCCCCGCGCCGATGATGAGGACCCGGTGGATGCCGGGGTGGACGGCCATGGGGACGTGGGTCATCATCTCGTCGTAGATGAACTCGTCCCGCTCGGTGAGCATGATGTTTCCGTCCAGGGCCAGCACCCGGCCAAACTCCGGGGTGTCAAAGACGTCGATCCGCTGGTATTCGCTCTCGGTGGAGTAAAGCTGCTGGTCCACCCGAAGGCTGAGCTTTACGTCCGGGGTGTGGTGCTCGCTGAACCAAAGTTCCATTTCTTCTGCCCTCCCCTTTCTTCTGTCAGGCCAGGACGTTCAGCCGCAGGATGTCCGGGTCTTCCGGGCCGGTCATGGAGCAGCCGATGGCCTTGGCGTATTCGATGTAGTCGAGGATCTCCCGGGTGATCTTCTCGCCGGGGGCCAGAATGGGGATGCCCGGCGGATAGCACATGACAAACTCGCTGCACACCCGGCCCTCGGTCTCCCGGAGGGGCAGGCTCTCCTTGGCCGCGTAGAAGGCCTCCTGGGGGCTGACCACCACCTCGGGGTCGATGTATTCCTGGCTCATCATGCCGGAGGGGTCCTTCTGGTAGAGGCGGCGGATCTCGGCCAGGGCGCTGACCAGCCGCTCGATCTCCTGCACCCGGTCCCCGATGGAGATATAGGCCAGCAGGTTTCCGATGTCGCCGAACTCGATCTGAATATCGTATTCGTCCCGGAGCAGGTCATAGACCTCGATGCCCGCCAGACCGATGTCCAGGGTGTGGACGCTGAGCTTGGTGGGGTCGAAGGCAAAGACCGAGTCCCCGTTGACCATCTCCTGCCCGAAGGCGTAATAGCCGCCGATGGCGTTGATCTCGGCCCGGGCATACTCGGCCAGCTTTTTCACCTGCTCGAAGATCTGCACCCCCCGCAGGGCCAGATTCCGCCGGGAGATATCCAGACTGGACATGAGCAGGTAGCTTCCGGAAGTGGTCTGGGTCAGGTTGATGATCTGGCGCACATAGCCCGGATGGACGTTCGGCCCCGCCAGCAGAAAGCTGGACTGGGTCAGGCTGCCGCCGCTCTTGTGCATCGAGACGGAGGCCATATCCGCCCCGGCCGCCATGGCCGAGACGGGCAGGTTCTGCCCAAAATAGAAGTGGGTGCCGTGGGCCTCGTCCGCCAGACAGAGCATCCCCGCCGCGTGGGCCATCTCGACGATGGCTTTCAGGTCGGAGCAGATGCCATAATAAGTCGGGTTATTCACCAGAACCGCCACCGCCCGGGGGTGCTCGGCGATGGCTTTGGCCACCTGTTCCCGCTTCATGCCCAGCGAGATGCCGAGGCGCTGGTCCATCTCGGGGTTGACGTAGACCGGCACCGCGCCGCAGAGCACCAGGGCGTTGATGACGCTCCGGTGGACGTTCCGGGGCAGGATGATTTCATCCCCCCGCTTGCAGACGGTCAGCACCATGCTCTGGACCGCGCTGGTGGTGCCGCCCACCATCAGAAAGGCGTGGGCCGCGCCGAAGGCGTCGGCGGCCAGCTGTTCGGCCTCCCGAATCACCGACACCGGGTGGCAGAGATTGTCCAGGGGCTTCATGCTGTTGACGTCCACCCCGACGCACTGCTGGCCCAGGAAAGCCGTCAGCTCGGGGTTGCCCCGGCCCCGCTTGTGCCCCGGCACATCGAAGGGCACCACCCGCATCTTCCGGAACCGCTCCAGCGCCTCATAAATGGGGGCGCGGCTCTGGTCGAGCTTTGTCTTGTTTTCCATCTTTCATCCTCTTTCGCCGCCGTTGGCCCGCCCCGTGGAACAAAAAACACGGGCCGGTCGAACAGTTCCGTCCGGCTGGCCCGTGAAAAAACCCGTTGCTTCTTTCCCCGGGCAGAAAGCCGTCCTGTTTGCAGGATGGCAGATTCCTCCCCCGGGGCAAAGCGGGAAATGGGTGTCAGAGTCTATATAGCAATTATACTTTTACTACTCTTTATTGACCGTTTCACAAGTCAGCGCGGGTGCGCCGTTCGGTTTGTAAGAAACCAACTTATAAAATTCGAGCTTTTAACTCGATCAATAACGACGGCTTGCGCCGTCCTTCGGCAGTGGACCCGGCTGTCCGTATGGCCTTGACTCCCTGACGGAGTGGTCCCAGAACAATTGCTTTGGAAAGACCCTGAAAATTCTTCATCTCCCCAAATTCGGCTCATTCTAACACGAAACCGCGGCGTTTGTCAACCATTCAACGACAATTCTCCCCGTGATTTCCCTGAAATTTACGCCGGCGCTCAAAACCCCCTCCCTTTTTCACAAAATCCCCATTTTTTGATGGTATAGTTTTGTATGAAGCAAAGGCCGGTCCCGGCCAAATCCATCCGAAAAGAAGGGGTTTTCCTTGCCATCGCTCCGTCTGCGCCTCCGTCCGCTGCTCTGCGTCCTCCTTGCGGCCGTCCTTCTGCTGGCCGCCCCCCTGCGGGCCAGGGCCGCCAGCCCTGCGGACGTGGGCGGAATCCTGCTTCTGCCCTTCGACGAGGGGCAGATTCTCTCCATCGGCAATCAGGCCTCCGGCCAGTGCAGCCTTTACGCCCTGCGCTATGCCCGGACCATCCTGGACGGGCAGACCTGCTCGGGGGCCGGGTTCTGGTCGGGGGGCGCGGTCTGGTCCGCCGCAGGCTACGCCGATTTTGCGGGCAGCCGGGCGGAATGCCTGAGCAAGCTCTATTCCGAGCTTTCCGCCGGGCGGCCGGTGATCGTCCACCTCCAGAACGTGGCGGTGAGCGGGGTATCCAAGCACCCGAACCGGGTGACGACCTATGAATACCACCGCACCGCCTCGGGCTGGACGCAGGTGAACTACCCCCATATTTCCACCAGCTCCGCCTACGGCCACTGGGTCTGCGTGGTGGGGATGGACCCCGCCGCCGACCCGGCCAATCTCAAGGAGAGCGACTTCTACGCCCTGGACCCGGCCCGGGTGTCCGCCGGGGGCGTGCTGGTGCTGACCCGCCTGCTGGACGGCACCCTCTGGGCTGAGAACGACCCCTTGAAGGTGGCAGGGTAAACCGGCCCTCAAATTGAAAACCGCCCCGCAGGGAGACCCCCGCGAGGCGGTTCTATTTTTTGCTTTGGTTTTCACTCCCCCGGCCTGCGGTACGACCAGTAAAGGCCCACCCGCACTTTTTCCAGCTTGCCCTCTTTGCACAGCTCGCCCAGAATGCGGTTAGCCGTGGCAGAGGAAACCCCGCATAGCCGCTGTACATCCGAATTCCGGATGGCGGAGACTCCCAGCAGATACTGTTCAATAACCGCCCAGCGAAGTTCTTTCCGGGTTTGCCGGGAGGCGGGGGCCCCGCCGGGCAGAGGGACCGTCTGGGACAGGGCTTCTTTGATGATCCGCAGCATGAAGGAGAGGAACCGGGTGGACTCACCTTCGGCGTTGGAAGCGTTGATCGCCTGGTAGTATTCCTGCTGGTGGTCGTGGATGATGGATTCCACCGGAAGCCAGGCAAAGAGCGGATTCCACCGGGAAAGCAAAAGGGTGTGCCAGAGCCGCCCCATTCTTCCGTTGCCGTCTGAGAAAGGATGGATCAGCTCAAACTCATAGTGAAACACGCAGCTTTTGATCAGGACCGGGAGGGAGCTGGTTTTGGTCCATTCCATCAGCTCTTCCATCAGAGCGGGAACATACTCCGGCAGCGTTCCAAAATGCAGAATGTTGCCCCGGCTGTCCACCACCCCCACCGGGCGGGCACGAAAAGCTCCGGCTTCTTCCGTCAGCCCCCGCATCATCACGCCGTGGGCAGCCAAAAGGTCCTGGACCGAATAGGGGTCCATGGCCGCAAGGTGCTCGTAGATTTCGTAGGCGTTTTTCACCTCGGCAATGTCCTTGGGCGGCGCAAGAACCCGCTTGCCCGAAAGGACGGCAGTGACCTGCCCCAGCGAGAGGGTGTTCTGTTCGATTGCAAGAGAAGAATAGATGGTTTTGATCCGATTTTCTCTGCGCAGCCTGGGGCTGGCGGACAGGTCGCTGACCGAGCCGATCCGGCCCACCAGCTCCCCGATTTCCACAACATCCGACAGAATCTCATCGGTGATTTCAAACGGCGGTTTCTGATTGTACATAAGCAGTCCCTCCGTCTCCCATCATATCATCCAATCTCTCACAAAACAAGCTCCATTCCCTCATTTTGATTGCATTGGGGATGGAATAGCCGACGAAACGGAAGTGCTCCCGGGCGGTCAGACGGAGCCGAAGCTGCCGGTCATCGCAACGGAAGCAAGGGTGAAGTTCAGATAGAGAACCCAGGTTTCGTTTCCAAGATACTCGACTTTGCAACCACTTTTTGTCACATCCTTTGCATCGGGAAGGGAAAGGGATGCGTTTGCAAACGCCGCCTTTACCGTCTCGTCGTCAATCTTCGATGAAACCGCCGCTTTCAGGATGCCGTTGAAAATCCTCTTGTTCATCTGGTCTTTCCATTCGGTTTCGCTGTCAAGCGCCAGAATCAAGTCGTAGAGTTCAGATTCCGTCAGGGCCCAGTAGGAATCAAAAGAGCTGCTGCACGCGAGACGTTGGGGTTCGGCCGCGCCGGAGTTCGCGCTCTGAGCGAAGGTCTGCTCTATCAGGGCGGCGAGCGTCCCTGCGATCCCCTCCATGCTCGTGCGGGTCAGCATATCTGCATTCTCGGATGCGTCGTCGGGATATTTCTCGAGAATGGCCAGCGCATACGAGGGCACGGAGGTCTCCGAACAATTTCCGGCCAACAGCGCCATCATGGTTCCGATGGTGTCGGTGGCGTACCGGGCCAGCACCTGGGCCAATTTGTCGGAAAGGGCGTCGCCGGAATCCTCGTCGGCCTGCCCGGAATCGGCGTCTTCTTCCTTGTCCTGGCTGACGGCGCCGCCGAGGGCGCCGTTCAGGATGCCCTGCTGTTCCTGGGATATTCCGCAGCCGGACAGCAGACTCAGGGCCATGACGCAGGCCAGGGCCAGGGCGGCGGCCTGTTTCGTCCGCTTGATCATTTGTACATTCCTCCTTGCAAAAAAGGTTCTGCATTTTGCGCCAGAGCTCACGGCTCTGAACCGCCTTATCAATGTTATTATGACAGACTCCGGAAAGGAAAGGAAATTCGCAGAATGCACAAACGCAGGAGAGGTTTTCCCGCTGCGAAAGACGGAAAAACCGGGCGGCGCGGCGTTTGAAGCGGCCGATTTGTTGGATTGGGGCGCTGGCGCTTGACCCGCCTGCCGGGCGGCGTTCTCCGGGCCGAGAGTTCCTTGAAAGCAGCGGCCCCCATTCCCTCATTCTGCAAGCTCCATTCCATCATTTTGATAGCATGGGCGATGGATTTTCCGGGACGCTTTTCCTGGAACCCGTCATCAAACCAAAACCGCCCCGCAGGGAGACCCCCGCGAGGCGGTTCTATTTTTTTGGCTGGGGCGGCAGCAGCGCCCGAGGTCTTTTATTTTGCGAAGCCCTGCCTCATCATCTGAATGCCCGCCCACCCGCCCTTTTAAGGAACCCGGGGGCTGACGCCCCCAGACCCCCAAAGTCTTTCCGGAAAGCTTCGGCGTGCAGAGAACTGAGTTTTTCAGTTATCAGCTCTGCGGTAATACTATCTTACTTTTCCGCCCGCAGCTGTCTGCCATCGGGCGGCGGACGGTTTGAACGGCAGGACCCGCCACAGCAGACCGCGTTGTGGCTCTGCCTTGGCGGGGCCTGCCGGGCAAATCCGGCCAGCCCGCCCTGGAGCAGACGTTAAAGTTCAGTGCTCTGAACCTACAAGCCCGCAGCGGCTGACCTGAGAAGCAGCCGTTTGCCGCACACTCCCCCCGGAGGGGGCAGCACCGCCGAAGCGCCGCCTGCGGCGGATGAAGTGCTGCGCAGCTGAGGCGCTGCCTGCGGCAGATACAGCCGAAGCGGAGCAGGGGCCGCCGTCCAAATTTTCAAGCGGCGTTTCCGCCCGCGCCGGAAATCT
>JAHLFH010000017.1 GCA_018883885.1 Candidatus Faecalibacterium intestinavium | reverse complement strand
GCGTTGCAGGCCCGTCGGGCCGCCCCGGGATGCGCCGTATTCCCCAAGAGGTCCAGCGGCTTGGCCGCGTCCTTTTCCGGGTCCAGCAGGACCCTCATGCAGAGGGTGGTGTCCAGCTGCTGCCAGCTGGTCTTTCGCTCCAGGTCCGGCAGCCGGTCATAGTAAAGGGGGCTCTCCTTTCGCCGGACCTCCAGATGCTGCAAAAGAGACTCCACCGTGTGGCTTCCCGGCTTTTGTTCCCAGTGCCACCGCAAAAGCCGGCGGCTGATTTCATCGCAGGCCGCCTTGATTTCAAAGGACACCTGCAAATATTCTTCCGGCATGGCCATTCCTCCTGTATCGTTGCATAAGCAATGCGGAGGAAGCGTTCGGCCTCCTCCGCATCCCAAGACATTTGGTTTTTTCCTGCCGCGCCCTTCCGCCAGGGCTTTTCCGGCTCACAGGAAAAATTGATAATAGACAAATCCGCTCAGGGCAATGCCCGCACAAATCAGCGCCGTCAGAGGGGGAATCCATCGGATGATGGTCTCCGCCACCGCATCCTCCGGTTCATCATCTTCTTCCTCTTCCTCCTCGTAAAGGTCGGCAATCCGGGTTCTGGGGCGTCTCGGTTCCGGTTCGCTGCGGGAGCGCCAGCTCTGCCGGGCCGACGCATCTTCCTCTACAGGGGAAGCGCCGCCCACCACCCGGGTGCTGCCCGAATCCTCGGCGAAAGAAGGCCGGGCTTCCGGCTTTTCCTGGGGCAGAACGAACGCGCGGGTCCCATCCGGCAGGGGGTCCGCAGGCCGCGCCGACGGGTTCACCACCCGGGTCGGCTCTTCCTTCGGGGCCGGAACGGTCTTGCCGGGCACAGGGAAAGCGCGGGTGCCCTCCTGAGACGGTTTTGTTTCCGGGGCGGGCGTGCCGGCGAAACCGCCGACGACCCGGGTCTGTTCCGCAGGGGCGGCCTGCGGTTCTGCGGCTTCGGGCTGCATCAGGGTATTCATCGCATTCTGGAGCAGGATCCGGTCGCAGCCGCACTCGCTGCAATAGACGGTGTCCTCCTCTTTGGGATGGAAGGCGCCGCAGGCGCAGTACCAGCCGCAGTCCAGAACCTGGGGGGCAAATTTCAGCCCCTTCCGGCTCATCCGCTCCTCCAGCGCCGCCTCCATCTCGGCGGACAGGGGGCGGGGCGCTGGCAGCCTCACCCGCTTGATTTTCTCAAGGGAGATGGCCTGCCTGCCCTTGCACACCCGCTTCAGGGAGACGTCCACGCTGTTGATGGCCTTGTCGGTCACGAAGACGGCATCGTCCATGCCGAAAAGTTCCCCGGGTTTTACATCCAGGTCCCTGTAGGCAAAATCCGCCTCGCAGAGGATGGACCCGCCCGCGCCCTTGCACCGGAAGAAGATATCCAGTGCGGTCAGATTGGCCTGAGACACATTCTTAAAGGTCAGGCAGACGGCGCGGTCCCCGCTGACGCTGCCCTTGAGCAGCTCCACCCGGACAAACTGAACTGGGCTGCCCGGCGTATAATAATTGGCGCGGGTTTGGGCGATGGGGTCAAAACTTTCCTCCACAACACTCACTCCTTTTCTGTTCGGTCAGGGGGCCCGGACGCCCGTTTTATTCCGCCGCCGGGCCGGGGCGGTCCTCTCCCGCTTCGGAGGGCTGGACCGGCTGGGCGGGTTCCGCCTGCTCCGCAGGCTCGGCCGTCTCGGCGGGTTCCGCCTGTTCCACAGGGGCGGCAGCCGGGGCTTCCGGCTCTTTTTCCTCCTGTTCGGGCAGGGTCTCGCCCTTCATGATGGCGTTGAACTCGTTCTCGTTGAGCTTCTCGCGCTCCATCAGGGCGTTGGCCAGGGCGTGGAGCTGGTCGATGTGCTCGGTCAGGGTGCGGCGGCAGGTCTCATAGGCCTCGTCGATGATGTCCCGCATCTCGCTGTCGATCTCGGCGGCGGTGGTCTCGCTGTATCCCTTGCCCATGCCGAGATCCCGGCCAAGGAAGGTTTCCTCCTGCGCAGTGCCGTAGACCACAGGGCCCAGCCGCTCGGAGAAGCCGTATTTGGTAATCATCTGGCGGGCGATGTTGGTGGCCTGCTGCAGGTCGTTGGAAGCGCCGGTGGAAATATCCTCCAGAATCAGCTGCTCCGCTACCCGGCCGCCCAGGCTGGAGACAATATCCTCGAACATCTCGCCCTTTGTGACGTAGCTGCGGTCTTTTTCGGGCAGATACATGGTGTAGCCGCCCGCCTGACCCCGGGGAATGATGGTGATTTCATGGACGCGGGGATGATGCTTGCAGTAGAAGCCCGCCACGGCGTGACCCGCCTCGTGGTAGGCGGTCAGCTTCTTTTCTTCGGGGGTGACAACCCGGCTCTTCTTTTCGGGTCCGGCCATGACCTTCATGGAAGCTTCTTCGATATCCTCCATGGTGATGGCCTTGCGGTTGCGGCGGGCAGCCAGCAGGGCCGCCTCGTTGACCAGGTTTTCCAGGTCCGCGCCGGCAAAGCCCGGGGTGCGCTGGGCGATCACCTTGAGGGAGACGTCCGGGGCAAGGGGCTTGTTCCGGGTGTGGACCTTGAGGATTTCCTCGCGGCCCTTGACGTCGGGCAGGCCCACATAGACCTGCCGATCAAAACGGCCGGGGCGGAGCAGCGCTTTATCCAGGATATCGGCCCGGTTGGTGGCTGCGATGACGATCACGCCGTCGTTGGCCTGGAAGCCGTCCATCTCCACCAGCAGCTGGTTCAGGGTCTGCTCCCGCTCATCGTGGCCGCCGCCGAGGCCCGCGCCGCGCTGGCGGCCCACCGCGTCGATCTCGTCGATGAACACGATGCAGGGCATGGTCTTTTTGGCCTTGTCGAACAGATCGCGGACACGGGACGCGCCCACGCCGACGTACATCTCAACAAAGTCGGAGCCCGAAATGGAATAGAAGGGCACCCCCGCCTCGCCGGCGCAGGCGCGGGCCAGCAGGGTTTTGCCGGTGCCCGGAGGGCCCACCAGCAGCACGCCGTGGGGAATCCGTGCGCCGAGGGAATTGAACTTGTTGGGGCTCTTGAGGAACTCCACAACCTCCTGAAGCTCCTCTTTTTCCTCGTCCTCTCCGGCGACGTCCGCAAAGGTGGCGGTTTTCTGGTTCTCGGATTCGTCCTTGACCTTGGCGCGGCCCACGTTCATGATGTTGCCGCCTGCGCCGCCTCCCCGAAGCATCGAGAAAAGGATAAAGCCGGTGCAGCCCAGCATGGCCAGATAGAACAGGATCTCCATCCAGGGGATGGTCTCCTTGAGCGCTACGTAATCGTAGACCATCGGGGCGTCGGGGTTGGCCTCGTCATACGCCTCGATGTAGCCGGTCACATTCTCGACGAACATGGCGGCGTAGGGCAGCTGATACCGCACCGTGACGGTGCCGTCCTCTTCCTGCTGGACGACGCTTCCCGTCTGGTTGGGGGCCAGCATCCCGGACAGAAGGCCGCCGGTGCTCTCCACGGTGGACTCAGCGTCCGTGCCGGGCAGAGGGATGTCCCCCTCCTTAATGTTCAGGGTGATGACGCCGGTGTTGCGGTCCAGCGTGAACGCCGTGACCTGAAGGTGCTCAAAATAATTGACCACCGTCGAATAGGCCATGGAGGAGCTGGCGGTGCTGGAGGTGCCCAGCATGGACCAGACCATCAGCACGGCGGCCAGCGAAAGGGCCAGCACCAGCGGGTTAAAATGCGGTCTTTTCGGTTGCAAAAACAATCAACTCCCGTTCTGCTTATAAGTTAGGGTATGCCCCTGAGGATATCGAAAAGCAAGGCTCCGCCTGTCAGGTCCGTTCGTACACCTGCGGCTTGAGCACGCCCACATAGGGCAGGTTGCGGTATTTTTCATCGTAATCGAGGCCGTAGCCCACCACGAACTCGTCGGGCACCTGGAAGCCCTCATAGTCGGGCTGGATGTCGGCCTTCCGGCGGGTGGGTTTGTCAAGGATGGCGCAGATCTTGACCGAGCTGGGGTTGCGCATCTTGAGCATGGGCACCAGATTGGACAGGGTGACGCCGGTGTCCAGGATATCCTCGACAATCAGCACATCCCGGCCCGTGAGGTCGGCGTCCAGGTCCTTGACAATCTTGACAAGGCCGGTGGTCTGGGTGTTGGTGCCGCCGTAGCTGGACACCACCATGAAATCAATGCTGCAGGGGATGGTCACCGCCCGCATCAGGTCGGCCATAAAGACCACGGCCCCCTTGAGAATGGAGACCAGAACAAGGTTTTTTCCTTCATAATCCCGGCTGATCCGGGCGCCCAGCTCGGCCACCTTGGCCTTGAGCTGTTCTTCGGTGACCAGAACGGTCTTGATATCGTCATGCATGCTCATGATTCAAACTTCCTCTCTTTTTCCGCTTCCAGCAGCAGAATCACCCGGCTGTCCCCGTCCGGGGCCAGCCCCTCGGCAAAGCCTCCGCCGCAGACCCACAGGATCTCGCTGCCGTCGGCCAGCAGCGGCAGGCGGTCCCGCTCCTGCGGCGGCACAGCCGCCTCGTTCATCCATTTTCGCAGGCTTTTGCGGAGATTCCGCCCGGCCGGCCGGAAGAAATCCCCCGGTTTCCGGCTGCGCACAACGGCCGCAGGATGCAACATGGCTATTCTAGCATAATCTGCCTGATTTTTTAAGTCTTTTTTATGAACGACCTGTGTTTTTTCTTGAAAACCCGGCCCGAAAAGCCTTGCCCGAAGCCGATATTCCCCATCCAGAGGGTATTCCTCTCTCCGGGCGGGGTCGAAGGGAAGGCCTGCGCCCGGAGCGGGCGCCCGGTTTTCCGCCGGGGGGGCTGTTTCCTCCAGCCAGAATGCCCCCTGTCCGGCCCGGGCGGACACTCTGCCGGACAGCTGCACCGCCCCGCTGCCCCGGCGAACCAGGGCGCAGAGCAGGCGGATGTATTTTTCCTCGGGGTCCCGCACGAGGGCCGCCAGCTTGTGCATAGCGGCCTCCAGAATCAGAG
>JAHLFH010000134.1 GCA_018883885.1 Candidatus Faecalibacterium intestinavium | reverse complement strand
GGGCAGAAGGGGGACGGCGCGAGAGCAAAGTCGGCCCGGGCCGCCAGTTCTTCGGGGGCCGCCCGCAGCGCCGAGACCGTAATCCCCCGGGCGGCCTCCGCCTCCGGCGGGGTGTAAAGAGCGTCGTACCGCTCCCCGAGAAGGGCCCGTTCCCGGGCCTCAAAGTATTCGATCGACATGGCCGACCGCCCTCCTTTTGGCATTTTTGTCTTTTCGCCCCTCGTGCATAACGCCGCCCCCCGGGGCCAAACTATCCACTGTGAGGACGCCCCGCCGCACCGGCTCCGGCATCCCCACCGCGAAACGAAAGGAGCAACGAATTATGGAAAACCGTACCAGCAACAAGACCAGCAACCAGAGTTCCAACAAGACCACCAGCTGCACCCGCTCTTCGTCCAACCGCACCACCAACACCACCAACACCACCAGCTCCACCAACGAGCACAAGCATCCCAACCAGTACACCAAGGGCGCTGACGATGAGGGCGCAAAGAACAGCCGCAACTGCCGCTGAACCATTTCCGACTGCCGCGCCTGACTGGACCGCAGGCGCAGCCTTCTGATCCTGAACCCTGAAAGAAAGCCCGTTGCTTTCCCCCTGCACGATCTTCCGTGCGGAAAGCAGCGGGCTTTCCTGTTTTGTTCAGGGCAATCCCAGAAAAAATCAACAATTTACTGCAAAAGCCGAATCCAGGTGAGATTAGTTCCTCAAGCTTGAGGTTCGGAAAAGCCCGTGTCTTTTCGTCTGAATACCCGCCCACCCGCCCTTTATTGGAAGCTGGGGCTTCGCCCCAGACCCCATTCTTGGGTGCATGGCAAGCTTCACGCTATTTCATGAGATCGCTTTAGGTCACGGGGGCGTTGGGATCAAAGTCCTGCCAGAGGGCCTCGAACAGCGCCTGCACCCGGGGCAGCTCTCCCCGCAGGTAGAGCCAGCCCAGCAGGCACTCAAACCCGGTGGAGGTGCGGTATTCCTCGGGGGAAGCGTGCTTTGAGACGCTGGCCTTGGTGGCGTTGCGGCCCCGCTTGAACACTGCCAGCTCCTCCTCGGTAAAGAGAGGTTCCAGCAGTTTCTCCTCCCGGAACTGGGCCCGGGCCGAGACGTACTTCACCTTTTCGGCGTTGAGCCGCCCGGGGGACAGCCGATGGTGCTCCACCAGCCGCTGGCGGACCAGAAGCTCGAGCACGCTGTCCCCCACAAAAGCCAGCGCCAGGGGGCTGAGCTCCCGGGGGTCGATCTTTTCAGGCTGCGGAGCGCAGCCGGTCTGTTGCTCCATGATACAGCTTGTCCTCCGCCTTTAGAAGATATAGTCGAACTGATAGTCGCCGATCAGGATGGTGTCGTTCTCGGCGACGCCCTTCTCCACCAGAGCGTCCAGGATTCCGCTCTCCCCCAGCTGGCGCTGGAAATATTGCAGGCTCTCGTAGTCGTCCACATTGCTGCCCGCCAGAATCCGCTCCAGCCAGGGCGCGTCCACAGACCAGCTGTGGGCTTCCAGCCGGGTGATGGTAAACTCCCGGCTGCCGGGTTTGGCCTCGGCCTTCTTGTATTCGGCGGCAAAGACCGGCACCGGCGGGATGTCCTTCAGCCGGTTGTAGACAAGGCCGGGCAGGGCCCGGACCCCCTGAAGGGTCGCCGCCGAGATGGGGACAAAGGTCAGCCCTTTTTCTTCCACAAAGGCGCGGAATTCGTCGATCTGCTCACCGGTGGCAAGGTCGCACTTGTTGCCCACAACAATCTGGGGCCGCTCGGCCAGCACCGGGCTGAACCGGGCAAGCTCGGCGTTGATCTTCTCGAAGTCGTCCTTGGGGTCGCGGCATTCGCTGCCCGAGACGTCCACCACATGGAGCAGCAGACGGCAGCGCTCCACATGACGCAGGAAATCATGGCCCAGCCCCACGCCGTCGCTGGCCCCTTCGATCAGGCCGGGGATATCGGCGCAGACAAAGCTGGCCCCCTCGTCCACCGAGACGACCCCCAGCGTAGGAACCAGGGTGGTAAAGTGGTAGTTGGCAATCTTGGGCCGGGCCGCGCTGATGGTGGAAATCAGAGTGGATTTGCCCACGTTGGGGAAGCCGATCAGGCCCACGTCCGCGATCAGCTTGAGCTCGAGGGTCACCTGAATGTCCTCGCCGGGCATGCCGGGCTTGGCGAACTTGGGGATCTGGCGGGTGGGGGTGGCGAAGTGGGCGTTGCCATAGCCGCCCCGTCCCCCTTTGGCGACGGTGACCGGCTCGTGGTCGGACAGGTCGGCGATGACCAGCCCGCTGGCCGCGTCCTTGATGACGGTGCCCAGGGGCACCTTGATGACAAGATTCTCGGCGTTTTTGCCGTGGCAGTTGGACGCCCCGCCCTTGCCGCCCTCGGGGGCGGTATACTTGCGCTTATAGCGGAAATCCATCAGGGTGGACAGGTGGTCGTCGGCCACAAAGATAATATCCCCGCCTTTGCCGCCGTCGCCGCCGTCCGGACCGCCTGCGGCCACAAATTTCTCGCGGTGGAAGCTGACGGCGCCGTCGCCGCCCTTGCCCGCATGGAGCCAGATGGTGGCGATGTCGATGAAGTTGGTTTGTGCTGCCATTTGGGTCCCTCCGTTGTTTAGTCTGCGCGGGGCCGGGCCCCGCCGGGGTTTCTAACAGAAAATTCCACAATCACAGAAAAGAGCCGGGCCAAAACGGTCCGGCTCTTCGGTTTGCAGTTTTGAAAAGAAGTTACTGCTTGACGCTGCACTTCTTGCCAGTCTTGCCCACCCGCTCAAAACGGACGGTGCCGTCCACCAGAGCAAACAGGGTGTCATCGCTGCCGATGCCAACGTTCTCACCCGGCTGAATGTGGGTGCCGCGCTGACGAACCAGGATGTTGCCGGCCAGGACCTTCTGACCATCGGCACGCTTCACGCCCAGACGCTGGGCCATGGAATCGCGGCCGTTCTTAGTGCTGCCTACGCCCTTTTTATGTGCCATTGTAAACTTCCTCCTTAGCCGTTGATCGCAGTGATCTCAACCTTGGTGTAGGGCTGACGATGGCCCATCCGGCGAGCACTGTGCTTCTTTGCACGATAGGTGATGATGTTCAGCTTCTTGCCCTTGCCATTCTTGATGACCTTGGCGGTGACGGAAGCGCCCTCCACAACGGGAGCGCCAACCTTGACCGAACCCTCCTCGCCCAGCGCGAGGACCTGATCGAACTTCACTTCGGAGTCAGCTTCAACGTCCAGCTTCTCAATGTAGACGATGTCGCCCTGCTCCACGCGGTACTGCTTACCGCCGGTAACAATGATTGCGTACATGTGATTCATTCCTTTTCTTTGTACTCGCTGGTCGTAAAGGCAGGCCCCCGAACCGGAGCCATTTGACGGCCCACACCAAGCGGCTGAATAATTATAGCAGAATTTTTGTCGGATTGCAAGAGGGAATTTGCGCTGTTTTGCGGGTTTTCTGCTGTTCCCGGCCGGTCAGTCCGCCTGGGCCAGTTCTTCTTCCAGCCGGGCTTTGAGGGCGGCGTTGTATTCCGCCGTCTTTGCGGCAAATTCCTTCCGGGGCAGCGCCGCATAGAGGGCCGAGCCCTCCATCTCCACGGAAACCGGCCCGCCGGTCTTTTTCTCCAGCTTGCTCTGGAGGGCGCGGTTCTCGGCGCTGACGGCCAGGTCCACCATCAGCGGCTTGCCGGCGGTGCGGCGGCTCAGGAAGATCTGAAGTGCGATGCCGCCCACGACGGCCAGCGCCGCCACCAGCTGGGAGGCCCGCAGGCCAATCGAGGGCACCAGCAGCAGGCTGTCGGTCCGCAGGCCCTCGATCCAGAAGCGGCCCGCGCCGTACCAGATCAGGTACAGCAGGGCGATGTCCCCGTTGAACCGCCTCTTTTTATAATAGAAGGCCAGGAACACAAAGCCTGCCAGGCACCAGATGCTCTCATAGAGGAAGGTGGGGTGGACCGGCAGGGAGGGGTCAATGGTCATCCCCGCCGGAAGGGTGACCGAGCCATAGGTCAGGTAAGCCCGGGTGGCCTCGCTGTACATCCCCCAGGGAAGGGTGGTGTTGTAGCCGAAGGCCTCCTGGTTGACAAAATTGCCCCAGCGGCCAATCCCCTGCCCGATGAGGAAGCCCATGGAGGTCAGGTCATACATGGCCAGCACGGGCACCTTCCGCCATTTGCAGGCCAACCCCCCGAAGACCAGCGCCCCGATGATGCCGCCGTAGATGCCAAGCCCGCCCTGCCGGATATCCAGCACATCCCAGAGACTGTCGAACGCATAGGGCGACATGGCGACGTAGTAGGCCCGGGCGCTGAGGATGCCCAGCACCGTTCCGATGACGACCACATCCACCATGGCGTCCGGGTCGATGCCGGATTCCAGGCAGTGACGGAACCCAAAGAAAATCGCCAGCAGCAGGCCGCAGGCAATCAGAACCCCGTACCAGTAGATATTGATGCCCCCGATGGTAAAGGCAACCCGGTTGATCTCGAACTCCAGCCCGAGCCCCGGGAACGTGACGATGGTATTCATTCTTCTTCCTCCATTTCTTCGATGGGGTGGCTGCCGTCCGGCAGGATGCGGACAAAGGCCATCCGTTCCGGGCGGAGGATGGTTTGCAGCGCACGGTCGGCGTCCTCGGCGGTCAGCCCGGACAGCATGGCGATCTGCTGGGCCACCGTCTGGCCCGCCAGAGCGAAGTCCGCCATCTGGCTGGCGGAATCCTCGACGTTTTCGAGATTTTCGATGAGCTGGCCGTACTTTTCATTTTTGCAGAGGGTAAAGACCTCCCGGTCCACACCTTCCGCCCGGATTCGCCCGATTTCCGCGCAGAGCAGCTCCCGCACCCGTTCGGGCGCATCGCTCTCTCCGGTAAAGAGGAAACAGCAGCAGCCGTCCACCCGCAGCACCTCTCCCCCAAAGCCGGGGTTGACCAGGCCTTCGTCGTACAGGCGGCGGTAAAGCGGCGACATCCCGCCGCAGACGCAGTCGCAGACAAGGTCGTAGAGGGCCTCGGTCCGCAGGTCGCCCGGCTCCAGCGGGATTTCTTTGAAGCCGATGCCGAAGCAGGGCTTGGACACCGCCATTTTCAGGGTCTGTTCAGGCCGGGCCAGAGTCATGGGTTCCTCCAGAACAAGCCGTCTGGGGGGCAGGGCCGGGCAGGGCCTGTCCAGCCCGCTCCGCCCGCAGGCCGCCAGCACCTGCTCCATTGTAATATTGCCCGCCGCGGCCAGCACCATATTCCCCGGCGCATAGAACGCACGGCAGCAGTCATAGAGCATCTCGGGCGTGATCCCGGCGATGCTCTCGCAGCTGCCCGCGATGTCGCTCCGGATGGGGTGCTGGTGGTACATACATTCAAACAGGCCGGTAATCAGCCGCCAGTCGGGGCTGTCGTCGTACATTTTGATTTCCTGCCCGATGATTCCCTGCTCCTTGGCGATGGTCTCCGCCGTGAAATAGGGGTGGGCAATCATCCCCAGCAGGACGTCCAGGCTCTCGTCCACCTGCTGGGTCGCGGTGAAAAGATAGCAGGTGCGGTCAAAGCTGGTGAAGGCGTTGGCGTTGGCCCCGGTGCGGGCAAATTTGGCGAAGGCGTCCCCGTCCTCGTCCTCAAACATTTTATGTTCCAGAAAATGGGCCACCCCCGCAGGCAGGGAGCATTCCCTGTCCCCCAGCCGGAAATTCCGGTCAATGGAGCCGAAGCGGGTGGCGGCGATTACATGGGTGCAGGAATACCCCGGCATGGGCCGGACCAGCACCGTCAGCCCCGAGGGCAGGGTCCGCCACTGATCGGCGGCGCACCGTTCGATAGCAGACAGGGCAGAGCGTTTTTCAGACATCGGCGTCCTCCTCCCGGGTTAAACGATAACAGACCGAAAGGCTGAACCGGCGCAGCACCTGCCGCACGTCTTCTTTGGTCACAGCCTCCAGCGCGGCGCGGGCCTGGGCCGGGGTCTGGACCGGGCCGCCCCGCAATATCTCGCCGTAATACCAGTTTTCAATCCCGCCGAGGGTGTCCTCCACCCCCCGCATGGCGCTGAGGATGCCCCGGCGGCAGTCCTCCAGCTCGTCGTCGGTGATGGGCCCGTCGCACAGGTCGGCCAGCTCCTGAAGAATGGCCTCCTCGGCCCGGGCCGCGTCGGCGTGCTCCACCCCGCTGTTGACCATCATGCTGCCCGTAAAGCTCTGGAAGGAGGAGGAGCAGTAATAGCACAGGTGCATCTTTTCCCGCACATTCAAAAACAGGCGGCTGGTGGCGCTGCCGCCGTAGAGGGCCAGCGCCAGCCGGAAGGCGGGCAGCTGCCCGATCTCCATCCTCTCTCCCAACGTGAACACCATGCAGAGCTTGGCCTGCACCAGATCAAAGGTCTCGGTCCGGCGCAGGGGGGCCTGCCGCGGCATCGCCATAAACCCGGCCGGGGCCGCTGGGGCACGGCGCACCTGCGCCAGCTCCGCCAGCAGGGCGTCCTTCACGGCGGCGGTCTGCTCAGGGGTGCAGCCCAGCACCATCAGCTCGATGGAGGCGGTGCGCAGCATCTCCTGATAGGCTTCCATCAGGTCTTTCGGCGTCAGGCCCTCTACTTCGTCGAGGTAGCCCTCCTGCCGGATGGCCGCCGGGCTGTCCCGGAAAAACTCCCGGGCCGCCTGACGGGTGCAGTAAAGGCGCTTGTCGTTCAGCTCGTCCTCCAGCGCCTGACGGAGCATCTGTTTTTCGATTTCGACGGCCTCGGGGTCAAAAGCGCCGTCCTTGAGGTAGGGATGAAAGGCCGCCCCCAGCGCCAGGCTGGCATATTCCCGGGCCAGCTGTTCCCCGGCCAGGGCAAAGCGGTCCTTGATGCCGGTGACGCTGACGCAAAGGTTGTGGCTGCAGCCCATGGGCCGGGCGTCCACCGTCAGGTCCGCCCCATAAAGGCGGGCCAGCTTTTTGGTCAGCTGGGTCATATCGGGGCAGTCGGCGTAGCCCCGCTCCAGAACCAGCGGCAGCAGCGCATGGGCCGTGGCCGTCCGGCGGTCCGCCGGGATGAGAAAATGGATGCTCACCCGGCAGCGGTTGAATTTTTCGGCCGGTTCACAGGAAAGGTGTACCCCCGGCGCGATCTGAATACGTTCCAATCTTTTGTCCTCCCGGGCCGGAGTTCTGCCCTCCGGCCCCTGTTTTCAGGTATCGGTCTGCTGGTACAGAGCCAAAAACTCCTCCAGCGAAAGGCCGCTGGCTCGGATGGCCCGGGCGTTTTCCGGGCCCACATACCGCCAGTGCCAGGGCTGGTAGGCCATGCCGGTGGCAATCTGACGGTCGGCAGGCCACCGCAGGATAAAACCATACTCGGCGGCATAGGCGGTCAGCCAGCGGTAAGCCTGGGTCTTGTCGAAGCCGGTGTCCAGCGTATCATATCCGTCGGAAAGGATCTCCGCCGCGAGGCCGGTGCCGCTCTCGTTGCAGTCCGGCTCGGGGACCACGGTCCGGGCCAGAGCCTCAGCTTCCTCAGCGGAAAGGCCCTCGTCCAGATAGTACTGGACCCAGCCGTCATACGCCGCCTGCCGGGCTGCCTCGTCCTGATAGCCGGACATCAGCACCAGTTCCACTCCGTCCTCCCGTGCGGCGGCGGCCATCTCCTGCCAGGCTGCGGCAGCCTGTTGTTCCATCTGAACCCCCTCTGTGCCGGTCTCGGCCAGAGCGGGCGCGGCGGCCTGCTCCAGAGGCAGGTTGCCGTTCACCAGAACCAGATAGGGGTCATCCTCCGGGAAGATATATTCGGAAAGGTCATAGGCCACCGGCTGGTATTCCTCCGGCCCGGCAAAGAGCAGGCGGACGCGCGGCAGCAGCCAGAGGATGGCGCTGGTCATCAGGGCCACCAGCGCGGCGCACACGGAAAGAAAGATCACCCAGTTGCGGACCCGGCGCAGCCGACGACGGCGGCGGCGGGCTTCCCATTCCGCCCGGGTCAGCCGGGTGCGGCGGATCGGCTGGGCGTTTCGTTTGTTTCGCTCCATTCTCTTCCCCTTATCCCAGGATTGCAGGCTTTCTCGGAGGATCGCCGAAACCGGCCCGCCAAATTTCAGTATTGTATTATTATAGCGCGTTTCTTCCGCCCTGTAAATGGACTCCGCCCGAAAATCACTGTCCCGGGAGGAAACGGGCCTCCCGCGCCCAAATAAAAAATCCCCCCAAAACCCATTGGGAGGATCCATTGGAACGATTCGCGCACCCGCGCTGACGCCGCCCCGTCTTTGCGTCGCCAGGTCCGCCATGGGAAGGCCTTTGCGTCCGGCGTGAAATCCGAGAAAGAGGGACTGTCTCCGGGAAAGCGGGTCAGTCTTCCCGGACTTCGATCTTGAACACATTGATAACGTCGGCATCGGGGCAGCAGAACACCACCGAGCCGTCCGGCCTGGACGGCAGTGTGCCGCCATAACGCAGGATATCAATGTAGGGAAAGGCGACGTGCATCGCCATGGGGCAGAGCTTCCCGCGGTCGGTTTCAAAATCAAAGGTATCCCCGACCTTGTGCCCGTGGTGGCAGCCCTTCGGCCCTTTCTGCTCAATGAGCGTCAGGGTAATGTTCGGTTTCTTCATAGCGTTCCTTTCCGGCCCCCCGGCGCCAGAGGGAAAACAGTTCTTTGCCCTCCGGGGTTTCAAACACGGCCTTGATTTGTTTCAGCGTTTCGCCGCCGGGTTCTGCCTCGTAGCAGTTCACGATCAGGTCTGCCTCCATCAAAAGCTGCATCAGCCGTCCGCTCCGGCTTTCATACGCATGGTGATGGATGACCAGCTCCAGCACCCGGGGGAGAAAGGAATCGGGGTATCCCGCCTCCCGGAGAAACCGCTCCACCAGCCCGGGGGCCTCCTGCTGCTGGCGGGGCTGGCTGGCGTCCCCGTCGTATTTTTCCTTGCAGAGCCGGATGGGAATATCGTGCAGGATGGCCGCCGCCTGCAAAACCCGGCATTCTTCTTCAGGCAGCGCCGCCCGCCGGGCCAGCATCTGGGCCAGCGCGTATACCTTTAAGATGTGCTGGGTCCGCCGGGCGTGCCCCTGCTCATAGCACAGGGCGCTGAACAAAAGCGCAGCCTCCCGATCTTCCATGCGGCATTCCTCCCTTTCTCCGGCACAGTTTTTTCTATTATATAACAAACCGCCCTCTGATTGCGTTGCGCTTGCAACAACCAGCAGAAAATGGTATAGTAAATCCACTATGAAAGGGGCGGGCCGGCCGCCCACCGGAAGGAGTCTTCTAACAATGAACGAGCAAACTGGTTCTGTGTATTCCGCCCGCCTTGCGCGGGTGATGGAGCGGATGAAAGCCCTTGGCCTGCGCCAGCTTCTGGTGGCCGACCCGGACAGCGTCTGGTATCTGACCGGCTATTACAACGAACCGATGGAGCGGATGATGGTGTTCTGCGTCCGGAGCGATGGCCGCCACATCTTCTGCCTCAACCGCCTCTTTCCCGCCCCCGACGCCCCCTGGGAGCAGCTCTGGTTCACCGACACCGACGACGCCGTGGGGATGCTGGCCGCCGTTCTCGAACCCGGGCAGCCGGTGGGCATCGACAAGATCTGGCCCGCCCGGTTCCTCCTGCCCCTGATGGAAAAGGCCCCGGGCTGCCGCCCGGTCCTGGCCTCCGACTGTGTGGACCGCTGCCGCGCCTGCAAGGACTCCGCCGAGCAGGCGCTGATGCGGGCCGCCTCCCGGATCAACGACCAGGTGATGGAGGAAGCGGCCCGCTTCTTCCACGAGGGGGTGACCGAGCGGGAGGCCGCCCGGTTCATCGAGGACCGGTACGCCGCGCTGGGATGCAGCGGCCCTTCCTTCCCCACCATCGTCTCCTTCGGGGCCAACGGGGCCGACCCCCACCACGAGCCGGATGACACCCCGCTTGCGCCGGGGGATTCCATCGTCATCGACATGGGCTGCCGGAAGGACCGCTATTGTTCTGATATGACCCGCACCTATTTCTGGAAGGAAGCCAGCGGGGAGGCCCGGGCCGTCCACGATCTGGTCCGCCGGGCCAACGAACAGGCCGAAGCGCTGGTAAAGCCGGGCATTCCTCTCTGCGCGCTCGATAAAGCCGCCCGGGATCTGATCGCCGGGGCGGGGTACGGGGAATTCTTCACCCATCGGCTGGGCCACTTCATCGGCCAGCGGGACCACGAACAGGGAGACGTCAGCAGCGCCAACACCGCCCTGGCCGAGCCGGGCATGATCTTTTCCATCGAGCCGGGGATCTATCTGCCGGGCAGATTCGGCGTTCGGATCGAGGATCTGGTCCTGGTGACCGAAACCG
Source organism: Candidatus Faecalibacterium intestinavium (assembly GCA_018883885.1). Lineage (GTDB taxonomy): Bacteria > Bacillota > Clostridia > Oscillospirales > Ruminococcaceae > Faecalibacterium > Faecalibacterium intestinavium. The sequence goes on along the minus strand of JAHLFH010000134.1, from coordinate 8,917 downwards.
GGTGCGAGGTCCTCAACCGGGTGGACAAGCACTGCCGGGTGCTGGGATAAACCGGGCCGCGCAAACATTCCCGAATTATACCGCAGCGCCGCGCGTTCCGACCGGATGCGCGGCGTTTTTTCTCCGGTTTTGCAAAAAGAAGAACAGTCCAAAGGAAAAAAGGGGCCCTCTTTCTGCAACATTTCTCTTGCATCCCGCTGTCGAAATAGATTATAATTCAGGGGATTGAGACGGTCGTTTCGACCACAGCAACAAATCAGAAAGAAGATCAAAATGTCCAAAACAAGAAAAGCCTATTTCGCCCGGCTGATCGGGCGCTGCCTGATCCTGATGATCTGCGGCCTGCTGTATTTCTTCCGCCCCGCGTGTTTCACCGTTCTGGAGGGGATGAACTTCTTCAAAACCGTTTCCCCGCTGCATCTTTTGTGGGGAATCTGGGTGATGGATATGTTCCTTCAGATTTTCCCCATCAAAAACAAGCTCCCTCTGGGCTCCCAGAAGCTGTTTGCCAATCACTTCCGGCCCATTCTGGAAAAAATCAATTATGAGGGGCTGCGCAGCTATGTGGTTTCCACCACCCTCGCGGCCTACAAGGTCTTTGTGCTCTGGTGCGCCTTCATCGGGGCCATCGGCGCCCTCTATTTTTCCAGGATTCTGGGCAAGACCGAGCTGTTCATGATTTCCGTGACGTTTTATGTCTGCGACCTGATCTGCGTTCTGATCTGGTGCCCGTTCCGGCTCATCATGAAAAACCGCTGCTGCACCACCTGCCGGATCTTCAACTGGGATCATCTGATGATGTTCTCTCCCCTGATTTTTGTCGGGGGCTTTTATTCGGTTTCCCTTGTGGTCATGGCCGCCGCGGCCTGGCTGGTCTGGGAGCTGTGCGTCATGATGTATCCCGAGCGGTTCTGGGACAACTCCAACGCCGCCCTCAAATGCTCGGAGTGTACCGACAAGCTCTGCACCCAGTACTGCCACAAGCTGCGCACCTGACTGGTTCTGCTCCCGTGCGGACGAACAGCCGTTTCGGCCTGTGCGTCCGCTTTTTTGCGCTCCGGCCCGCCCCGGCGTCCTGCATCTCTCCAATTTCCAGGCCGGGTGTGAATGCTTTTTCGGCGGTTCTGCGCATGGACTTTTTGCGCAGAAACGCTATAATAATCGGGATAATTTTTAAAGAAGGTGTGTCGTTCCGTATGCTTCCCCAGCTCGTTCTCTTTGCCCTGACGGCAGCGGCCGTCATCGTCTGCGTTGTAACCAACGCTTCCGTCTCCTTTGGCGGGCGGAAGGTTTCTCTTTACTGGGTGGCCGCCCTGGCCGGGGCGCTGGCCGCTGTGGCGGCGGGCTTTGTCTCTGCCGACGAGATCAAGCTCTCCTTTTTCACCAACACGGCGGTCAACCCGCTGAAGATTCTGATCCTCTTCTTCTCCATGACCGCCATCTCGGTCTTTCTGGATGAGGCCGGTTTTTACAACCATCTGGCCTCCGGCGTGGTGGAGATGGCGGGCACCAGCCAGCTGAAGTGCTTCTTCATCCTCTTCGCGGTGGTGTCGGTTCTGACCGTCTTTACCTCCAACGACATCATCATCCTGACCTTCACCCCCTTTATCCTCTACTTTGCCCGGCGCACCGGCATCAACCCTGTGCCCTATATCTTCGGGGAATTTGTCGCCGCCAACACCTGGAGTATGTTCTTCATCTTCGGCAACCCCACCAACATCTACATCTCCACCGCTTTCGGCATCGACTTCTTTGACTACGCCTATCACATGATCCCGGTCACGCTGGCCGCCGGGCTTGCCTCTCTGACGGTGCTGTTTCTGGTGTTCCGTAAGAGCCTTTCCAAGCCCATTCAGGTTCAGCCCATGGAGGAACTCCAGTGGAACCGGCCTCTTTCGGCCATTGGTCTGGTCTTTCTGGGGCTGAGTATCGTCGCCATGGCGGTGGCCTCCTACGCGGGGTTTGAGATGTGGCTGGCGGCCTTCCTTTTTGCGCTGGGCTGCATGGCCAGCGCCGCCGTCTACCTGAAAAAGAGCCACGGGGACCTGGAGGTCCTGGGGCGGACCATGAAAAAGCTGCCCTGGGCGCTGTCTCCCTTCCTGCTGTCCATGTTCGTGCTGATTCTCTCTCTGAATCAGGCCGGAATCACCGAGAGTCTGGCCCATACCCTGCCGGACAACCCCTTCGCTTACGGTCTGGCCTCCTTTGCCGCCTCCAACGTCATCAACAACATCCCCATGAGCGTCCTCTTCACCTCGATTCTGGGCAGCAGCCACGCCACCTCCGCCATGGTCTACGCCGTGGTGCTGGGCAGCAACCTGGGCGCCCTGCTCACCCCGGTGGGCGCTCTGGCGGGCATCATGTGGCTGAGCATCGTCAAGGAGCACTCCATCAATTTCTCCTTCCTGACCTTCATGAAATACGGCGAAATCATTTCCATCCCCGCCGTCCTGATGGCCCTGGGCTGTTTGTGCATCCTGTAACTCCTTATCAGCAAAAAAGCCGCGCGTTCCTCCAAAAGGGAACCCGCGGCTTTTTTCATGCGCCGGATTTTTCGTTCCGGTATTCCCGGCTGGCCAGAAAGGGCAGGAATACCGCGCCGTACATCACACCCGTAAGCAGAACATCCCCCCAGGCATAAACCTGATTGCTGAGCTCCGCAGTGCCGGACCAGACGATAATCATGTTATTGTTCAGGTAGTGCAGCAGCACCGGCACCCAGATGTTCCGGCCAGAGACCTCATACCCGAAGGTAAAGAAGATGCCCATGGTGACACAGACAACGATCTGAGCCGCCAGGCTTTGGAGAGAAGTTTCCGGACTGTAAAAGAAAAGGTTGAGGGGCAGGTGCCACACTCCCCACAGCGCCCCCAACAACAGCACGCCCCGGCGAAGGCCGAACCGCTGCTGCAAAACCGGGGTCAGATAATAGCGCCAGCCGTATTCCTCCCCCAGAAAAGGCAGGAAGGAGAGAAAGAAGTTCGGGATGAGGACCAGAAGATTCACCCAGGGAATATAACTCTGCCAGTAGGCCAGATATGCGGCCCAGTATTCCGGGCCGGAAAGGGCCGCCGAGAGAAAGACCATCCCGGTCTTGAGCGCCACAAAGAGCAGACAGACCCAAACGGCGCTCCGCAGTTTGCCCCTCCAGCGCAGGCCATAGGCCTCCCGCTTTTCTTTCCGGTCGGTCAACAGCAGGACCCAGCCCAGCACCGACCCGGCGATCAGAACAAGATTCCCTGCGGCAAGCCAGACCTCGCCCGGCCGGACCACCGACAGGAGGCTCAGCGCCATGCAGGCCGCGGTGGATACAAGATGCAGAATATAAAACCGGCGGGGCAGCTCCGGCCGACGGGCCAGAAGGAAAGCCAGCATCACCCCGGCTGCCGGGTACATCATCTGGGCATTGGCAAAGAGGGTGGTATCATTGCCCGCCCGCTGGCTGATGGCAAGCGGAATCCCCATCAGGTAGGGCACCGCAAAAGCAATAATCAAAAAAAGGGTCAATTCCCGTTTGGTTGTTTCAATCTTCGGATTCATGGCTTTCCTCCTCGATGTTTTCCAGCTGACGGTGGCGTTTTTCATAGAAGCTCATCATGGTCTGAAGTACAAACAGGGTCAGCAGCAGGGTGAAGCCGCCCGACAGCAGGGCGCCGGGCCAGTAGCCGTTCCGCAGATAGGTCAAAGCAAAGACAGCCGCCCCTGCGGCAGCGGAGCCCGCCAGGTTCGTCCCGAATTTCGGCTTGAATCTCCGGTCCCAGATCCCGTTCCGGATGGACTCCAGGGCGGTATAGGCAGAACCCGCCATAAAAACGAGGAACTCCCCGGCCATCTGTTCTTCGGGGACGCCCATCAACTGTTGAATCATCATGGCAGCCGCCAGCCCGCCCCACATCAGCCAGAAGCCCCGGGCCTCGATTTTGCGCAGGGTCTGTTCCTGCATCTCATCCAGCTGGTTTTGTTTTTGATAGAAACTCAGTTTCATCTTCATTCCTCCCAGAAAAGATCGTCCAGCGTTTTGTCCAGCGCCTTGCAGATTCCAAGGCAAAGCCGGATTGTTGGGTTATACTCTCCCTTTTCGATGGCGTTGATGGTCTGGCGCGAGACCCCCACCGCTGCGGCCAGGGCCGCCTGGGTCATATCTTTTTCCGCCCGGGCCGCCTTGAGTTTCAGATTCTTGGGCATCTCGTCCTCCTTTCTGTTGTACCGGTGTCTTTCTCCGGCTTCAATATATCATATGATTTCCATATTGTCAATTATATATTACTTTTTATCAGTTAAAATGTTCTTTTAAAGGTTCTTCCCGGCGGCGTCCGGTTCGGCTCAGTCACGCCGCCCCTTTTCTTTTTCCTCCCCCGGTGCTACAATAAATCCAGTTATATGCCGCCGTCGGCAGGCGTCCCGCCTGCCACGGCGCTGGAAAGAAATGAGGGATACGCTTGGAATTCTACGGAACCATTGGCCCCGCCTGTGCCGATCCCGAAACGCTCCGCCAGATGAGCGATGCCGGAATGACCGGCATCCAGATGAACCTGTCCCACGGCTCTCTGGCCGAACACGCCGACTGGCTTGCAATGATCCGTCAGGCGGGCATCCGGGAGCTGCTGATTGATTTGCAGGGTCCCGAGCTGCGGACCGGCGTGCTGGCGGAGCCTCTCACCCTCTACATCGGGGATTCCTTCCGGCTGGGCAGCGGCGGCGTTTCCTGTCCGGATGCTCTGACTCAGGCCGCCGGGCCGGGACAGAAGCTGCTGTTGGACGACGGGCGGATTCTGGTTCAGGTGGACGCCGTTCGGGAAGAAACGCTGTTCTGCACCGTGCTGCGGGGCGGCGTGCTGCGCAGCCGGAAAAGCATCGCCGCGCCGGGGCTGTCCATCGACTCCCCCACCCTCACCGCGGAGGACCTCGAAAATCTGCGCGCCGCGCCGGAATGCGGCGTTACGGGCGTCATGCTGCCCTTTGTGCGGGGGGCCGGGGATCTTTGCGCCCTTCGCCGTGCCCTCCGGGAAACCGGCGGAGAGCGCATCCGCATCTTTGCCAAGATCGAAAATCTGGCCGGGGTCAACGCCCTGCCCGAGTTCCTGCCGCTGGCCGACCAGATTGTGATTGCCCGGGGCGATCTGGGCAACGCAATGCCTCTCTGGGAGCTGCCCGCCTGCCAGAAAAAGCTGGCCGCCGCCTGCCGCGCCGCCCATGTTCCCTTTATGGTGGTGACCCAGCTGCTGGACAGCATGTGCGAGCGGGCCGTTCCCACCCGGGCAGAGGTTCTGGATATCTACAACGCCGTTCTTGACGGCGCGTCCAGCCTGATGCTGACGGGCGAGACGGCGGCGGGGCACTACCCGGCCCAGGCCATGGAATATCTTGTCAGGACCGCCCGCACCGCGCTGTAAAAAACAGGGAGCATTCTCTGCGCCTTTTCCGACCGGAAAATGTTCCCTGTTTTTTCTTGTCCGTCGATTTACTTGTTCGCCATGGTTTCAAAGGTATAGCGGCCCCGCTTTTGGGTGCCCTTCCCGCACTGGATGGCCCGCCGGGGGCAGGCATTGATGCAGCGCAGGCACTGGCAGCAGCTTTTTTTGACCCAGACCGGTTTTCCCTCTGCCATGGAAATCGCTTTTGAGGGGCATTCCCGGGCGCAGAGCCCGCATCCATTGCAGGCGTCGGAGGCATAAAACCTCATTGTGCCGCTGGCGAACCGCTTAAAGCCCTCATGAACCAGCCCCGATTTCAGCGCGGCAAAGGCGCCCTCTGTGACCCGGTAAACCGGCTTTTTCTCCCGGATCTCCCCGGCCATCTTCTCAATGGCAGCCTCTGCGGCGGCGATCTTCCTTTGAATGACCGCCCGGCTCTCCACATCCGACGCGAGAATGTAGTTGTTGGGCATCACAAGGCTGTAACTGCTTTGCAGTGGGAGCAGTTCGGCCAGCTTTTTCATGGTATGCCCGGCCTCTGAGCCGCAGGTGCAGACGCCGAACCGGAAAGCGTCCGTCTTTGGCAGCGAACGGGCGAAGGAGAGCACCGGCCCGGGCACACCCCAGGCATAAACCGGAAAGACCAGCCCGACCCGTTCTTCCGCTTCCAGAGCGGCGGGCCTGCCGCCCGGTTCAAGGATGTCCCGGGCCGTATCGCCCAAACGTTTGGCCAGCTGCTGCGCCGCCCAGCGGGAATTTCCGGTGCCCGAAAAATAAAAAATCATAGGTTCTTCCTTTCTTGTCCTGCGCAGAAACCGGCCTTCCCCGGTCTTTTCCTCCCTCAGTATACGACCGTTCCGCCCTGCCGTCAACCGCCCGCCCCCGGTGACAACCCCCCACCGTTTGTGCTATACTTCAGCCAGCAGAACGCCGTTTCGGGGCAGAGGGCAGAGAGGAGCCTGCCCGCTCTGCCGGCTGAGGAGGAAAACAGAGTATGTGGCTTATCTTTGCCGTGGGGTCGTCGGTGTTTGCGGCGCTGACCTCCATCCTTGCCAAAATCGGGATCGACGGGGTCAACTCGACCCTGGCCACCGCCGTCCGCACCTGCGTGGTCCTGGCCATGTCCTGGGGGATGGTTTTTCTCACCGGAGCCGGGGGCGGGCTGGCCGACATCAGCCGGAAAAGCTTGCTGTTCCTGATTCTTTCAGGCCTGGCCACCGGCGCGTCCTGGCTGTGTTATTATAAGGCGCTGCAAATCGGGGAGGCCTCGAAGGTGGTGCCGGTGGACAAGCTCAGCGTGGTCATCACCCTGGTGCTGGCCGCCGCCCTGCTCCACGAGCCTTTTACCGCAAAATCGGTGCTGGGGTGCGTGCTCATCGGGGCGGGCACCCTGCTGATGGTTCTGTGAGACGGCGGGCCGCGCCCGCCTCCGGGTTCTCAATGGAGGTGCATCCATGAAACGAAACCTTCTCGTTTTTCTTTTTTCCCTGGCGCTGCTGTGCGGCTTTGCCCCGGCGGCCTGCGCCGACGTCGGCCCCAAGCCCTCGGTGCAGATTCAATTCGAGCAGATGGACGATTCCCTGTGCTATGCCACCCTGCTCTCCCTGACCCCCTCCACCGGCCCTTCTTCCGTCTGGGATGGAGATGAAAACCACATCTGGAATTACAACCTGGATCTGGAGATCTGGCGTGCCTTTGCGGAATATCAGGACCCTGACGGCTTCTGCTTTTTGCAGGAGGGCTGGCAGGTCAACGAGACAAAGTCCTTCGCCTGGACCTATTACCCGCCCCGCACCTTCAAGGTCCTGCTCTATTACCCGGAGACCGGCGAATTCCGCTCCAGCGGAATCTATGAGCGGTACGCCTTCGACAGCTACTACACCATCGACCTTGGTTCCCCCGGGCCGGAGCTTCTCCTGCGCAAAAGCTACGACTATACCTGGGAGGTGATCTCCCTGCTGGCCCGGATCGCCCTCACCCTCCTGATCGAGATGGCGCTGGCCCTGGTGTTCCGCTTCCGGAGCAAACAGCTGCTTTTTCTCATCGGAAAAGCCAATCTGGTTACCCAGGTCTCCCTCAACCTGCTGCTCAGCTTCATCGACTACAATCAGGGCAGCATGGCGTTTGTCTTTTTCTATCTGCTCCTTGAGCTGGGCGTCTTTGTGCTGGAGGCCGTTTATTACCTGCGGGCTTTTCCACGGGCTGTTTCCGTCCCAATCCGCCGGGGAAAAATCATTTTCTATGCCCTTGCGGCAAACGCCCTCTCCTTTGCGGGCGGGATGTGGATCGCCGTCCGGATTCCCGGGATCTTTTGACTCCAAAAGGGCAGCCGCCCAGTAAAAAGCCTGCGCCAAACTGCACACAAAACGCATATGCAAAAAACATCCGGGGCCGTTGAGAGCATGGATTGCTCAAAAAGGTCCCGGATTTTATATGTCATATTCCGGCGGGCCGCTTTATTGAACAGCCCGGCCGACTTCGGCGGCTCTGGAGTCGGCTCAGCCTTCGCACAGCCAGGGCAGAATCTCCCGGATGGTCTTGTCCCAGTAGTCCCACTCGTGGCCGCCCTCGCGCTGCGTCCCTATGAGTGCCGGGTGCTCCAAAAATAAACGGGAAAAACATATCGAGGATTTGATGTAACCCGAATCCCGCCGTCCATGGCGAGCGAGGCCCCTGCGCCCGGCGGAAAAAGTCCGCGGCAGGCCGTCAAGTTATCTTTTATCTTCAGACCGAAAACAGCCGCCCGCCGTGCGTTCCCAGCACAGCGGGCGGCTGCATTGTTTTATCCTCTCCCCCTGCAAAACCCGAAAATCTCTCCCGCCTTCCTCATACAGTAAATCAGACTGATTTTATACAGGAGGGCCTGCCCATGCTATTGACACTGCTGCAATTTTTCGCTGCAAAATTCCTCTATCTTGCCCTGCACCTGGAATCCGGCAGTTTTCCCCGGCCGCTGAACGCACGGGAGGAGGCCGAAGCCTTCCAGGCCCTGCGTTCGGGTGACCCCAACGCCGCCGAGACCATCATCCGCCACAATCTTCGTCTGGTGGCGCATATTGTCAAAAAGTATTACGCCTCCCCCGCCGACCAGGACGATCTCATCAGCGTCGGCACCATCGGTCTGATCAAAGCCGTGCGCACCTTTGACGGCGAACGCCAGGCCAGATTTTCCACCTATGCCAGCAAGTGCATTGAAAATGAAATACGGATGCATTTTCGAAAAGGGAAAAAGGAGGGCAGCGCCATCTCCCTTCAGGAGACGCTCGAGACAGCCAAGGAAGAATCCGCCCTTACCCTGTCCGATGTCCTGCAGGACCCGCTGTGTATGGAGGAGGACTATGAAAAGCAGGATGAGGCCCGCCGCCTGAGGCAGCTGATCGAGCGGCTGGACGCCCGGGAGCGGCAGATTCTCCTGCTTCGGTACGGTCTGGGCGGGCAGCCGCCCCTCACGCAGCTGGAGACCGCCCAGGTGGTGGGGATCAGCCGGAGCTATGTGTCCCGCC
>JAHLFH010000133.1 GCA_018883885.1 Candidatus Faecalibacterium intestinavium | reverse complement strand
CTCCTGGGCCTCGCAGTCGGGGTGAACCGGGGAACCCACCCGGTCATAGGCCGCAAAGGCTTCCGGGGTGGAAACGCCGTAGTCGGGCATCACGATGACAAACCAGCACGCGGGGCAGGGGGGCAGGGGCTTGAGCAGGTCGCCCACGCCCCGGACCCGGCAGGTGCCCCCCATCAGGGCAAAGGGAACGTCTGCGCCGACCTGCGCCCCCAGGGCGCAGAGTTCGCTCATGGAGAGCTCCGCCCCATACAGGGCGTTCATCCCGACGAGGACGGCGGCTGCGTCGGCGCTGCCCCCCGCCATCCCGGCCCGCACCGGAACGCTCTTGTAAATGGTGATGTCCACCCCGGCCAGCAGCCCGGTGTAATGGAAAAAGGCCAGCGCGGCCTTGATGGCGGTGTTTTTGTCGTTGGCGGGCACCCGGCTGCCCGACAGCTGCAAGGTCAGGCCCTGGCTGCGCCGCAGGTTGACCCGTTCGCAGAGGGTGATGGCCTGCATCACCATATCCAGATCGTGGTAGCCATTGGGCAAAAGGCCCACTACGTCCAGAGAGAGGTTGAGCTTGGCCGGGGCAAGGACGGTAACGCTTTGACAGGGTTTCATGGGGAGCCTCCTTCCGGGCAAACCGGGGCATTCAGAAGCGGAAGACGCTTCTCTGCCGGACGGCGATGGCCTTGGCCGGGCACATCTCATGGCAGCAGAAGCAGCGGATGCAGCTGCCGGAATGGATGTGGGCGCGGCCGTTTTTCAGTTCGATGGTGTGCTGGGGGCAGATTTCGGCGCACTTGCCGCAGCCAATGCACTTGCCGGTCTGGATGACCGGGTGGGGCGCCAGCAGGTTCTCCACCGTCCGCACCGCCGGGCGGAGAAAGCCCGGCATCCGGACGTCGGCAAAGTCGGTGCTTCCCTCGCCCCCTTTGGCGAAGCTGGCGGGCAGCTTCCAGGCCGGGACGGGGGGAACAAAGGCGTCGGTTTCCCCCCGCAGAACGGCAGGGTCGAAGGCGCTGCCGCACAGGCCCCGCCGGTGGGCCGCCCCAAGATAGGGCACCCGCATGGGGTCGAGGGAGATCAGCTGCGCCGCGGCCAGATCCAGCCCGGGCAGGTCTTCCCCGGCCAGCAGAAGCCCCAGGGCGCGGGGTTCGCCCCCCGAAGGGCCGTCCCCTTCCATCCCGACGACGGCGTCCAGCACCGCCATCCGGGGCCGGACCGTTTCCAGAAGGTCGATGAGCATCTCCCCGAACCGCTCCCGGTCGGGGTAGCGCATATGCCATTCGGCCTTTTTCAGGCCGGGAATGGTCCCGAACAGGTTCTTGCAGGCGGCGGTCAGGCCGGTCATCACATGGGTTTTCAGCTTGGGCAGGTCGATGATGAAATCCGCCTCGGCCACCGGCTTCAGAAGCTCGAATTCCTTCGCGGCCCGGCCCTCTGCCGGGACCTTCACCGTCTCGCAGGCCGTATAGGCGCAGACGTTTTCCTCGGCGCAGACCTCCGCCAGCCCGCTGACCCGGTAAAGGGCCTGCATCTGGGCCGGGTTATAGATTCCGCCCGCCGAGTCGGCCACCGTGATGTCGCGGGCCGCCGCGCCCCGCTTTTTGCAGGCGCGGATCACCGCCCGGACCACGGCGGGGTGGGTGGTGACGGCCTGACCGGGGGCGGCCCTGGCCAGAAGGTTGGGCTTTAAAAGGATCTTGACCCCGGGGCCGATCTCCCGGGTGCAGTCCAGCCCCGCAAAGAGCGCTTCCACCGCCCGGTCGCAGAGCTCCTGATCGTAGCGGTCGGCCCGGGCGACCCATACCGGAGCGCCGGTCATGCCCGTTCCTCTTTGAGTTCCTGCAAAAACTCGCCGATCCGCTTGAGGGCTTCCTTCAGGTGCTCCACCGAGTAGGCGTAGGACACCCGGCAGTAGCCCTCGCCCGAGTCGCCGAAGGCGTCGCCGGGCACCAGGGCCACGTGCTTTTTCTCCAGCAGGGCGGTGCAGAACTCCTGGCTGGTCATGCCGGTGGATTTGATGCAGGGGAAGGCGTAGAACGCGCCCTTGGGCTCGAAGCATTCCAGGCCCAGGTCGTTGAAGCCTTTGACCACCAGACGGCGGCGCATATTGTATTCGTCCCGCATCTGCTCGATCTCCTTGTCGCACTCCTGCAGGGCCACAATGGCGGCGTACTGGCTGGTGGTGGGGGCGCTCATGATGGCGCTCTGATGAATCTTGGTCATGATGCTGAGGATGGGGGCCGGGCCGCAGGCGTAGCCCAGCCGCCAGCCGGTCATGGCGTAGCTCTTGGAAAAGCCGTTGACCACGATGGTCCGCTCCTTCATCCCGGGCAGGGACGCGATGGAGACGTGGCGGTTGGCGCCGTAGTTCAGCTCGGAGTAGATTTCGTCCGACAGAACGATGACGTTGGTGCCCCGCAGCACCTCGGCGATGGCCTCAAGGTCGGCCTTTTCCAGCACCGCGCCGGTGGGGTTGTTGGGGAACGGAAGAATCAGAACCTTGGTCCGGGGGGTAATGGCCTGCCGCAGGGCCTCGGGGTTCAGGCGGAACTCGTCCTGCACCCGGCAGGGCAGATGGACCGGCACCCCTCCGGTCAGGGTGGTAATGGGCTCGTAGCAGACAAAGCAGGGCTCGGGGATGATGACCTCGTCTCCCGGGCTGACCAGCGCCCGGATGCACATATCGATGGCTTCGCTGCCGCCGACGGTGACCAGCACCTCGTGCAGCGGGTCGTATTCCAGCTCGAACCGGCGCTTTAAGTAGCGGCAGATCTCCACCCGCAGCTCTTTCAGGCCGGAGTTGGAGGTGTAGCGGGTGCGGCCATGTTCCAGGCTGTCGATGCCTGCCTCCCGGATGGCCCAGGGGGTCTTGAAATCAGGCTCGCCCACGCCCAGGCTGATGCACTCGGGCATATCGGCGGCCAGATCAAAAAATTTGCGGATGCCGGACGGACGCATGTCCGCTGCGGCAGGCGCGATCAGCTTCTCATACTCCATCACAGTAACTCTCTTTCGTCGATCTCATCCATCTGGTACAGCTTGCCTTCCCGCTTGTAGGTGCGCAGGACAAAGTGGGTGGCCGTCGAAAGCACGTCGTCCAGAGGGGACAGCCGCTTTGCCACAAAGAGGGCGATCTCCTGGAAGGTCTTGCCCTTGATGACCAGCTGCAAATCGTATCCGCCGCTCATCAAAAGGACGCTCTCCACCTCGTCGAAGGAGGCGATGGTGTTGGCAATCTCGTCAAAGCCGCGGCTCTTTTTGGGGGAAACATGGAGCTCGATCACGGCCTCCACCCGGTCGATGCCGGCCTTTTCCCAGTCCACGAGGGTCTTGTATCCCTTGATGAGGCCCTGCGCCCGGGCCAGGTCCATCATGGCCGAAACCTCGGCCGGGGATTTGCCCAGCATGGCGGCGATATCCTCCACAGGGAGCCGGGCGTTGTTTTCCAGAATTTTCAAAAGCTGTTCCATAGCACAAACACTCCTTGTATTGCTTCGATGGTATGTTCCAGTATAGCACAGCCCCGGCCGGATTGCACCCCTGTTTTGGGGCCCGGAAGGGCCGCGGCGGGAGTTTTTTCCAAAAAGAGTGTTCAAAATCCGGCAAATCTGCTATACTGTATAAAATATGGGGGCCGCCCCTCCAAAACCACAGAAGGCCCGGAGAGGCTCCGGCCTTTTCAGATGGGATACGACCGATACAGACACAAACAAAAGGGATGGGAACTATGAAAGCATTTATTACGGTTGTGGGCCGCGACACCGTGGGCGTTGTCGCCAAGGTGTCCACCCTGTGCAGCGAACTGAATATCAACATCGAGGACATCTCCCAGAGCATTTTGCAGGGGATGTTCGCCATGATTATGCTGGTGGACCTGTCGGGCTGCAACGTGACCCACGAAGAACTCCGCGCCCGGGTCGAGGCCATGGCCGAGGAAATGGGAATGCAGATCAACCTCACGCGGCAGGAAGTCTTTGACGCGATGCACACCATCTGAGGGAGGACGCAGAGAGAATGAGCATATTCAACAAAGGGGACATCCTCGAGACCATCGAGATGTTCACCCAGGAAAATCTGGACGTCCGGACCGTGACCATGGGCATCAGCCTGCTGGACTGCATCGACCCGAACCCCGAAAAGGCCTGTGAAAAGATTTACAACAAGATCACGGCCCGGGCGGCCAATCTGGTCCCCGCGGTGGAACACATCAGCGCGGAGTACGGCATCCCCATCATCAACAAGCGGATCAGCGTCACCCCCATCGCCATGCTGCTGGGGGCCTGCCCCGACGCCGACCCCGTCAACTTTGCCAAGGCGCTGGACGCCGCAGGCAAAAAGGTGGGGGTGAACTTTGTGGGCGGCTACACGGCCCTGGTCCAGAAGGGCTTTTCGGCGGGCGATTTGCGGCTGATCGACTCGATCCCCCGGGCGCTGGCCCAGACCGACATCGTGTGCAGCTCGGTCAACATCGGCGCCACCAAGGCGGGCCTGAACATGGACGCCGTCAAGCGGATGGGCCAGATCGTCCGCCAGACCGCCGAGCTGACCGCCGACCGCCAGTGCATCGGCGCGGCCAAGCTGGTGGTGTTCTGCAACGCGCCGGAGGACAACCCCTTTACGGCGGGCGCGTTTCACGGCCCCGGCGAGCCGGACTGCGTGATTAACGTCGGCGTTTCCGGCCCCGGCGTGGTGCGCGCGGCCCTCGCGAAGGCGGGCGACTGCGACATCACGGAGGTCGCGGACATCGTGAAAA
>JAHLFH010000132.1 GCA_018883885.1 Candidatus Faecalibacterium intestinavium | reverse complement strand
TTTTCAATATCTTCTGTTCATCCGGCGGCAGCTTGTAAAAGTCAATGCCGAGCATATTGAAAATGACCGCCCACACCTTTCCGAGATAATCCCCGGAAGATTGGATGGCTTTCCGAATATCCATCGCTACTTTCTTTGCGGCAGAATAATCCGGCGTGCTGTCAATGTCATGCTCATGGGCTTTCCGTATGTCGTGGAGAATGGCGTCCCATGTTTTGTGCGTCACATGACAGAAAAAATCTTCTTCCTTTACCTCTGCGGCAAGGATAGTCTTTGAATAGAAATCCTTATCTGCCTGCTTGTATTTCTGAATGATGGTCTGCCGCTGTTCTGCCAGCTGCCGGGCGGCTTCGGGGTCGGTCTTGGCCGTTCCACCAGGGCGTCGTGTTCGGCCTTGCGTTTGGCTGTCCTGGTGCGTTCATATTCGGCTTTACGCTCTGCCATCATGGCGGCATATTCCGGGTCTGCTGCTCTGGCCTGCTGTACCTGCTGGCGGTATCTGTGGTTGCGCTCCCGCTGTTTGCGGAGATGTTCCTCGTACTTGGCCACTGCTTCAGGGTCTCCAGCCTCTGCCGCCTCCCGCAGGGCTTTCAGCTTCTGACTTCCTCGCGCAGCTTCTCCATATCGCTGTCGGACTTATGCTCGTGGGCCATGGCCCCGAAGTATTTGTAGGCGTCGATGACGTCGATGCCGCTGGATACGCACATGGCGTACATGCTGGGCAGGGCCAGGGACAGCCAGTTCTCGGTCATGGCGCCGCCCACAGCGATCAGAGCGCCCACCCGCTTTTTGAAGCTGCGCTCGTCGGGCAGAAGGCTCTTGTCCTTACCTGCCGCCAGGCCTTCCTCATAGGTGGCCTTGCGGAAGGAAACGTCGTGGGAGGGGCCCAGACGGTCGCACCAGACCTTGAAGTTGCCGGTGGGGGTGAACTCATAGACCGGCGAGCCGATGATGACGGCGTCCGCTTCCATCAGGGCTTCCTCCACGATGGGCAGGTCGTCCTTGATGGGGCAGCCGCCCTTGCCGCGGCCGGTGGTCATGCCCACCACGCAGGAGATGCAGCCGGTGCAGATGTGAATGTTCATCTCATCCGCCCGCAGAAACCGGACGGTGCAGCCTGCGTTCTGACACTGGAGCAGGGCTTCCTTCACCATGACCTCGGTGTTGCTCATCTTGCGTCCGAAGGAAATGCCGAGTACGTTCTTTGCCATTCTGATTCTCCTTTACCTTCCTCAGTCGATGACGACTTCCCGCTCTTTGGTGCCCTCCAGCGGGACCGGGATGTAGGCGGTGCGGACGGCCACGGTCAGCTTGACCTTGTGGCTGCCCTTGGACAGGCCGCCGTCCTTCAGGACCCGGATATACAGCGGGTCGCCGTACTCCCACTTATAGGTGGTGACGGTCTCGGCTTCCTTCTGGGTGAACCAGTCGTTCTGGTCCAGAGAGACCCGGATGTCCTCGTCGGCCACAGCCTCGCCGTCCACGGCAACGTGGACGTATTCCATCATGGACAGGGGGATGGCGCGGTAGTAGGTGATGTTGGTCTGCATCTCGTAGCCGATCACCTTGCCGTTCTCCGACACATTCTTGCAGGTGTCTTTCAGAAACACATTGTTATCAAACATTTTTGCTTGCCTCCCTTAACCCTGGATCTCTTTCAGGCAATCCTGAACGTATTTGACGTTGCGGGCCACCTGCTCCCGCTCAACGGTGGGATGGCCGGGTAGGGTGAAGCGGTTGCCCTCGTACTCGGTGCAGACGTAGCCGTCGTAGTTGTGGTCGTGCAGATACTGCAGCAGGCCCTTGAAGTCGATGGAGTACTCGGGGCCCTCGTCGGTCATCTCGAACATCTTGAAGTGGAAGTGCTTGATGTAGGGCATCAGGTCTTCCATGACTTCATAGGGATAGTTCTCGTAGCCGTCGCACAGAGGTCCAAAGATCTCGTCCTCGTGGGTCTTCCAGGTGGCGACGAAGTCCTCCGGCAGCTTGCCGCCGTTCTTGCGGATGACGACGTGCAGGTCGGTGCCCTCGTCCAGCAGCTTGTCGCAGTAGTCGAACATGGCGGGGCTTGCGCCGTTGTTCAGCTCGTAGTTCTTGACCACCCGGGGGAACTTGCGGCAGAAGATGCCGGTGTCGATGACGATGCCCGCGTAGGGGTTCTTGAGGCGCTTGACCTCGTTGATGAAGTCGTTGGTGGCCTGAACGTCAAAGGCCATGCCGGCGTGGACCTCGATGGCGATGGTCACGTCATACTTCTCGCAGTAGGGCAGCAGCGGCTCGATGACCCAGTAGGGCACCATGGACACCAGGCGGATCAGGTGGATGCCCAGGCGGTTGGCCTGCTTGATTTCCTTAATCAGCAGGTCGATGCACTCGCGCTTGGTCAGGGTGCGGTTTTTATAAAGGTTGGTGTTCAGGAAGACGTCGGCGATGACGGGCTGCAGGCCGGTCTCCTTGAGCATCCGGTTCCAGTCGGCCACCTGCTCGTCGGTCAGGTCGGGAGCGCCCTTCAGCATCTGGTCGGGCAGGATCTCGATGCCCTCCGCGCCGCACTCCTTGACGTAGTGCATAATGTCTTCCAGGCTCATTTTTTTGGTCAGGTACTGGTCCTGCAGACTGTACAGGCTGACGCCAGCTTTGATACGGGACATGAAATATTCCTCCATTTCATGGTTGTTTTTTCAAAAAAGAGCGCTGCGCCGACTGAAGGCAAAGAAATCGGCGCAGCGCTTATACAGAGCGGCCCGGTCAGGCGGTCCTGCCGGTCAGGAAGGGATGGTTTGCCCGGGCGCTCTGCCCAACGAGTTGGCCTTCTCTCAGATCACAAACTGCTCCATGTAGCGTTTGCTCAGGCGCAGGCTGTCCAGGACCTTCTCCTGGCTGCCTTCAAAGGCTTTGTCCTCTACCTCGATGCAGGTGCAGCCGTCGTAGCCGATGTCGATCAGCGGACCGCCGCCCTGCTTGGACTTGTCGGGGAAGACGCCCCAGGTGGGGACGGCGCGGCGGCGGACGGCGTGGGCCTTGGCGAAGTAGATGTCGCCCAGCTTGCCCTCGTCGCAGGCACGCTTCAGGGCCTGAGAGTCGGTGCGGAACCGGTTCTGATAGCCGACGGTGAACTTCTTGCCGCTCTTCTTCCAGGCGTCCATCATCTTCTGGGCGTCGGCGGTGGTGGCGGCCATGGGCTTCTCGCACATGACGTGCTTGCCGGCCTCAAAGGCGGCCACGGTGATGGGGCAGTGCGCCACGTTGGGGGTGCAGACGTGGACCACGTCCACATCGGGGTTCTCCATGACATCCATGTAGTCGGTGGTCACCTGGCAGCCGGGAGCGCCGTACTTGGCGGCGGTCTTGGCCCGCTCCTCGTCGATATCGCAGAACGCGATGATCTCGCACTTGTCCTTCTGGCCGCTCAGAGCCGGGAAGTGCTTCTGGTTGGCGATGCCGCCGCAGCCCACGACAGCTACCTGCAGTTTACCGTTTTTCATTTGTTTTGCCTCCATTTCCAATCGTTCGGGACCGCCCGCCCGGTTGCGGTCCGTGTCCCTTGTTCTGGTCCTATTGTAAAATTTTTGGCAGAAACATACTATTTTCATTGTTGCTGACCGCAACGCCTCCCAGCCCCCCTATCTGAACCCCCGGAAGGTTCTGATGCAGGAACACATAAAACCGGCGGTAGACCTCCCACATTTCATCCTCGCTGCGGCAGAACGGCACCCGCTCGTGCCGGATGTCCACCGTGAAGTCAAAGATCCACTCCGCCACCGCCTGACGGCCATAGCGGCGGATGCTGTGTTCCACAAACGCCATCAGCATCCGCATCCAGTCGTCCGCGCTGCCAAAGACCAGCGCCTCGTCCTCGTAGTAAACCATCTCCCCTTCCGCCTTGACCGCGCAGGAAGGTCGCTGGCCCAGGTCGAGATAGGGGGTCATATGATGGACGGACATGAAATCCAGCACGTTGTCCAGCATATCGAAGTTATACTGACAGTCGGAGGGGTCCTGAAGGATCACCATCTTTTTGGAAAAGAGGCTCCAGATCCGGACATAGCGGAACTTGAGATTTTCATAGAGGGTCGCGATGTGCTGCTGAACATTATAAATGGCGAGGTCGGCGGCGGCGCCGCCGTTGAGCACCTGATTCCAGCAGGAGCGGACGGCCGTCCCCTCCTCTGCCCGGAGCGCCACCGAGAGGCTCCGCTCCCCGGGGCCCGCGCTCTCCCGCCCTTCCTCGCTGTGAAGCTGGCGGGCGCCTTCTTCCAGCATCGAAAGGTTCTTTTCCTCCTGCGCCTCCCGTTCCTCCTACGCCTGATGCCGGTAGGCGCTGGGGGACATCTGGTAGGCGTTCTGAAACTGCTTGTTGAAGGCCGCCAGATTGGAAAAGCCGCAGTCTGCGGCGCTCCGGGTGACCGTCTTTTCGGTCTCCTCCAGCTCCTTGACGGCGTGGTTGAGCCGGACGCGGTTGACAAAATCGGCGAAATAGCAGCCCATGTTCTTTTTGAACAGCCGGGACAGGGAGGAGGTGGACAGATACATCTGCTCGGCCAGACGGCTCAGGTTGATCTCCTCCTGAAAATTCTGGTTGACATAGCGGATGATCTCCTGGAGCCGGGCCTCGTCCCGCTGAGGGCGGGACTGGCCCATCTCCTCCAGCTGGACCTGGAACTGTTCGGTGAGAATGTCCAGCAGCTCATAGACATAGCTGTACCGCAGCGCCTCGGTCTTTTTCCTCGCGCCGGCGTAGCTGAACAGCATCTGCCGCATGATCCGGCGCAGTTCCCCGTAAGGGTGGAATGCGTCTGCGCTGGAATTGCAGGCAAACACCATGCCGGTATCCGGCACAACCTCCCGCAGCAGCTGGTAGGAAATATGGAGCTGGAGCAAAAAGAGGTTGTCTGTCCCCTTCAGCGCGTGGACGTTGTTGCAGTTGATGGCCGGCCCCGGGAAATGCGGCGGCTTTCCCGTTTTCTGCCCTCCCCTGCGCGGCGCACCGGGCGGAAAATGCCTCACGGCATCTCCTGACTTTGGCAATTCAGCCGGGCCTGCACCGTAAAATGCCCGTCTTTCTTTTCGGCGTGAAAATCGCCGTCGCATTCCTCCACGACGCGTCTCACATTCTTTAACCCATACCCATGGTGGAGGCCTCGCCAGGGGGTTCCGGCCCCCTCGCCGCAGGGATTGTCAAGGCGGTAGAACAGGGTCCGGTATTGCTTGCGCAGCTGCAAATGAATGCGGCGCTGTTCCGGCGGCAGGCTGCGGCAGGCCTCAATGGCATTGTCCATTGTGTTCCCGATCAGGATGCTCAGGGACAGCGGGGAAACGGGCAAAACTTCGGGAATCGCAACGTCCAGGGTGACCTTCATCCGGTTTTCCTTCGCAATCAGGAGATAGTGACTCAGGATGGCGTCCACAACCGGGTTGCCCACCACCGAAATATTTTTGGACTCGTCAAAGGCATCCGCCGCCGTCCGGGCAATCCGGCGGAGTTCTTCGGAATCTCCCCGGTCGGCCACCGCCTCCGGCTCCGCGGGACAAACCCCTCCACAGAAAGGATTGAACAACGATGATGGGATTTGATATGGCGCTCACCCTTGCCCTGCACACCTCAGAGCTTGTGTTCTACCTTGTCGGCATTCTTGCCCTGATAAAATATCTCCGAAAAAAATAAGCCTGCCGCCCGCCGGGCAGCGCCTGCCGAACAGAAAGAAAAGCCCCTTCCGGGGCCGTGCTCCGCCGGTCATATCGCCGGACGGCGTCGGCCCCGAGGGGCTTTTTGTCTGCGTTCAGAGATTCTTTTCGGGGGCGGGCCGGACGTTCAGCGCTCCTGGGCATAGCGGGCCAGGAACTGCCTCGTCCGCTCCTGTCTGGGCCGCTCGATGACCTCCCGAGCGGGGCCCTGCTCCACGATGACCCCCTGATCCATGAAGATGATCTGGTCGGCCACGTCCCGGGCAAAGGCCATCTCGTGGGTGACGATAATCATGGTGGTCTTCTGCTCGGCCAGAGAGCGGATGACCTTCAGCACCTCCCCGGTCAGCTCGGGGTCCAGGGCGCTGGTGGGCTCGTCAAAGCAGAGGATGTCCGGGTGCAATGCCAGGGCCCGGGCGATGGCCACCCGCTGCTGCTGCCCGCCGGAGAGCTGGCTGGGGTAGTGGCCCTCCCGGTCGGAGAGGCCCATCCGGGCCAGGAGCTC
>JAHLFH010000131.1 GCA_018883885.1 Candidatus Faecalibacterium intestinavium | reverse complement strand
CTGCTGCATCATCCGGCTGCGGGTCAGCCGGGCCAGCGCACAGTGAAAGGCGCTGTCCGCCCGGGCAAAGGCGGCCAGGTCCCCCCCGGCCCGCTCCATCCCGGCCAGCAGCTGCCGCAGCTGGTCAATCTCCCGGTCGGTGGCCCGGCGGCAGGCGATCTCGCAGATCGGCCCCTCCACCACCCGGCGGAAGGTCAGGATATCCCGCAGGGTCTCCCGCCCCAGGTAGAGCAGGGGGACCAGCTGGTTCAGGGCGGCCTCGGCGCCTGCCCCCCGGACGAAAGACCCCTCGCCGAAATGGGTTTCCAGCAGGCCCAGCCCGCTGAGCTTTTGCAGGGCGTTGCGCACCGTCACCCGGCTGACCCCGAACTGGGCGGCCAGCTCGTTTTCGGAGGGCAGCTTGTCGCCGGGCTTCCAGTCCCCTGCCAGAATCTGCTCCCGCAGCTGGTCGAATACCTGCTGGCTGACGCTGCTCTTGACCACTTTTTTGATTGCCATTCCCGGACGCTCCTTCTGGTTGTTGGTTGTGTGTTGCTCTTATTGTAGCATCCGACGGAGGGTTTTACAATTCCGGCGTTCCCCGCGTTTTTCCCGGGTTCACTTGTGGGCGGGGCCGGCCAGCTTTTCGCCCAGTTTGGCGGCCAGAATCGAGCCGCCCAGAATGATTGCGCCCCCCACCCAGAGGGTGACGAGATGGTTGCCGATGAGGGCGGGGGTGATCTCCTCAAAGTTGACGGTGGCGACGGTCAGATAGGCAAAGGCCACGTTGTTGCAGGCCACCGGGCAGACCGTGCCCCCCAGAATGATGACCGTGAGGACGATGCCGATGCTGACGGCGAAGGCCCCCAGCAGCCCCAGAGAGGGGGCGAGGCCGAAGGTTCCCGCATAAAGGCCCAGCGCAGCCGCCAGGCCGAGGGTGCCGCCCACAAAAATCGAGGGGATGTTTTTGGGGCTGGCGCCCAGCCCGAAAAAGAAGATGGTCACAAAAAAGAGAGGCCAGCTGATGAGGCCCAGCACGATGGCGGCAATGTTGACGATAAAGATCCAGACCAGCACGCAGCTTGTGACGATCAGGTGATGGCGGTCGGGTTTTTGAAAGATGGACATGATGGCCTCCCTGTCTGCGCACGGGGCCCCCGCCGGTCAGCGAAGGAGAAACCCTCGTGCAGTGAATTGTATACCTGTATTACAGGTGATGGGAAAAGGATACCACAACCGCCGGAGGGTGTCAATAAGGCGCGAAAAAACCCGGCAAACTTTTTTGCCGGGCGGAAGCTTCAGCGCAGGACGGACTGGAGAAGGAACATATACAGGGCGGTCCCCCCGGCGATGCTCAGGAGGGTGTTTTTCCAAAGCCGGTGGAGCAGGACGATGAAGGCGATGGCAAGGGCTTCGGGCAGGCCGTGCCAGGCCGAGGCCGGGGCGTCCTTGAGGCAGTAGACCACCAGCATCCCGATGACGGCGGTGGGCAGCACCTGGCCCAGACGGGAGACAAAAGCCGGGGGCTGCTTTCCCTCGGGAAAGACCCAGAAGGGCAGAAACCGGGTCAGCACCGTTCCGGCGGCAAGGACGGCGATGGTCAGAAGCATCTGGAGATCGGTCATTGGGCGTTCGCCTCCTTTCGCGCAGGGCGAAGGCCCAGAGACAGGCAGAGCAGGATCAGCCCCATGGCGGGCAGAAGGAAGTTCTCGCTGCCAAAGAGGGCCAGGCACAGCAGGGCGCAGCCCGCGCCGGTCAGGGCGGGGCGGTGGGTCGGGCTTTCGTCCCACTGGTTCAGGAAGATGACCACAAAGAGGGCGGTCATGACGAAATCGAGGCCGGTGGCGTCGAACCGGATCAGCCGCCCCAGCAGCGCCCCCAGCGCCGACCCGGCAATCCAGTACAGATGATCCAGCAGGGTGATGAAGAACAAAAACCACCCCTTGTCCACCCCTTCGGGGGGCCGGGCCGCACAGTGGATGGAGAAGGTCTCGTCGCACATCCCGAAGATGAGATAGACCTTTTTCCACCCCAGCCCCCGGTACTGTTCCAGCATGGACAGGCCGTAAAACAGGTGGCGGGCGTTGATCATCAGGGTGAGAAAAAAGACGTGGAGGGGGTCGAACCCCGCCAACAGCAGCCCCACCGAGACGAATTGCAGCGAACCGGCAAAGACGAACAGGCTGCTCAGAAGGGTCAGAAGAAAGCCCAGGCCCTGGCTCTGCATCAAAAAGCCGTAGGATGTGCCGAGGGTCAGAAACCCGACGCAGACCGGCAGGGTCAGGGGCAGAGCCGCCCGAAGGGCGCGTTGTTTCACGGTTGATTTCCTCCTTTAAAGCGGTAGAGTGCTTCCAGTGTAGCCCCGGGGAGGAGGTTTGTCAAGCGGGCGGCGGGGACAAACGGGGGGCGAAAAAAGGGCGAAGGTGCGGCTTTTTGACTTTTTGCTGCAAAAAACTGGAAATTTGAAGCAAATTGTAGTATAATAACTCTGTTATGGGCGGGCGTGCCGTTGGAACAGAGGGCCCGCAGAGAGGGTGGAAAACGAATGTTTCGCGGAGCAAACCGTTTTGAAATCGACCAGATCATGAAAATTTACGGCCGGGCCCGGGAGCAGATGGCGGCATCCGGTAATCCCGATCAGTGGGGCGGCGGCTACCCCTCTCAGGAGCTGATCGAACAGGACATCGCGTCCAACCGGCTGTTTGTCTACATCGTCAACGGGCAGATGGAAGCGGTGTTTGCCTTTGTTCTGGGGGAGGACCCCACCTATGCGGCCATCGAGGGGGGCAAGTGGATTTCGGACGGCCCCTACGGCACCATCCACCGGCTGGCTTCGGCGGGAAAACACTCCCACATTGCGGACGAGGTCATCGCCTGGTGTCAGGAGCGGTGCGACAGCCTGCGGGCCGACACCCACGCCGACAACAAGGCCATGCAGCACATTCTGGAAAAGAACGGCTTTGCCCGCTGCGGGATCATCCATCTGGCGGACGGCAGCCCCCGGATCGCCTATCAGAAGCTGACCAGCCATTGAGGCTGAGAAACTGAAAAAACAACAAGACGCGCCGTCCCGGCCAAACCCCGGGGCGGCGCGTTTTCTGCGCGGCAAAGAAAGGCGGCTTTAGTCCATCCACTTCGCCCGCTGCAAGCCCAGGAGGATCAGCGGGATCAGGATCAGCTGGACAACGATGCCGGGGATGGCCGTGAAGATAGCCCCCGACAGAAAGGTGGAAAGGAGGAATTCGCTGCCGGACAGCCCCGCCATCACAAGGCGGGCCGCCCCCCAGACCAGCCGCCCCGCGACCATGGCCGTCAGCAGGACGGCGTAGACCATGGCGGGGGTGTGGCGGACCCGGCGGTAGAGCAGGCCGGACACAAGGCCGTAGGCGGCCAGCTCAAAGGTCATGCCCAGCGCCGTGGGGAACAGGGGCGGCATCCCCAGCAGCAGCGAGCGGAGCAGCGGGGTCAGCGCCCCGATGGCCAGCCCCCAGGGGCCGCCCAGCACAAAGCCGCAGAGCAGCACGGGCAGATGCATCGGGCAGAGCATATTGCCGATTTCGGGGATCGAGCCGGTGAAGAAGGGCAGCACGAAGCCCAGCGCCAGAAAGAGGGCGGCCAGAACCAGCTGGCGGGTGGAGGAATGGGTGGTCTTGTTCATCCTGAACGACTCCTTTTTGTTGAATTTTCCCGCAGACGAAAAGGGGGGCCTGCCGCTGGCGGTAAACCAGAGGCAGACCCCTTCGTGGCGTCTGTTTACAAGAGTGGTTTTTTGCTGAGAACGATTCATCGCGCCGGGCTTCGGCCCGGATATCCCGGCTTCAAACCGGAACACTAACAGTATAACAGAGGCGGGGGCGGGCTGTCAAGACGGGAACGGATGCCGCACTTTTCACAAAAAACAAAGAAATTCGACCGGAAAATTCCGGGCGTTGTACATTTCGTCAAAATCTGCTTGACCTTTCTGTGCAGAACAGATAATATAAAATAGCGATAAAGCGGGAACCGGGCGACGCCCCGTTTCCGCCGGAGGGTTCAGCTTTTTTGAACCAGGGTCAGCCAAAAAACAACAAAGTTCAATGGGAGGGCCATCATGACCAACGCAGAAAAACTCACCCTGCAAAAACGTGCCTGCCAGATCCGGATGGGCGCAATCGAGGGGACCCACAGCGCAAAGTGCGGTCACCCGGGCGGCAGCCTGTCCATCGCCGACCTGCTTTCCTATCTTTACTTTAAAGAAATGAATATCGACCCCGCGAACCCCGCCAAGCCCGACCGGGACCGGCTGGTCCTCTCCAAAGGCCATGCCGCCCCGGCGCTCTATGCGGCGCTGGCCCTGCGGGGCTTCTTCCCGGTGGAGGACCTGAAGACCCTGCGCAAAATCGGCAGCTATCTTCAGGGCCACCCCAGCATGAATTCCGTCCCCGGCGTGGATATGTCCACCGGCAGCCTGGGCCAGGGCATTTCGGCGGCCTGCGGCATGGCGCTGGGCGCAAAGCACGCCGGCCAGGGCCTGAGCGTCTACGCCATCCTGGGCGACGGCGAGATCGAGGAGGGCGAGTGCTGGGAGGCGTTCATGTTTGCCGCCCACTATAAGCTGTCCAACCTCTGCGTCATCATCGACCTGAACCACCTGCAGATCGACGGCTCCATCGAGGAGGTCATGAACAGCGCCCCCCTCGACAAGAAGATGGAGGCCTTCAACTTTAAGGTTCTGTCCATCGACGGCCACGACTTCGACCAGATCGAGGCCGCTGTGGCCGCGTTCCACGCCGAGACCGAAAAGCCCACCTGCATCATCCTGAACACCACCAAGGGCAA
This sequence comes from Candidatus Faecalibacterium intestinavium, assembly GCA_018883885.1. Lineage (GTDB taxonomy): Bacteria > Bacillota > Clostridia > Oscillospirales > Ruminococcaceae > Faecalibacterium > Faecalibacterium intestinavium. Next base: position 1,823 of record JAHLFH010000131.1, on the reverse strand, counting down.
GGGCGTTTCCTATATGGAAAATCAGGTGGACTGGCACGGCAAGGGCCCCAACGACGCGGAATACCAGACCGCCATGGAGGAACTGAACGCAGCGTATGCCGCGCTGGAAAAGGAGGGCAACTGAGATGGCAGAAGTGAAAAACATCGCAACCCGCGACAGCTACGGCGCGGCGCTCAAGCAGCTGGCCGCCGAGGGCCACGACGAGCTGGTGGTGCTGGACGCCGATCTGGCCGCCGCCACCAAGACCGGCGTGTTCAAGAAGGCCTATCCGGACCGCCACTTTGACTGCGGCATCGCCGAGGCCAACATGATGGGGGTGGCCGCGGGCCTGTCCACCATGGGCTATGTCCCCTTTGTGTCCAGCTTCGCCATGTTTGCGGCGGGCCGCGCCTTTGAGCAGATTCGCAACTCGGTGGCCTACCCCCGGCTGAACGTCAAGATCGGCGCGACCCACGGCGGCATCTCGGTGGGCGAGGACGGCGCGTCCCACCAGTGCTGCGAGGACTTCGCCCTCATGCGCTCCCTGCCCGGCATGACCGTCATCTGCCCGGCGGACGACGTGGAGGCCCGGGCGGCGGTCCGCGCCGCCTTTGCCCACAAAGGCCCCGTCTATCTGCGGTTTGGCCGTCTGGCGGTGCCCGTGTTCCACGAGGAAGCGGGCTGCCACTTTGAGATCGGCAAGGGCGAGCAGCTCACCGAGGGCAGCGACATCGCCATCCTCGCCACCGGCCTGATGGTCAACGAGGCCCGGATTGCGGCCCGGAATCTGGCCGCCGAGGGCATCCACGCCCGGGTCATCAACCTGCACACCATCAAGCCCCTGGACGAAGAACTGGTGCTCCGGGCCGCCGCCGAGTGCGGCAGGGTCATCACCTGCGAGGAGCACAGCGTCATCGGGGGCCTGGGCGAAGCGGTCTGCTCCCTGCTGAGCGAAAAGCGGCCCACCCCCGTCCGCCGGATTGGCGTCGGGGACAAGTTCGGCTGCTCCGGCCCCGCCTGGGACCTGCTGAAGGAGTACGGCCTGTGCGCCGCCAACATCGAGGCCACGGCCCGGGAGATGCTGGGCAGGTAAGCCCCGTTCATCCGAATCCATAAAACAAACAATCCCCCGGCCGGCGGCCGGGGGATTTTCGCGTGTGCGGTTATGAGGCGTCCGCGGGGCGGTCAGTCCAGCAGGGCCAGCACGCTGGCCTTGGGGCGGGAACCGACGGCCTGATTGACCAGCTTGCCGTTCTTAAAGACCAGCAGGGTCGGGATGCTCATGACGCCGAACTGGCCGGCCAGCTCGGGCTGCTCGTCCACGTTGACTTTGCCGACCTTGATGTCGGGGCGCTCCCCGGCAATCTCATCGACGATGGGAGAGAGCATCCGGCAGGGGCCGCACCAGCTGGCCCAGAAGTCCAGCAGGACCGGCTTGTCGCTCTGAAGCACTTCGGATGCGAAATTGTTTTTGGTAATGGTGATCGCAGACATGGCAGTTACCTCCGTCGAATTTTCCTGCAAAGCCCGCTCGGGGCGGGGTGTCGGTTTGTTTTGTTTGTTCTGGGGATAGTATACCCGAAACCGGCAGCGCCTTCCGTAACTGCGTCACCGAAAGGCCCGGACCAGAATTTACCGGGGAAACCTGCGCAGGTTCGCGCAATCTTTCCGCCCCGGGGCGCGTATTCTGTATGGGCGGGCCCTGGGGCCCGGCCCGAACAACCCTGGCATGAGAAGGAGTGCTTTTGAATGAAACTGAGATTGACCGCCCTGACGCTGGTCGTTCTGCTGGCTCTGGGGCTCGCCGCCTGCGGCAAAGACGCCGCGGACGATTCCTCCGCCC
>JAHLFH010000130.1 GCA_018883885.1 Candidatus Faecalibacterium intestinavium | reverse complement strand
GGCCAGCTTCCGGGTCGAGAACACCGGCAGTCTGGAAGCGCTGCGCCATGCGGCGGAGGCCGTGCTGGCCCGGCTGCTGGCGCAGGCCGCGGGAGAGAAAGGGGGCTCGGGGCGGCAGATTTGAAACGTTTGTTGAAATTGCTGGCGCTGGTTTTTCTGCTGGCACTGCTTTGGACCCGCCTTCCCGGGATGATTCGTCAGGTGGAGGAGTGGCGGTATCCCCGCTGCTACGCGACGGAGGTGGAAACCTGGGCGGCGGCTTACGGGCTGGACCCGCTGCTGATCTATACCTTTATCCACACCGAGAGCAGCTTCGACGCCGAGGCGGAATCCAGCGTGGGGGCCCGGGGCCTGATGCAGATGACCGAGGAGACCTTTTACTGGATCAAGGGCAAGATCGCGCCGGAGGAGGCGCTGAATTTTTCCGATCTCTATGACCCGGCGTGCAGCATCCGGTTCGGGGCCTACTACCTGAAACTCTGCCTGGAACGGTACGACGGCGACATTGCCACGGCCGCTGCGGCCTACCACAGCGGCTGGGGCACGGTGGACGCCCTTCTGGAAAAAGAACGGTACGCCAGCAGCGAGAGCACCTTGGCGGAGTTTCCCTACGCCCAGATGAACCACTATGTGGAGAAGATTCTGGACCGATATCAGAGCTATACGGAGCTTTACGGCTCTTAGGATAGAAATTTGAACGATACGAGGTAAATCAAGATGAGTGAACTGGAATCGAAAGCAAAAGAGCTTTTGTATGAGCCTGCCTACGCAGGCGACAAGGACGCCGCCGTGCGTCAGGCCGCCGCCGAGTTCGGCGAGGGCTATAAGAACTTCCTGAACGAGGGCAAGACCGAGCGGGAAGTGGCCGAGTATTCCGCCAGAGTTCTGGAAGAAGCGGGCTACCGGAAATTTGACGACCGCAAGGCCTACGCCGCCGGAGATAAAATTTACCTGATCCACGAGGGCAAGGCGGTCCTCTGCGCCACCATCGGCTCCCGCCCCATGGAGGACGGATTCCGCCTGGTGATCGCCCACTCCGACTGCCCCCGGCTGGACCTGCGGCCCAATCCGCTGTATGAAGCGGGCCATTTCAGCTATCTGAAAACCCACTACTACGGCGGCGTCCGCAAGTACCAGTGGGTCACCATGCCCCTGGCCATCCATGGCGTGTTCTACCGCGCCGACGGCACCACCGTCGCCGTCCGGGTCGGCGAGGATGCGGGCGACCCCGTCTTCTGCATCACCGATCTGCTGCCCCATCTGGGCCAGGAGCAGAACGAGCGCCCCCTCAAGGACGGCATCAAGGGCGAGGAATTGAACGTCCTGATTGGCTCCGAGGCGGTGGACGACGAGAAGATCAAAGAGAAGGTCAAGCTGAACACCATGCTGCTCCTCAACGAGAAGTATGGCATCACCGAGAAGGACTTTGTCCGCGCCGAGATCGAGGTCGTGCCCGCCTTCAAGGCGCAGGACGTGGGCTTTGACCGCTCGATGGTGGGCGGCTACGGCCATGACGACCGGGTGGACGGCTATGCCGGCCTGCGCGCCGAGATTGAGACCAAAAACCCCGCCTACACCACCGTCTGCGTTCTGGCAGACAAGGAGGAGATCGGCAGCGAGGGCGTCACCGGCATGAACAGCGCCTATACCTTCGACTTCCTGCGCCAGCTCTGCGCGGGGCAGAAGGCCGACGTCATCCGGGCCTTCCACAACAGCTTCTGCCTGTCCGCCGACGTCACCGCCGCTTACGACCCCACCTGGGCCAGCGCCTTTGAGCCCAAGAACGGCACCTATGCGGGCCGCGGCGTCGCCATCTTCAAGTACACCGGCAGCCGGGGCAAGTCCGGCGCCAGCGACGCCTCCGCAGAGCAGGTGGGCCGTCTGACCTGCATGATGGACAAGGCCGACATCGCCTGGCAGGTGGGCGAGATGGGCCGCATCGACCTGGGCGGCGGCGGCACCGTCGCAAAGTATGTGGCACAGCAGGGCATTCCCGTGGTGGACATCGGCGTGCCCGTGATCTCCATGCACTCTCCTTTTGAAGTGATTCACAAGATTGACCTGTACATGGCCTACCGCACCTTCTGCACCTTCTTCAGCGAAGGGCTGTAAGAAGCTGACTGCATTGAAAAGCCCGCAGACCCGGAAAAAAACCGGCCTGCGGGCTTTTTCTGCGCCTGCGGGGAATTCATTTTCCATACAGCTCCGCCACGGTGCAGAAGCGGTAACCCTCTTCGAGATACCAGCCGATGATGTCCGGCAGGGCGTCGGGGGTGGTGTCGGTGGCGGCGGAGTCGTGCAGAAGGACGATGCAGGTCTGCCTGCCGCCGGTGCTGCGGACCACATTCCGGTAGATTTCGGCGGCGCTCAGCTTTTCGCCCGCCGCGTCCTCCCCGCAGACGTTCCAGTCCACCCAGATAAAGCCCTTTTCTTCCGCCTGCTGCTTCAGCTGCTCCATGATGCCGCTGCCGCCGTATTTGCGGCTGACCGTGTTGGTGCTGCCCCCGGGAAAGCGGAGATACCGGATGGAGGCGGAGTCCAGATAGGGGGCCAGCCGGGCCTGGAGCAGGGCGATGTCCGCCCAGAACGCCTCGGGGCTGCGGTAGATCTGGCTGTATTCGTGGGAGGCCGAGTGGAGGGCGATCTGGTGCCCGGCCTGCCGGGCCTGAACAAGCAGAGGCAGATATTCCTCGTTATAGCCGGCGGCGCTGACGAAAAAAGTCGCGGGAACGCCGTACTGCTCCAGAGTTTCCAGAACGGCGGGGGTGTTCCGGCTGGGGCCGTCGTCGAAGGTCAGGGCCACCCGCTTCTGTTCCGGCGGGACCGATTTCGCCCCGGCTTTCGCGGCTGCGGGGCGGGAGCTTTGGCCCTCCAGGGCGGCGGTATCGGGAAAGAGGGTCAGGTCTTCCTGACGGCAGACCGGGGCCGCCGCAGAACCCCCGGGCCGGGCGCTGGCCCAGCCCAGACCAAACCCCAGAAGCAGGCAGGCAAAGGCCGCCGCCCGCCGCGTCCATCGGGGGAAAGAACAAGGGTGAAGCATGGGGGAACCTCCTTGCGTTTTTTCAAGAGCGTTTGTATCAAGATATGAACGGAAATTTTTTCCTATGAAGCCGGGCAGAACCGCTTGACAATTCCGGGGGAGTGTGGTATTATACTCAAGCAGTTCGCCGAGCGGTTCAAAACCGCGGCAGATATGCGAGGGTGGCGGAACTGGCAGACGCGCACGTTTGAGGTGCGTGTGGGTAACCTTGGGGGTTCAAATCCCCTCCCTCGCACCACAACCGGCAGACCTTTCAAAAGGCCCGCCGGTTTTTTCTTTTCCTGCCCTGCAAGGGCAAAAAGGGCCGCTTCTATTGATTTTGACCCGAAATGAAGTATAATAAGAAGGATAACAGGCATTCGAGGAGGATTTCTATGAATCGTACCTATATTCAGGACGCGCTGAAGGCCACCGACAGCGTCGTCAAGGTGCAGGGCTTTATCGAGAACCTGCGCAACAGCAAGGCGATGGCCTTTATTGTCCTCAAGGATATCACCGGGAAAATCCAGATCACCGTCGAGAAGGCCGACCACCCCGAACTGGTGGATACCATCGACCAGCTCACCCAGGATTCGGTCATCACCGTCGTGGGCAAGGTGATGGCAAACGATTACGTCAAGATGGGCGGCGTCGAGATGGTGCCCTCGGAGATTCGGATCGAGAGCGTCGCGGACCCTTTGCCCATCGTTCGCAAGGCAATCGCGGCCACCAAGAAAAAGAAGGCCGTCGAGCGTTCCAGCATCGACCAGCGGATTGACTACCGCTGGGTGGATCTGCGCACCGACGAAAATCAGCTGATGTTCAAGGCCCAGAGCGTGATGGTCAACGCCATGCGGCAGTTCCTGCTGGGCCAGAACTTCATTGAGATCCACACCCCCAAGCTGATTGCAGCGGCCAGCGAGAGCGGCGCCGACGTCTTTAAGGTGGATTATTTCGACCGCAACGCCTATCTGGCCCAGAGCCCCCAGTTCTACAAGCAGATGGCCATGGCCAGCGGCTTCGAGCGAATCTTCGAGGTGGGCCCCGTCTTCCGCGCGGAGAAGTCCTTCACCAGCAAGCACACCACCGAGTTCACCGGCTTTGACCTGGAATTCAGCTACATCGAGTCCTTCCGCGACGTGATGAAGATGGAGGAGCAGCTGCTCAAGGCGGGGCTTCAGGCCGTCAAGGACGCCTACGGCGAGCAGATCAAGGAGACCTTTGGCCTGGAGGTTGTCGTGCCCGAGACCCCGTTCCCGGTGGTCACCCTGGCGGAGCTGTACAAGGGCCTGGAAGAGGACTTCGGCTACACGGTGGACGAGTCCGAAAAGGGCGACCTGACCACCGACGCCGAGCGCCTGAGCTACGAGTGGGTCAAGAAGCACTATAACCATGAGTTCCTCTTTGTCACCGATTACTCGGCGGACAAGCGGGCGTTCTACCATATGCGGGACGAGAACGGCGTGCCCCAGGGCTATGACCTGATCTGGCGCGGCGTCGAGATCACCACCGGCGCCCAGCGTGAGCACCGCTACGACGTGCTGAAAAAGCAGGCGGACGAGAAGGGCCTGACCGAGGACGTCAAGTTCTATCTGGAGTTCTTCCAGTACGGCTGCCCGCCCCACGGCGGCTTCGGCCTGGGCGTCGACCGTCTGACCATGCTGCTGGTGGGCCTGGGCATCAAGGACGCCATGTTCCTGTTCCGCGGCCCTAACCGGCTGACCCCGTAAGTTTTCATCTGTCCGCCCTTTATCGGCGTGGCCGTCCGGTTCATGCCATCCTTCGGGCGGACGGATGCATTCAATGAAACAAGACAAAGTCCTGCTGTTCCGGATGCGCCCGGCGGCAGGGCTTTTTGTTCGCGCTCTGCGCCCCGGACAGGGGAGAAGCTTAAAGTTGAAAACGCAAAAAGGGTTCTGCCAGCCAGACGGCCAGCAGAACCCTTTTTTATAATTGGTGCTTAATTTCAGCGCATCTCAATGCCCAGCTTGAATTTCAGGTTGCCCAGAATCTTCTTGACGGCGCGTTCGGCCTGCTCGGCGCTGACCTCTGCGGCGGCATCCTCCAAAACCAGAGAGAAAGCCATGCTCTTTTTTCCCTCGCCCAGATTCTTGCCGCGGTAGACGTCGAACAGATGCACGTCGGTCACGAGGGGGCTTGCCTTGCGGATGGTTTCCTCGATCTCGCCGCAGGCGATCCCCTCGTCGCAGACCAGCGCCAGGTCGCGCTTGACCGGGCTGAAGGGGCTGAGAGGCTTATACCGGAGTTCGCCCTCGATGCAGGAGACCAGACCGGCATAATCCAGCTCGGCCAGATAGATGTTCTGGCTGTCCTTTTCGTCCTTGGCAATCTTGAGCTCGGCGTTGATCTCGTTGGCCAGCTTGCCAAATACGCCGACCCGCACCTCCTTGCAGTAGACGGCGGCGCTGATGCCGGGGTGGAGCCAGGGGTTGGCCTCCTTGACATAGGAGAAGGTCAGGCCGAGGGCGGCCCCCAGCGCCTCCACAGCGCCCTTGACGGTGAAGAAGTCCTCGTCGGGACCAAAGACGCCCAGGCAGAGGGTCTGGCGCTCCTCGGGCATCTCGGTCAGGGGCAGGCTCTTGGCCAGATAGACCGGGGCCATCTCAAAGAGGCGGCCTGCGTTGTTGCCCTTCTTGAGGTTGTCCACGATGACGTTCAGCATGGAGGGGGCCAGCAGGGTCCGCATGATGGAGAGGTTCTCGCTGATGGGGTTCAGGATGCGGATGGCCTTGCGGGCGGGAGCCTCGGCGGGCAGGTGCAGCATATCCAGCTCGGCCTGCGAATAGAAGGCCAGAGTGGAAGCCTCGTAGAAGCCCTGCCCGGCCAGCAGGCGCTTGACCTTCAGAACCCGCTTCTGGTCGGCGTTCAGGCCGCCGTTGGTGACGGCTGCGGTCTTGAGGAAGGTGGGCACGATGTGGTCGTAGCCATACTCCCGGATGACTTCCTCGGCCAGATCGGGGTAGCTCTCCACGTCCTCCCGGTAGAGGGGCACACGGACGGTCCACTGGCCGTCCTTCGCTTCCACGGTGAAGTCCAGCCGGGTCAGGATGTCGATCATCTCCTGGGCGGGGACGTCGATGCCCAGCACGCCGCAGATCTTTTCGGGGGTGGTGACGATGACCTTCCGCTCCATGGGGCGGCCGTCGGTGCAGTCAAACTCCAGCGTGGTGATGTCGCCGCAGTCCAGCTGCTGAATCAGGTGGAGGGCGCGGGCCAGGCCCAGCTCGGGGGAGTAGCGGTCCACGCCCTTTTCGTACCGGGCGGAGGAATCGCTGGACTGGCCCAGCGAACGGCTGGTCTTGCGGACGGAATCCCGGGCGAAGGTGGCGCACTCGAACAGCAGGCTGGTGGTGTGCTCATCCATGCCGGAGTTCGCGCCGCCCATGACGCCCGCCAGAGCCACCGGCTTTTCGGCGTCGCAGATGACGAGGTTGTTCTCGGTCAGGGTGAATTCCTTCTCGTCCAGGGTGATGATCTTCTCGCCGGGGTGGGCGCGGCGGACCGTGATGCTCCGGCCCTTGACCTTGTTCAGGTCGAAGGCGTGCATGGGCTGGCCGATTTCCAGCAGGGTGTGGTTGGTGATGTCCACCACGTTGCTGATGGAGCGCAGGCCGCACAGGGCCAGATGGCGCTTCATCCACCGGGGAGATTCGCCCATCCGGATGTTCCGGACGTAGTGGGCCATATACCGGGGGCAGAGGTCGGGAGCCAGGACCTGAACCGAGACGGGTTCGTCGGCGTCCAGCTTTGCCACATAATCGGTGGCGGGCATCTTGAGGGGCTTGTGGAGCACAGCGGCGACCTCGCGGGCGATGCCCAGTACCGACTGGCAGTCGGGGCGGTTGGCCGTGATGGAGATGTCGAAGATATAGTCGTCCAGGCCCACCACCTTGCAGATGTCCTCGCCGGGGGTGGTGTCCTCGGGCAGGATCAGCAGGCCGTAGACGTCCGAGCCGGGGTAGAGGTCGTCGTTCAGGCCCAGCTCCGCGCCGGAGCAGAGCATCCCGTTGGATTCGACCCCCTGCATGACCCGTTTTTTAATCTTGACGCCGCCGGGCAGGGTGGAGCCGTCCAGGGCGGCGGGCACATGGGCCCCGACAAAGATATTGTCTGCGCCGGTGCTGATGTGAATCTCGTGGCCGTATTCGCCGCAGTCCACGACGCACTTGCTCAGGTGGGTGCCCTCCTGTTTTTCGATGGCGGTGATCTTGCCCACAACCACCTTGTCGATTCCGGCGGACAGGTCGGTCAGTTCCTCCACCTCAAAGCCGCAGGAGAACAGCTTGTCTTCCAGTTCCTGCGCCGTGACGTCGATCTCGACGAATTCTTTTAACCAGCTGAAAGGTACTTTCATCTTATCCGATCCTCCTCGTTACTCCTGGAACTGCTTCAAAAACCGCAGGTCGTTCTCGAACATCAGGCCGATGTTGTTGATGCCGTATTTCAGCATGGCAATCCGCTCGATGCCGATGCCGAAGGCGATGCCGGAATAGACCTCCGGGTCAATGCCGCAGTTTTCCAGAACCTTGCGGTTGACCACGCCGCCGCCCAGAACCTCGATCCAGCCGGTGTGCTTGCAGAGGCTGCATCCGGCGCCGTGGCACTCGAAGCAGCTCACGTCCACCTCGACGCTGGGCTCGGTGAAGGGGAAGTAGGAGGGGCGCAGCCGGGTGCGGACGTCGCTGCCAAAGAGCTGCTGGACAAAGACGTCCAGCATCCCCTGCAAATCGCAGAGGGTGATTCCCTTGTCCACCACAAGGCCCTCCATCTGGTGGAACATGGGGCTGTGGGTGGCGTCGGAGTCGGAGCGGAAGACCCGCCCGGGGACCAGAACCTTGATGGGGGGCTTCTTGGCGTCCATGGTGCGGATCTGGCCGGTGGAGGTCTGGGTCCGCAGCAGCAGCTCGTCGCTCAGGTAGAAGGTGTCCTGCATATCCCGGGCGGGATGGTCCTTGGGAACGTTCAGCCGGGTGAAGCAGTGGTCGTCGTCCTCGATCTCGGGGCCTTCAAAAATCTCAAAGCCCATCCCGGAGAAGGTGTCGATGATCTGGTTGCGGACCAGCGTCAGCGGGTGGAGCGCCCCGACGGGACGGTTTTTGGCGGGCAGGGTGATGTCGATGGCCTCGGCGGCGTTGCGGGCGGCCAGCTCGGCGGCGTTGACCCGGGCGGAGGCGGCGTCGTAATCCGCCTGGACCTTCTGCTTGAGCTCGTTGATGACCTTGCCCATGGCGGGGCGTTCTTCGGGCGCAACGGAGCGAAGATTTTTCATCAGCGCAGGGATCTTGCCGTTCTTGCTCAGATATTCCTGCCAGAAGGAAGCCAGCGTCTCCTTGGAGGAAACCTGCGCCAGGCTTTCCTCAGCCTGTTTTGCCAGCTCGTCAATGATTGCTTGCATAAATGTTTTCTCCTTCTTTAAAATTTGGGATGTGCGGGGCGTTTCGCCCCGCCGCGTAAAAAAGCACGGAACAAAAAAGGCCCCGTCCCCGGCCGGCAGACTGCCAGCCCAGGGACGAAGCCTTGTCAAATGCTCCGTGGTACCACCCGGTTTCCGCTCCGTTTAAGGCAGGGAGCGGCGCTCAAACGCCGGTAACGGGGGCAAACCGTCCCGCACTACCGGGCATCGCTGCCTTTCCCGCGGGCCGCTCAGGAGCGAACTTCCTGCGCCGCTGCCTTCCGGGGGCCCTTTCAGCCGGTGGAGCCCCTCTCTTTCCTGTGCAGGCGGCGCGTACTTTCTCCGTCGTTGCGTTTTGCGTATTCAGGTTTGGAACAATGCCTATGTTACCACATTTTCCGCCGCTTTTCAAGCGCGGAAGGGCATTTTGGCCCTTCTTCGCCGGTTTTGACCCAAAGAGAGGGGCAAAGGGCCTGCTGCCGGGGCTTTTTCGGACGTTTATCCGGCGTTTCAGGGAGGACGCGGAAGCAAAGCGGATTCAAAATAACGCAGGCCCGTTTGATTTTTTGGAAATGTTAAGAAATTGAAAAAAATCTTATAAATTTATCCAAAGGGCTTGATTTTTCCGGGCAAGATGAGTACAATACTCTTAGCACTCAGACAAATGGAGTGCTAAACAAACGCCAGGGCGGCTCGGCCGCCCGCAGAACAAAGTTACAGTTTGATTCTTTCATTATAGGAGGGCAAGAATTATGAAGATCATTCCTCTTGCAGACCGCGTTGTTATCAAGACCGTTGAGGCCGAGGAGACCACCAAGAGCGGCATCATCCTGACCGGCAGCGCCAAGGAGAAGCCCCAGGTGGCCGAGGTTCTGGCGGTCGGCCCCGGCGGTCTGGTGGACGGCAAGGAAGTCAAGATGCTGGTCAAGGTGGGCGACAAGGTGCTCACCAGCAAATACTCCGGCACCGAGGTCAAGGTGGACGGCGAGGAGTGTACCATCGTCCGCCAGAGCGACATCCTGGCCGTCGTCGAGGATTGATGTTCCCCGCAGCCGCTGAATGAAAGATTTTGCAGCAGATTGATTGTTTGATAAAAGGAGCGATGCTTTATGGCAAAACAGATCAAAAAGGGCGAGGACGCCCGCAAGGCTCTTTGCGCCGGCATTGACGCGCTGGCCGATACCGTCAAGATTACCCTGGGCCCCAAGGGCCGCAATGTGGTTCTGTCGAAGAAGTTCGGCGCCCCGGTCATCACCAACGACGGCGTGACCATTGCTAAAGAGATCGAGCTCAAGGACGAGTTTGAGAACATGGGCGCACAGCTGGTGCGCGAGGTTGCCACCAAGACCAACGACGCCGCAGGCGACGGCACCACCACCGCCACCGTCCTGGCCCAGGCCATGGTCAACGAGGGCATGAAGAACGTCACCGCAGGCGCCAACCCCATGGACATCCGCCGCGGCATGAGCAAGGCCGTTGCCGCTGCGGTCGAGGCCATCAAGGCCAACAGCCAGAAGGTCAAGGACTCCAACGACATCGCCCGGGTCGGCACCATCTCTGCGGGGGACCCCGAGATTGGCCGCCTGATCGCCGAGGCCATGGAGAAGGTCACCTCCGACGGCGTCATCACCATCGAGGAGAACAAGGCCACCGCTGAGACTTACAGCGAGATCGTGGAAGGTATGCAGTTCGACCGCGGCTACCTGAGCCCCTATATGGTCACCGACACCGACAAGATGGAAGCTGTGCTGGATGACGCCGTGGTGCTGATCACCGACAAGAAGATCAGCATCATCCAGGATCTGCTGCCCCTGCTGGAGCAGGTGGTCCAGAACGGC
>JAHLFH010000129.1 GCA_018883885.1 Candidatus Faecalibacterium intestinavium | reverse complement strand
CCGCAGCCCGCTGCACCGCTGCCCGGCCAGAAGCCCGGCCCCCAGCAGAAAGGCCGCCGCAATGACAAAATTGACCAGCACCAGCTCGTCGAGATAGATCACGGTCTTCATATATACAGCCTCCGCCGCCCCCTGCCCGTTGGTTTCTTCCTTCTGTTATAGCCGCCGCCGGGATGAAAAGCTGTCGGAACAGGGCAAGCGCCCCGCCTCCCGGATTTTTTGAGTTTTTTTGCAAAACCCCTTGCAAAAACCCTGTCCTTGCGGTATAATGCTGCTCGTAGCGCGGCCCGAGGGGCGGCGCAGGCGCTCTGCCTCTTTAGCTCAGTCGGTTAGAGCACCTGACTGTTAATCAGGGTGTCGCCTGTTCGAGTCAGGCAAGAGGCGCCAGCAGCAGCGGATCGGTTTGGTCCGCTGCTTTTTTGTTTTTGTCCGGCTTTTTTGGCCGGTTTCCCGGAAAAACAGCAAAAATCCCCGATAAAACCGGAAAAAACCCCCGCTGATTTGGAAGAGATTGAAAAATGTCCTCTTGAAGAAAGAGGCACATTGTGGTAAACTAGCGATGAACCGAGGGTCCCGGGGGTTGCCCGGAGAGGCCCGGGGTTCCGGCATCTTGATCAAAGGGTAGGCGCTCCCTTCTTTTGATAGCAGCTGACCCCTGCTCTGTCCTGCTCCTTTTCGGGACAGAACAGGGCAGGGGGCTTGCGCTGCTTTAAGGGGCCTCGAACCTGAATTTATCACAGATATGCGAAATCTGGTTTGGTTTTGCTGTTCCGACGGCGGGCTGGAGGAAACTTCCTCTTGAGCATCTGCGCATAATGTGATAGAATATGTCTACGGTTTGAATAAAATCTGAACAAATCAAAGAGGGATTTTCTCACCGTTGTGCAGAATCCCTTGTAAAGGAACCTTTTATGCGTTATACTTATGTACGGCAGCACGATACAACGGACTGCGCGGCTGCATGCCTCGCAATGGTGTGCCTGCATTACAGAAAAGAAATCACCATCACGCGGCTGCGCGATATGATGGGTACAGACCTCAAGGGCACAAACCTTGTGGGCATCCAGAAAGCAGCCAACGAACTGGGCTTTGCCTGTGCGGCGGTCCGGGTGGACCGCGAGAACTTTCTCAGCGATTTTACCCTTCCCTGCATCGCTCAGGTGATTACCGACCAGGGCCTGACCCATTTTGTGGTGATTTTCAAGAAAACCACCATCCCGGACGATGACGCCCGCCGGAAGCATATCCTCAAGGAAAACCAGGCGGCGCAGAACCCGGACGCGAAAAAGCGTAAATCCAAAGATTACGTCATCATCGGAGACCCCGGCACCGAGCTGAAAAAAATCAGCCTCGATGAGTTCTACAAGAACTTCACCGGCGTTCTGGTTCTGCTCAACCCGACCTCCGAGTTTGCTCCCGGCAAGGTGGAGCAGGGCAGCATCTTCAAGCGGTATCTGAATCTTCTTCTGCCGCAGAAAAAGCTGTTTGCCTATGCAATCCTCAGCTCCTGCATCCTGACGGTGCTGGGCATCGCATCCTCTCTGTTCAACAAGATTTTGATGGATGAGGTTCTGCCTTACGGGCTGAAGAACCTTCTGGTGGCGCTGATTTTGATTTTCAGCGTGGTCAACATCACCTCAACCCTGATTTCTTTTGTGCGGCAGTGGATTCTGATTCATCTGTCCATCAAAGTGGATATCCCCCTCATGCTGGGGTATTTCGGGCATGTTTACAAGCTGCCCATGAAGTTTTTCGCCACCCGCAAGACCGGCGAAATCACCACCCGCTATTCAGACGCCAGCACCATTAAATCCATCTTCACCAGCATTGCGCTGAGCGTGATTATGGATATTGTGATGGCGATTATCACCGGCGTGATCCTTTTCCGGATGAACGCCACCCTGTTCTCCATCTCCCTGTTCATGACGCTGGTCAGTATTTTGCTGGTGCTGGCATACAAACAGCCCTACAAAAAGATCAACGAGGAGACCATGCAGCAGTCGGCTGTCCTCAACAGCCAGATGATCGAGAGCCTGCGGGGCATCGAGACCATCAAGTGCAACGCCAACGAGGACACCGAGCTGGAAAATCTCGAGCGGGAGTACATCAAAAGCCTGAAGATCGGCCTGCGTTCCAGCAAAATCTCCACGACGCAGTCCCTGATCACTTCCTTTATTTCCACTGCGTTCAGTATGCTGACCACTTACATCGGCATCACGCAGGTGCTGGACGGACAGATCACGCTGGGCTCCTTTATGGCGTTCACCACCCTGTCCAGTTACTTCACAAACCCCGTCAGCAACCTGGTAAGCCTTCAGATGCAGATTCAGGAGGCGTCCATCTCCATGAAGCGTCTGACCGAAATCATGGATTATGAGGGCGAGCAGGCGGGAGATCAGGAGTACAGCACTCTGGAAAAAATCGAAGGAGACATTGAATTCAAGGACGTCTCCTTCCGTTACGGCAACCGCAGCCTTGCGCTGGACCACATCTCCTTCACCATCCCTCAGGGGAAAAAGGTGGCGCTGGTGGGCAGCAGCGGCAGCGGCAAATCCACCATCACCAAGCTCCTGCTCAAATACTATGAGCCGGAGGAGGGCGAGATCGACCTCAACGGTGTGAACCTGAGCGAGTACAGCAACGCTTCGGTCCGCCGCGCGATCTCCTATGTTCCGCAGAACATCGAGCTTTTCAGCAAGAGCATCTTTGACAACATCCGGATCTCCCGCATGGACGCGACCCTGGACGAAGTCAAGGAGGCCGCCAAAAAAGCCGACGCCCACGAGTTTATCCGCAAACTGCCGTTACAGTACCATACCTATCTGGAAGAAGCGGGCAACGGCCTGTCCGGCGGCGAAAAACAGCGGATTGCTCTGGCCCGCGCTTTCCTGAAGGACTCGAACCTCTATATTTTGGACGAATCCACGAGCAACCTCGACTTTGCGACGGAGAATATCATCTTTGATATGATCTACAACCAGCTGGCCGACCGCTCGATGCTGATCGTCGCACACCGCCTGTCCACCGTCCGAAACTGCGACATGATTCTGGTCATGGAGCAGGGCCGCATTGTGGAGCGAGGCACCCATGACGAGCTGATGAAAAAGCAGGGCAAATACTATGACCTGTGGAACATGCAGCAGGGCGTCTTCCGCCGCAGGGAGGAAGCCGCCGCCCCGGTCCAGGCCGCAGTGGTCGAAGATGACGACGACGGCGAGGCCTTGACCTATTAAGTTGCAATCGAGTGCGCACTCGGTTACATAAATGGCTTTTGGATGGATGCGCAGCCGGAAGAAAGCCGACCACTTACATTCGAATCAATCATTTGAAGGGAGTAATTCATTATGATGATGCCTGCAAACTACTCTGTTATCGCAGAGAACGAGATGACTTACGTCAACGGCGGCGCTCTGGTTGACTGCCTGGCCCCCGTGATGACCGCTGGCGGCGGCAAAGATGGTGATGCTGTGGCTGGCCCCACTTGGGCTCAGTACAGCAAGAACCTGGTCATGATCATCGGCAACGCTTTCATGAACAGTTTCCTGGCCAACACCATCGGCACCGTCTTCAAGACCGGTTACGTCTTTGGTGATGCCACCAAGGCTATCGTCAACGTTCTGACCGGCGCTGCCAACGCTGCTGCTGACCGCGTTTCTAACCCCTACCTGGCTGCTGCTGCTGGCTTCACTGGCGGCGCTCTGCAGGTCCTGGGCGGTCTGGCTTCCATCTACGCTCTGGGCGCTGGCGAAGTCAAGCTGGGCACCGCTGCTATCACCCTGTAAGATTTTCTTTTAAGGTGCGCAGCAGATCATCCACAGGCCCCCGAGAGGGGGCGGATGATAAGGCCTCGTTATGGTGTGCCAGGAGGCAAGTGTCTCCTGGCACACCTTATTTTTATATAAAAAATTTCCGGTTGCGTTTTAACCCGGAACAATTATACTTCCCGTAAGCAGAACCCGGAGACGGGCGGCTGCATAAACACATTCCTCGCTGTATGCTTTTCGTGCGAACAAAACGCCACGGGGTGCGGCTCGTGCGGCTTGTGAGGAAAATTTAGAAAAATCAGGTGAATGATGATGAATTCGATCCAAGTCAGCGACAGCAAGACCCTGAAACTTACCAATGTGCTCTCCCGCCGGATTATGCCGGAGGAACTCCAGAGCATCCCTACCATCCTGACCCAGATGGACAACTACATCCGCAGCCAGAACGCCCTGCCCGTAGGGCCGCTGGTCCAGCATGTGGTGGTGGTGCCCGGCCCTCAGCCCGAGCCCCAGCTCTATCTGATGCGCCAGGTCAACCAGCTTTTTGCGCGGGTGGACGCCCAATACCATATGGACGCGGTGCTTCGGGTGAAGAATTGTCTCTACGCCCATTTTACCGGCCCCATGACCAAGTCCGATCTGGCCGGGCAGAAGCTCAAGATTCTCGCCTTTGAGAACGATATTAAATTGAAAGACAGCGTCTACTCCATCTTCGTCAATCAGGACGATGACGAAGCAGTTGTGGATGTTTTTATGGAGAAAGACTGAAATGACCACCACCGTCAAGAATCTTTATGACCTGCAGGACCGCCGGATCATGATGGAGAAAAAGCTGCCCCCCTACGGCTATGCTTTGATCCTGATCGTGGCCGTCCTGATGGCTGTTCTGGTGGTGTGGAGCCTCAACACGCCCCGGGTCTATGTCAGCCAGGTCAGCGGCACAGTGCAGGCTGAAAACAAGAGCTACATCATGTCCCCCTATTCGGGCGCCATCACCGAGCTGACCGTCTCGGAGGGCAGCTATGTGCAGGAGGGCGACCTCATCGCCCACATCAAGAGCACCGACCTTGATTTGCAGCAGAGCCAGCTGGAGGACCAGCTTGCCATCTACCAGACCCAGCTGGCCCAGTATCAGAAGCTGATCCGCTCCATCCAGGACAACACCAATTATTTCAGTGAGACCGACCCCGCGGACCAGCCCTATTATTTCCAGTATCAGAGCTATCAGAGCCAGGTGTCGCAGGTGACCTTTGACTCCTCGGCGTATCAGTCCGCCGGATATACCGAGGCCCAGATCCAGGCCCTGATGGACCAGAGCCAGAGCCAGCTGGAAGAGCTGTATTACTCGGCTCTGCAATCCGCCTCCCAGACGGTGACCAGCCTGCAAAGCAACATCGACAACATCCAGTCCCAGCTGAACGCCCTGAACACCGGCGCCAACGATTATTACATCTATGCGCCTACCTCCGGCGTTGTCCATATGGACGTGGCCTACAAGGAGGGGATGGTCCTCTCGGCGGGTTCGGTGCTGGGCACGGTTTCCAGCGTCAACTCGGACTATGAGATCGTGGCCTATGCCTCTCTGAGCGACCGGCCCCTTCTGCACGAGGGCGACCCGTGTACCATCGCCGTCACCGGCCTGGCCCAGACGGCCTACGGCACCCTCACCGGCACCGTCACCTCCATCGACACCGACGTAACCACAAACGGCGAGGCCGCCTATTACAAAGTGACCGTCAAGCCCGACAGCACCTACCTTGTCAGCAAGAGCGGCGACAAGGTGGACCTGTCCAACGGCATGAGCGTGACGGCCCGCATCCAGTACGACGAGGTGACCTACTTCCAGTATGTGCTGGAGGCGCTGGGCGTGCTGGTGCGCTGATATTCTTGCCGAACGAGGTAGCATGAAGATGAATTTCAATCTGAAAAAACCGGCGCTGGGCCTGCTGGCGGCGGTGCTTCTGGCGGTGGGTGCGGCGATGCCTGCCAGCGCCCTGAGCCTGCCGGAGGTGAAATGGCCCTTTCAGCCGGTGCGGGTCGAGAGCGTGGAGCTGGGGGAGTACCAGACCAGCATGGTGGTGGGCACCACCCAGCAGCTGCGGCCCTATGTCCTGCCGGAAAACGCTTCCCGGCCCCAGATCACCCTGGTCTCTGAGGACAACACGGTGATCACGGTCATGGAAAACGGGGTCATTGGAGCGCTGTCCGAGGGAACCGCCCGGGTGGCCGCTACCGCCGACGGGGTGACCAGCTACTATACCATCACGGTCACCCCCGACCCCTCCACCATCGTCACCGATATGGACATCACCCTCTCCAAGAGCGAAATCGCCGTGGGAGAGGAAGCCAGCCTCTCCATCTCGGTCAGCCCCTCAACGGCCGTCCAGACCGCTGAGGTGAGCTTTTCCTCCTCCAATGAGAAGGTGGCGACGGTCAACTCCTTTGGCCGGGTGACCGGCGTTTCCCAGGGTCGGGCCACCATCACCGCCCAGTGCGGCGATGTGGTCCGCTCGGTGGAAGTGACGGTCAAGGTCCCCACCGAGGGCATCCAGCTCAACACCAACTATGTGGTCCTGAAACCGGGCCAGACCTATACCATCCAGGGCAAGGTCCTGCCCGCCTCCGCGCCCCAGGCGCTGAGCTTTACCTCCCGGGACCGGGGGGTGGCGACGGTGAGCAGCAGCGGCGTTATCACCGCCGTGGCCAGCGGCAGCACCGCCATTGTGGTGTCCAACGGGTCTTCCTCCAGTCTGGTGACGGTGATTGTCAACCGGAACGCCGCCTCCTCCCAGGAGGGGAGCAGCGGGTCAGAACCCCAGCCTGAGGACCCCGGCGCACAGACCGACCCCCTCTACCAGCAGATCGCCGAAAGCGAAGAAAACCGGGTGGTCCTGCCCCAGAGCCAGCTGCCTCAGATCAACTCTGAGCTGCTGGGCCTGCTCCGCCGCACCGGGAAGGTGCTGGTGGTGGAAGGGGAGGGCTATACCCTGACCCTGGACGGCAGCCAGATCCAGAACACCGGAAATACGGTGGACACCGCCCTCACCTTTGAACAGGGAGAAAAGGGGCTGGAATTCACCCTCAACGGCGGCCAGTCCCTGCCCGGCGTGGTGGAGATTGCCCTCGAAGGCGAGCAGGCGGGATATACCCGTCTGTACCTCATGAACGATTCCACCGGTCAGTGGCAGTACCTGAACAGCTACGCCGACAGCGTTCTGCGGACGGACGAGGCCGGCCGGTATCTGCTGACCAACGAGACCCTGACCTTTATCAGCGTCAGCTGGTACGCCCTGGGAGGCGCGCTGGTGGTGCTGCTGGCCATCGTCGTGGTCTATATCATGGTGAAAAAGCGGTACTGGTTCTGGTAAGCCGGACCGCACCGAACAAGGCGCCCTGAAACAAGAGCCCTGAAACAAGAATAAGGCCCCCGGCAGATTCGCTCTGCCGGGGGCCTTCTGCTGTATGGGGGGAGAATGGTTAATCCCGCTGGACCTGAAGCTCCTGCTCGCAGTAGATGCAGCGGTATTTGCCGTTGGCGCTCATCTCAAAGATCTGGTCGCATTCTTCCTCGATGGTGGAGATGCACCGGGGATTGCGGCAGCGGACGATGTTGACCAGCTTTTTGGGGGGCTGGGGCTTTTCTTTCCGGAGCGGCTTGCCGTCCTGAATGATGGTCACGGTGATGTTGGGGTCCAGGTAGGCCAGGACGTCCAGGTTCAGCCAGGAGGCGTCCCCCTCCACCTTGATGATGTCCTTCCGGCCGCTGGGCGCCTTGGAGGAACGGGCGTTCTGGATCAGGGCCACGCTGGCTTTCCGGTTGGACTTGATGCCCAGCAGGTCCATCAGGCCGATGGCGGTGCCCGCCTGGATGTGGTCGATGACGATGCCGTTCTGGATCTCGTCGATGTTCAGCATATCAGTTGCCCTCCTTTGCAGCTTTGGGGTCCTCGAGGCCCAGCAGAGTCATGATGAGCGCCATCCGGACATAGACGCCGTTCTGCACCTGCTCGAAATAGGCGGCGCGGGGGTCGTCGTCCACGTCCAGGGCGATCTCGTTGACCCGGGGCAGGGGGTGGAGCACCGCCATGGTGGGCTTGGCGTCGGCCATCTTGTCCCGGGTGAGGATATAGCTGTTTTTCAGGCGGACGTAGTCCTCCTCGTTGAAGAACCGCTCCCGCTGAACCCGGGTCATGTAGAGGATGTCCAGCTTGGGCATGGCCTCCTCAAGGCTGCGGGTCTCCTGGTAGAAGATGTTGTTTGCCTCCAGCACGTCCTTGATGATGTAGTCGGGCACCCGCAGCTCCTCGGGGCTGATGAGGATAAACCGGATGTTGGCCCGGCGGGCCATGGTCTTGATGAGGGAGTGGACGGTGCGGCCAAATTTCAAATCCCCGCACAGGCCGATGGTCAGGTCGTCCAGACGGCCCATCCGGCGGCGGATGGTCATCAGGTCGGTCAGGGTCTGGGTGGGGTGCTGGTGGCCGCCGTCTCCCGCGTTGATGACCGGGATGCGGGAGTAGCGGCTGGCCCGCAGGGGGGCGCCCTCCTTGGGATGGCGCATGGCCGCAATGTCCGCGTAGCAGGAGACCACCCGGATGGTATCGGCCACGCTCTCCCCCTTGGAAGCGCTGGAAACGTTCTCGCTGGGAAAGCCCAGCACATGGCCGCCCAGATTGAGCATGGCGGCCTCAAACGAAAGACGGGTGCGGGTGGAGGGCTCATAGAAGAGGGTGGCCAGCTTTTTGTGGGCGGCAACCTCCTGGTAAGCAGCCGGGTCCGCGCAGATGCGGTCAGCCAGATCCAGCAGGGCGGTGGTTTCCTCCGGGCTGAAATCCAGCGGGTCGATGAGATGGCGCATACGAAATACCTCCATTAAAGCAATTTGCGCAGAATGGAAAAATCGAAGAAATTGGTATAGTAACTCAGCGAGCGCATCACCGGCTTGCAGAGCCGGTTGAAGCAGACCTCGTCGAGCAACAGCATCGCTTCCCCCGGAGCCAGCCGCATGGCTGCCCGGATGGTCTCGTCGCCGCAGCTGGCCTTGAGATGGGCCACGTTGGAGGACACCTGCTGATGGCATTCCTGCTCCAGAATATCGAAGGCAGAGACCGTCAGGTCGATCCGGCCGAGGTCCCGGCTGCCAAAGAGGGCCCGGGGCAGGTAGTTGACCGAGTAGATGACCGGGGCCGTGTCGGCCAGAACCCGCTTTTTGACGCAGAGAATCTCGTCCCCGGGGCGGATCTCCAGGCTTCTGGCCATATCCTCCCCGGCCCGCAGGGAGGATACCTGGATGCCGTCTGCATGGGGGTAGCTGCCGAAGCTGCGGATCAGGTCGTAGTATTCCAGCTTCTGGTCCAGACGGCTGCGCAGGTTGAGGACGGCCCGGTTGACCACGGTGCCGATGCCCCGCACCCGCTCAATGTACCCGGCCCGCTCCATCTCGCTCAGAGCGTCCCGGATGACGGTCCGGCTGACCCCCATCTGGGCGGCCAGATCGACCTCGGCGGGCAGATGGGTGGTGTCGGCATAGCGGCCTGTGCGCAGTTCTTCCAGCAGGCTGGCTACGATCCGGTCGCTGATGACGACGCCGCCCAGGCGGCTGGGGCTTCCAAAGGTGGTTTCTTTCATGCAGTCAAATTCCTTTCCACATCCAGGTGGGCCGGGCCGGAAATGCAGGCCCGTGTTTAAATTAGTATATCATAAACTTCGCCGATTTAAAACGGACTTTGGGCGGGAAATGCCGAAAAAGTACGATTTATCTTTTGGGATTTCCAAAAGACGCGCAGCAGCGCGGGGCGCGGAATCCGCCAGCCCCGGAACAAGGCACCGAGACACAATACCATTGGTTATAGATATCATATATAATACAATCTTCTCTATCTGGTCTGGGGAAATAAATTTCCGTAATGGACTCGGAGAAAAAGAAAATACAAACAGGATAATTCCGACCGGCAGGCCGCAAAAAAACCGTGTTCCATTGCGCGAGAACGGAACACGGCCTGTTTGCTGAAAGTTATTGGAGGGCAGTTATTTCATCAATTCGCAGACAGCCTGAGCGTATCCGGTGGGGTCGTCCACAGGCAGGCCCTCGATCAGCTGGGCCTGGGCATAGAGAATCTTGCTGTAATTCTCCACCTTGGCGATGTCCCCGGCCTCCTGAGCGGCTTTCAGCACGCCGAAGATGGGGTGGCTGGCGTTCAGCTCCAGCACCTTGTCGCTCTTGACGTCCTCGCTGCCGGGCTGGCGGGAGAGAACCTTCTCCATCTCGAGGGAGAGGGGGCCGTCCGCCGACAGGCAGACGGGGTGATCCTTGAGGCGGGTGGAGACCCGGACCTCCTTGACCTTGCCGGCCAGGGCGTCCTTCATCTGGTCAAACAGGGCCTTGTTTTCGGCGGTTGCGTCCTCAGCGGCCTTCTTTTCCTCGTCGGACTCAAGCCCCAGATCGCCGCTGTTGATGTTCTTGAATTCGACGGCGCCGTCCTTGCCCTCGGCGTCCTTGCGGGGGAAGGTGCGCATGATCTGAAGGCAGAACTCGTCCACGTCCTCGGTCAGGAGCAGCAGGTCATAGCCTTTGTCCAGCACCAGCTCGGCGGCGGGCAGCTTGGCCAGCCGGTCGGCGGATTCGCCTGCGGCAAAGTAGATATACTTCTGCTCGGCGGGCATCTTCTCCACATATTCCTCGAGGGTGACCATCTTCTGCTCCTTGGCGGAGTAGAACAGCAGCAGGCTGCGGAGCAGCTCGGCGTGCATGCCGTAGTCGGAGTAGACGCCGAACTTGATCTGACGGCCAAACTCCTTCCAGAACGCCTCGTATTTCTCCCGGTCGTTGACCAGCATGGCGTTCAGCTCGTTTTTGATCTTCTTTTCCAGCGCGTTGTGAATCAGCTTGAGCTGGCTGTCCTTCTGGAGCATCTCGCGGCTGATGTTGAGGCTCAGGTCCTGGCTGTCCACGATGCCCTTGACAAAGCTGAAGTAATCGGGCAGCAGGTCGGCGCACTTGTCCATGATGAGAACGCCGGAGGCGTAGAGGGCCAGCCCTTTCTCGTACTCCTTGGTATAGAAGTCATAGGGCCGGTGGCCGGGGACAAAGAGCAGAGCGTTGTAGTTGGCGGTGCCCTCGGTGCGGCTGACGATGACGCGGGCGGGGTCGGAGAAGTCATTGAACTTGTCCTTGTAGAAGGTGTTGTACTCCTCGTCGGAAACCTCGCTCTTCTGCTTCTTCCAGATGGGAATCATGCTGTTCAGGGTTTCCAGCTCGGTGTATTCCTCCCACTCGGGGGTGTAGTTCTCGGGCTTGGGGTCGGGTTCGGGCTTGCGGCGGCTCTTGGTCCGCTCCATCTGGATGGGGTAGCGGACATAGTCGCTGTACTTCTTGACGATGGCCACGATGCCGTATTCCGAGACAAAGTTGTCGTACTGCTCGGTCTCGGTGTCGGGCTTGATGTGGAGGATGATCTCGGTGCCCGGGGTCTCCTTCTGGGCGGGGGTCATCTCGTAACCCTCGACGCCGCTGGACTCCCACTGCCAGGCTTCGTCGCTGCCGAAGGCCCGGGAGATGACGGTGACCTTGTCGGCCACCATAAAGGCCGAGTAGAAGCCGACGCCGAACTGGCCGATGATGTCGATGTTCTCATCCTGGTTGGCCTGCTTGAAGTCCAGGCTGCCGGAGTGGGCGATGGTGCCCAGGTTCTGCTCCAGCTCGTCTTTGGTCATGCCGATGCCGTTGTCCGAGACGGTGAGGATGCGGTTTTCCTTGTCGAGGGTCAGCAGGATGCGGAAATCATCCTTGTTCATCCCCACGGAGGCGTCGGTCAGGCTCTTGAAATAGAGCTTGTCGATGGCGTCCGAGGCGTTGGAAATCAGCTCCCGGAGAAAAATTTCCTTGTTGGTATAAATCGAATTGATCATCAGGTCCATCAGCTTCTTGCTTTCGGCCTGGAACTGCTGCATTGCCATGGTGCAAAACCTCTTTCCTGAATGTTGGATCAATCATACGCAGAGCAGGAAAACCTGCTTAGCACTCATTCTTTACGAGTGCTAATATACACCGAACCGGGAAAAAAATCAAGCCCCGGAGGGCCCTTTCATAAAAAATTCAGAAATCCGTCCCGCCTCTTTTCATTTCGGGGCCGCTGCGCTACAATAGAGCCAGCGCCGAAAAAGGAGGAAAAGGAATGTCGAGACAGGGACAGGCGGCTTACGCCTATTTTTTAAAAGGGTATAACTGCGCCCAGAGCGTGACGGCAGCCTTTGCGGAGGATCTGGGCCTGACGGAGGAATTTGCGCTGCGGCTGTCCTCCGGCTTTGGGGCCGGAGTGGGCCGGATGCGGGAGGTCTGCGGGGCCTTCAGCGGGGTGGTGACGGTGATCGGTCTGGTCTATGCGGACCCGGCGAACCCCCAGGACAAATCCCGCATTTACGCGCTGGTGCAGGAGGCCGCCCGGCTGTATCGGGAGCGCAACGGCGAGGGCAGCATCGTCTGCCGGGAGCTTCTGGCCAAAGCGGGGGTCCGCCCCGCCCAGGGCGCCGGGGCCGAGGCGCGGACGGAGGAATATTACCGCAAACGCCCCTGCCCGGAGCTGTGCCGGCTGTGCGCGGACCTGTGCGTGGAGTTCCTGGCCGCCCACCCCGAAGGCAGGCATTGCCCCGAGCGGATGTTCGAGGAAAACGCATGAGAAAAAGATACACAAGGACGAAACTTTTTTGAAAAAATGGATTGACGAAACCGCCGGCGTATTGTATACTGATTCGCGGGCGATGGAAAACAGAGAGGAAACCCACATGGTACAGAAGAAACAGACAGAAAAGATCACGGTCAAAGGGCTGCTGATGCAGGCCTTCCTCACCGGCTGGGAACGGTCGGACAAGGCCATCCCCCAGGACGAATACCTTGAGAGCGCCATCCGGGTCATTGAGGTTTTGCAGGTGGAGCCCGAGAGCGTCTACGCCGAGGAAGGGCTGGGCCTTCTGGACGGGGACGAGGTGGATCATCTGGACGACCTGCTGCGGGCCGACGGCGCCTGGCTTTATTATGGGGTGGAGGCGGAAAACTTCTTCCTGCTCCAGTGGTACCCCGACGAGGACGCGGCCCGGGCCAAGATTGCCGAGCTGGAAGCCTTGGGGGACGGGGTGCAGTACATTGTGGACCTGAGCCTTGCGCGGGAAAAGGAGTCCGAAGCGGAATATTTCGGCGATTCGTCGCCGGTCCAGCTGCGGTCCTGAGTCCGAAACGAAAAAAGAAACATCATTGCAAAAACACACGCCGCCGATTGTGATGCAGGAGGAAAACGAATGAATCTTTCCGAAACGGAACGCAGCCGCCTTTGCGCCATCCTGGCAAAGTACGAAGCCGAGCCGGAGGTGCAGCAGATGCGCAGCTTCATCCAGCACGGGACCGTCACCACCTATGACCACTGCAAAAACGTGGCGCGGGTCAGTTTCTGGCTCAACCGGCGGCTGAATCTGGGGGCGGACGAGACAGCGCTGGCCGTCGGGGCCCTCCTGCACGATTTTTTCCTCTATGACTGGCACGGCAACCGGAATTTCACCGGCCTGCGGCATCTGTTTCAGATGCATGGCTTTGCTCATCCCCTCCGGGCCTGCCGAAACGCCCAGCTTTATTTCCAGATCAACGAGAAGGAGCAGAACATCATTGCCAGCCATATGTGGCCTCTGACCCTTCGCCATGTGCCCGCCTGCCGCGAGGCGGTCATCGTCTGCTTTGCAGACAAGTTCTGCTGCGTGATTGAATCAATCCTGCGGCATAAGAACAACGTGGAGATCTGCGTGTAACAAACGGAAAACATGAGACCCGGGCCGGGGGTACCCCCCGCAGCCCGGGTCTTTTTGTGTACAGTAATTTTACAGCCTGCTGTATCCGGCGGGTTCATCGGCGGCGCAGCGGCGTTCCATCAGGTAGGTGTCCAGCCAGCGGCCGTGGCAGTCCCGGGCGATCCGCTCCCGGCGGCCCACCAGACGGAAGCCGCATTTGGCGTGCAGGCGGCGGCTGGCCTGGTTGTCCTGCAATACGGTGGACTGCAAGGTCCAGTACCCCGCCTGTTCGGCCTCCCGGCAGAGGGCCGAGAGAAGATGGAAGCCGAAGCCTTTGCCCCGAAATGCCTCGCCGACGTAGATGCTCACCTCGGCGATGCCCCGGTAACACCACCGCATATTCACCCGGGAGAGGACCGCCCATCCGGCGATTTTCTCCCCGTCCAGGATGACCAGACGGCACTCCCGGATGTGGGAGGCGTCCCAGGCGGAATAGGGCGGGCATTCGGTCTGGAAGGTGGCGTGCTCGGTGGCGATTCCTTCTTTATAGATTTTTGATACGGAGCCCCAGTCCTCCGGGCGCATGGGCCGGATCAGCATTTCGCTCATTGACGCATACAAGGGGAGAGCGTTCCCTCCCATCCCCAACGGCAGGGGAAAACGGTGTTACAGGCCCTGAAGCTCGGCCTCGGTGGTGTAGCCTTCCGCGATGGCTTTGGCCCGCAGGGCGGCATACAGTTCGGCCCAGGTGGCCTGATAGTAAGGCTCCACAAAGATGACGCCAATTCCAAAGAGCAAAGCTCCCAGCAGCCGCCATCCGATGAAGGACAGATCCAGCACAAACAGCTTCCACTTTTCCCCCGAGGTGGCAAAGCTGCTCAGCTCGGCGGCCCGGCGGGGCGGAAGCCCGGGGTTTTCCGCCAGCAGATACGGAACAAGGCAGTATTCGTACCCCTTGACAATTCCGGGGATGACCAGAAGCAGACTGAACAGAACGACCCGCAGGGTGACATAGAACTGGCCCGAAACCACGTTCCAATAATGGCGGTCAAAGGCGGAAAACAGGGTGGTGAAGCTGGGCGAGCCGCCCCGGTTCCGAATCATGTACCGCTTCCAGCCCACCTGCACAACCGAGCGGAAGAAGATTCCCCATCCCGCCGCCAGGACCATCAGAAGGATCAGCCCGATCAGGAACCCCAGGGAGATCAAAAGCCCCAGCAGAGAGCTGAACAGCAGGCCGCTGGTCTCGACGGACAGGCCGCTGGCCGGGTCGGAAACGGTGCGCTCGAAACCGGCGTCCAGCTCGCCGGACAGCAGCAGCCCGACGGCGCAGACCAGCAGAACCCGCCAGTAGCTTTGGCTGAGCACGACCTTTGCGTTTTGTTTCAGCAGAGCGCGTGTCCACATAAAGATAAACCTCCTTTTGTCAGGTCCGGCAATTCAGGTTCCGGGCCGGACGGGACAAAACGCCCCTCCGCCCTTCTTTCATTATATTCAGTATATCAGAACCCGGCCCAAAGCACAATCCGTCCTGCACAGCGGGGCCGGGGCGGAAAGACCTGCGAAAACATTTTGACAACCGGGGCCGCTGTGGTACAATAGCAGACGGGCCCGGCCCGCCCTTCGGCGGGGCAGTTTCATCCGGGCTCCTATTATAACGCGGTTCGGTCCGGAATGCAAACCGGGCCGGGACTTTTTGGGAGGACAAGGATGGAGCAGTTTCTGTCGTTTTTGTATCTGGTTTTGCTGCTGGCGGGGGATGTTCTGCTGGGGGTGCTTCTGGTGCGGAGCTTCCGGTCGGACCCGTCCCGCCGGATGGAAGAAATGGAGGACTGGCTGGACCGGCGTCTGGCGGAGCAGGCGGAGGAGTTTGACCGCCGCCTCCGGGCCAGCCAGGCCTCTCTGGCCGAGCAGAATTATACCGCAGTCCGGGGCGTGGGGGAGACCCTCCAAAGCTCGGTCCAGGGGCTGGGCGCCCTGATGAACCAGAACCAGAGCGCCCAGCAAAAGACCATGGAGCACCGGCTCCAGACTCTGGAAGTGACCAACGAGCAGAAGCTGGCCGAGATGCGCCGCACTCTGGCTGAGGGGCTGACGGCCCTCCGGACCGAGAACGCGGCCAAGCTGGACGAGATCCGTCATACGGTGGACGAGCAGCTTCAGGACACCCTCCAGAAGCGGGTGAGCGAGAGCTTCCAGGCCGTCAACGCCCAGCTGGAACAGGTCTATAAGGGCCTTGGGGAGATGCAGAATCTGGCCTCCGACGTGGGCGGGCTGAAGCAGGTCCTCTCGGGGGTCAAAACCCGGGGCATCCTCGGGGAGATCCAGCTGGGGGCCATCCTCGGGGAGATTCTGGCCCCGGAGCAGTACGAGACCAATGTGGCCACCATTCCCGGCTCGTCCCAGCGGGTGGAATTCGCGGTCAAGCTGCCGGGGGTGGACGGCGGCACCGTCTGGCTGCCCATCGACTCCAAGTTCCCCGGGGACACCTACGCCCACTTGCAGGACGCCGCCGCCTCGGGGGACCCCCGTGCTGTGGCGGAGGCCCGCCGCGCGCTGGAACAGGTGATCCGGGCCGAGGCAAAGGACATCCGCCAGAAGTATGTGGAGCCGCCCTATACCACCGCCTTCGGCATCCTGTTCCTGCCCTTTGAGGGGCTGTATGCCGAGGTGGTGAACAGCGGCGTGCTGGAAATTTTGCAGCGGGAATATCAGGTGAACGTGGCCGGGCCCAGCACCATGGCCGCCCTGCTCAACAGCCTTCAGATGGGCTTCAAAACCCTGGCGATTCAGAAGCGGTCCAGCGAAGTCTGGCAGGTGCTGGGGGCCGTCAAAACCGAGTTTGAAAAGTTCGGCAAGGGGCTGGGCAAGATGCAGGAGCGTCTGCGCCAGACCGACGAGGAGCTGGACCAGCTCATCGGGGTGCGGACCCGGGCCATCAACCGGAAGCTGCGGGCGGTGCAGTCTCTGGACGAACCCTCCGCCGCAGCCCTGCTGGAACTGGAAGCGGAGCCGGGGCAGCCTCTGCGGGCTGTCCTGCCGGGCCGGCGCGGAGAGGAAAATGGGGCGGAGGATTGATTTCCTCTATATGGTATGCTATTATGAAAAAAGTCCCGGATGGATTTTTTGACCGCAGCAGCGGATGATTTGGAATATGGAACATATGAAAGGGAAGTGCCTGCCATGACGATACGAAATGTGACCGATACCATTCTTGCCGTGGGCGTGGACGACGCAACGCTGGACCTGTTTGAGAGCCAGTACCCCGTCCCCACCGGCATCAGCTATAACTCCTATGTGATTTTGGACGAAAAAGTGGCCGTGATGGACACGGTGGACGCCCGGGCCACCCAGTTCTGGCTGGAAAACCTGACCGCCGCCCTGAATGGCCGCGCCCCCGATTATCTTGTGGTCTCCCATGTGGAGTCGGACCACGCCGCCAACGCGGCGGCCCTGGCCGCCCGCTATCCGGAGATGAAGGTGGTGGGCAACGCCAAGACCTTCGCCTTTCTGGATCAGTTCTTCGGCCCGGAGTTTCTGGCCGCCGACCGCCGCCTCACCGTCAAGGAGGGAGACACCCTGCCTCTTGGCAGCCACACCCTGCAATTTGTGCTGGCGCCCATGGTCCACTGGCCCGAGGTCATGCTCAGCTATGAGAGCAGCGAGAAGGTCCTTTTCTCTGCCGATGCCTTCGGCCGGTTCGGCGCGGTGACCCTTTCCGATGAGAACGCCGACTGGGCTTCCGAGGCGCGGCGGTATTACCTGAATATCGTGGGCAAATACGGTCCCCAGGTGCAGGCCCTGCTCAAGAAGGCGGCCGGCCTTGAGATTGCAGCCGTCTGCCCCCTCCACGGCCCGGTGCTGACCGGCGACCTGAGCCGGTATCTCTCCCTCTATGACATCTGGTCCCGGTATGAGGCCGAGGAGCCGGAAAAGATTCTGGTGGCCAGCGCCTCCATCCACGGCCACACCCGGGCCGCGGCCCATCAGATGGCCGACAAGCTCCGGGCAGGCGGGGCAAAGGTGGTGGAGATCGACCTGACCCGGGTGGACGTCTCCTACGCGGTCACCGAGGCGTTCCGCTGCGGCAAGACCGTTCTGGCCTGCGCTACCTACGACGGCCAGCTCTTCCCGCCGATGGAAAACCTGCTGGCGCATCTCAAGTCCAAGAACTTCCAGAAGCGGACCATCGCCCTGATGGAAAACGGCACCTGGGCCCCCATGGCCGCAAAGCTGATGCGGACCCAGCTGGAGGGAATGAAGGAAATCGCCCTCTGCGAGAATGTGGTCACCATCCGCAGCGCCGTCAACGCCGCCGCCGAGGCCCAGATGGACGCTCTGGCCGCCGAGCTGCTGGCGAAGTGATTCCCTGTACCATAAACCAATAACAAACCTGCCCCGGAAAGGGCCTGCGCCGAGTGCGCGGCCTTCTCCGGGGCGTTTTGCTGCCTGCTGGGGGCAAAAAAAGGCCGCGCCCCGAAGGGTGCGGTCTTTTGAAAGAGGCTCGAAAACTTAGTAGGTGATGCCCTGTGCCATCATGGCGGTGGCGACCTTCAGGAAGCCTGCGCAGTTTGCGCCCACCATCAGGTTGCCCTCGGCGCCGGCGGCGACGGATGCGTCGTAGCTGGCGTGGAAGATGCCCTCCATGATGCCCTTGAGCTTGGCATCGACTTCCTCGAAGGTCCAGCTCAGGCGCTCGCTGTTCTGGCTCATCTCCAGGCCGGAGGTGGCGACGCCGCCTGCGTTGGTGGCCTTTGCGGGTCCGTACAGGACGCCGTTTGCCAGATAGACCTCGATGGCCTCGGGAGTGCTGGGCATATTCGCGCCCTCGCAGACCACGGTGCAGCCGTTCTTGACCAGAATCTCAGCGGACTCCTTGTTGATCTCGTTCTGGGTTGCGCAGGGCAGGGCGATGTCGCAGGGGACCTCCCAGACCTTGCTGCAATCGGCGACATAGGTAGCGCCGGCGTGGGTCTCCGCATACTCCTTGATGCGGCCGCGGCGGACTTCCTTCAGGTCCTTGACGTAAGCCAGGTCGATGCCGTTGGGGTCGTAGACATAGCCGTTGGAGTCGCTCATGGTGACGACCTTGCCGCCCAGCTGGGTGGCCTTCTCGCAGGCGTAGATGGCGACGTTGCCGGAGCCGGAGATGACCACGGTCTTGCCGGCGAAGCTGTCGTTCCGCATGCACTTGAGGGCCTCGGCGGTGAAGTAGCACAGGCCGTAGCCGGTGGCCTCGGTGCGGGCCAGAGAACCGCCGAAGGTCAGGCCCTTGCCGGTAATCATGCCGCCCTGGAAGCTGTTGGTCAGCCGCTTGTACTGGCCGAACATATAGCCCACCTCACGGCCGCCGACGCCGATATCACCGGCGGGGCAGTCCACGAACTGGCCGATGTGGCGGTACAGCTCGGTCATGAAGCTCTGGCAGAAGCGCATGACCTCCATGTCGCTCTTGCCCTTGGGGTCGAAGTCGGAGCCGCCCTTGCCGCCGCCCATGGGCAGGGTGGTCAGGCTGTTCTTGAAGATCTGCTCGAAGCCCAGGAACTTCAGGATGCTCTGGTTGACAGAGGGGTGGAACCGCAGGCCGCCCTTGTAGGGGCCGATGGCGCTGTTGAACTGGACGCGGTAGCCCCGGTTGACCTGGACCTTACCCTGATCGTCGACCCAGGGCACACGGAAGGTGATGATCCGCTCGGGCTCGACCATCCGCTCAATCAGGCCGGCCTTCTCGTACTCAGGGTGCTTTTCCACCAGGGGCTGGATGCTCTCCAGAACCTCGCGGACAGCCTGCAAAAACTCAGGCTCGTGAGCGTTGCGCTGGGCCAGACCGTCGTAGACACGCTTCAGATATTCGTTCGTCAGCATAAAAAACTCTCCTTTTCCCATCCAGTAAAGACACAGCCGCGCCTTGCCGGGGCCGTCTGAGGCCCGTTTTGCTGGCGCGGCGCCGACAGCCATGTCTTTTTCTGATTTGCCAGCCCCTGCCATCGTGCAGGGCGCTTTACGCTTTCCTATTATAAAACCTCGGGAAGCGTTTGACAATAGAGAAACCGAAGAAATGTTTAAAAAAACAGAAAAAAAGAATGAACTGCTTCACAAAACGAAAATTAAAACAGAAAAACACGGTTTTGATTCTTTATTTAAAGTTGAAATGAATTTCATCGACAGATGAAAAAGTATGTTTTTTCCGCCTGGCCCCCGTTCGCCCCAAGCAAAATGCCCGCCCCGAGTTGCAGGGCGGGCACGGTCTGCCGGTATTTTTGGGAAACAGGGGGATATTACAGCAGTTTTTCGATGGCGTCAGCTGCGCCGGAGAGGTAGTCTCCGCCGTAGGTTTCGATGCCGCCGTTGTCGGCCAGCTTTGCCAGCTCGGGGTCGATGGGCATTTTGGCCAGGACGGACAGGCCGTGCTTTGCGGCGATCTGTTCCACATGGCTCTCGCCAAAGAGGCTGATCTGCCTGCCGCAGTCGGGGCAGACCAGATAGCTCATGTTTTCAACGATGCCGAGGATGGGAATGTTCATCATCTGGGCCATATTGACGGCCTTGGCGACGATCATGCTCACCAGCTCCTGGGGGCTGGCCACCACGACGATGCCGTCCACCGGCAGGCTCTGGAAGACGGTCAGGGGGACGTCGCCGGTTCCCGGAGGCATATCCACAAACAGGAAGTCAACGTCCTTCCAGACCACGTCGGTCCAGAACTGCTTGACGGCCCCGGCGATGACCGGCCCGCGCCAGACCACGGGGTCTTCCTCGTTTTCCACCAGAAGGTTGATGCTCATGACGTCGATGCCCATCCGGCTCTGGATGGGCCAGCAGCCCTTTTCATCGGCCATGGCCCGGCCATGGATGCCGAAAAGTCTGGGGATGGACGGGCCGGTGATGTCGGCGTCCAGGATGCCGCAGCGGTAGCCGCGGCGGCGCATGGCGCAGGCCAGCAGGGCGCTGGTCATGCTTTTGCCGACGCCGCCCTTGCCGGACACCACGCCGATGATCTTCTTCACCCGGCTGTTGGGGTTGGGGGCCTCGTGCTGAGGAGCCTGCCGGGAGGCGCAGTCCTGCCCGCAGCTGGAGCAGTCATGGTTGCAAGTTTCGCTCATTCTCTCTTTTTGCGCATCGGACAAAAGGCCGCGGTGCGCTTCCTCCTATCGTTACTGTTGGGAAAGGGCGGGAGAGTGCCCCGCCCGGAACGAGTCTATCTTATCACAAACCTTTGCCGGATACAAGGCGGCAGCCGCCCCCGCCCCGGGGGCAGACCGCATATTTTTCCCGCAGACCCGCATATTCTGAAAGGGATTGCGGTCATCGGAAGGGAGGCGCGGGGGATGCGGGCGAGTTACCTGAAAAACGCGGCCATGCTGACGGCCTCGGATGTGGCGCTCCGTCTGGCGGGAATGGGGCTGCGAATCTACCTGGCGGGGGTGCTGGGGGGCGAGGGGATGGGCCTGTACCAGCTGATCCTGGCGGTTTACGGCCTCTTTGTCACCCTGGCCACGGCCGGGGTTTCGGTGGCGGCCACCCGGCTGCTGGCCGAAGAACTGGAAAAGGACCCCGCCCGGGCCCGGGGGATGCTGCGGCTTCTGGTTCTCTCGGCGGCGGGGCTGGGGCTTTTGGCGGCTCTGGGGCAGATGGCTCTGGCG
>JAHLFH010000128.1 GCA_018883885.1 Candidatus Faecalibacterium intestinavium | reverse complement strand
ATCGTCGGCAGCGTCAGATGTGTATAAGAGACAGCCACGATCTCCCCCCGGCGCACCGTCAGGCTGATCTTCCGGACGGCGCCGTCCCGGCTGGAAAGCTCCCGGACCGACAGCAGCGTTTCCCCTGCCGGGCGGGAGTCCGGGGTGTGGGCGGGGTCCATCCCGCCGCCCAGCATATGGGCCACCAGCTCCCCGGCTGTGGTTTCGGGGCCGATGGGGCCGCTGGCGGCCAGCTGCCCGTTCCGCAGCACGGTATACCGCCCGCAGATTTGGAGGATCTCGGGCAGGCGGTGGGAGATAAAGACGATGGACAGCCGCCCGTCCCGGACCAGCTCCCGGCAGAGGGAAAAGAGGGTCTCCGTCTCCACCGTGCTCAGGGGCGCGGTGGGTTCGTCCAGCAGAAGGACCCGGCAGCGTCCGCGGACGGCCCGGGCGATCAGAACCATCTGCTTCTGGGCCAGCGTCAGCCGGCTGACCGGCGTGCGGACGTCAAACTCCATCCCGAGGCGGCGGGCCATCTCCTCCGCCCGGCGGCAGAGGGCGGGCCAGTCCACCCAGAGCTTCCCGGGCCGGCCCAGCTCGTCCAGCAGCATATTCTCCGCCGCCGAGAGGGCGGGGGCCAGCGCCTGATCCACCTCCTGACAGACAATCCGGATGCCCAGCCGCTGGGCCGCCGCCGGGCTGCGCAGCTCCACCGGTTCGCCGTCCAGCCGCACCTGCCCCTGATAGCCGGGGTTTGTGCCGGACAGCACCTTCATCAGGGTGGATTTTCCCGCGCCGTTGGCCCCCGCCAGGGCGTGAATCTCCCCCGGTCGGAGCCGAAAGTCCACATGATCCAGCGCTTTCACCCCGGGAAACTCCACGCTGATCCCGTCCGCTTCCAGTATCCATTCACTCATACGCGTTCATCAGTCCCCCAGCAGCTGGGCCATCCAGGGGGCAGAGGGCATCCAGGAGCGCTCGGTGTAGCTCTCCCCCGCCACGGTGTCCAGATTGGTGACGTTGATCCCGCCGCCCGAGACCATCTCCTGCGTGACCACCGTGGTGGGCAGCTCCAGCCAGGCGGAGGTCTCGCCGGTCATGGGGTCCACAATGGCGTCGTAGTCCCCGGCCATCTCCAGCGCCAGCACCCGCATCCCGAATTCGCCGTTGTAGTTCCAGTTGGTGGTGGCGCAGGCCTTCCAGGGCGAACCCTCCCGGGCCATCTTCTCGATGTCCGCGTTGCAGATGTCCACGCTCACCATGGGGATGTCGTATCCTCCCTGGGTCAGGGCCGTGTAGACGCCGCTGGCGTAGAGGTCATAGCAGCACCAGACCGCGTCGATCTCCCCGGGCTGATATTTCGCCAGGGTGGCGGTGGTGATATCGGCCATGGAAGCCTCGGCGTTGCTGAAATCGGAGGGGCCGATGGT
This sequence comes from Candidatus Faecalibacterium intestinavium, assembly GCA_018883885.1. Lineage (GTDB taxonomy): Bacteria > Bacillota > Clostridia > Oscillospirales > Ruminococcaceae > Faecalibacterium > Faecalibacterium intestinavium. The sequence goes on along the minus strand of JAHLFH010000128.1, from coordinate 2,860 downwards.
CTCCACCGTGCGGATCAGCCCTTTTTCTTCGTAGAGGGCGTACCCTTCCTCCCGGCGGTCAAAGGGCGACAGGAAATTGGGCCCCACCCACACCTTGAGGATGTTGACCGGCTCCCCCGCCGCTGTTTTTTCCGGGTACAGCTCGCTGCAAATGTACTCCAGCAGCAGCTGGGCAAACTGGGAATCCTGCTGGAAGAACTGGGTCACCCCCTCCAGCGTCTGGGTCTGGCCGCTGCCGTCCTTGAACTGGGTGTCGAAGGTGACAATCTTCAGGTCCGGGTACTGCTCCAGCAGGCTTTTCAGGAAGTTATAGGAATAGTTCTGCCCGCCGTGGCTCAGCAGCAGCCCGTCATAGCCCGCCGCCGCGCACTGGGAGACCGTATCCTGCCACTGGGCGTCCGAGCCGCCGCAGAAAAAGGCGTCGTACTCCATCCCCAGCTGTTCCGCCGTCTGCTGGGCAGACTGGGACCACATCTGGAAAATATCCGACGGGGCCATCTGCATGATGTAGGCCACCTTTTTCCCCGCAACCGGGGAATCCACCCCACTGGCTGCCGTTTCCGTCTGCTCTGCGCTCCCGCAGGCAGCCAGAGACACCGCCCACAGCAGGGCGCAGATTCCCGCAATCCAGCGTTTGATCATCGCTGTTTTCCTCCTTTGGACTTGGTATATGGGGCCAAAAAGCCCCCCGGAACAAATCCGCCCGGCGGCATCCCTGCCGGGCGGAACCGTTCCCGTATTACGGCAGAGCAGCCGCTGTGCCGTCAATCGCCGATGTCGGTATGGCCTTCCTCAAACTCCCACTGGAGGCCGTACCGGTCGATGAAGTAGAAATACCGGACCTTGCTGAGGATGCGGGCGGTCTCGTCGTTCCGCTCGTCGGTCTGGCCGGGCGCCTGGTCAAAGAAGCGGACCTCCGAGGGCCGGGTCTCGCTGATCTGGTAGACCCGGTACGCCTCGGTCTCGTTGATGAGCCGGGTATCCGGCATGGCCTGAATGTGGGCGAAGGCCTCCTCGATGTTGGTGACCTTCAGAGCCACATGGCGGGCGCCGCTGACGTCGTTGGCCGCAAAGATCACCGGCTCGGTCCGCCCCTTGGGGGAGTGGTACTGCATCAGCTCCAGCGTGAGCTTTGTGCCCGGCACGTTGACAAAGGCGATGGAGACGTCCCCCTCGTCGGCCTGCTCCACAAAGCCGCCGGCCTGGAAAAAGCCCTTGTTCTTCCAGTGGGACAGGCAGTGGTCGGGCTGGACCCCCAGCAGGGCGCGGTAGTACTCCACCGCTTTCTCCATGTCGTCCACAAAGATGCAGATGTGAGACAGGCCGATGATGTTGGGCAGCTCCGGGCGGACGGTTTCAGAATTCTTCATGGCAATCGTTCTCCTCCTTTTCTGTTTCAGGCTTCAACGGTCAGGAAATCGCTGAAGCCGGTGATTTCAAACACCTCACGGATGGTCTCGTTGGCATGGCGGACCACCATGGTTCCCTGCCGGTTCATAATCTTTCGGGCGGAAAGCAGCACCCGCAGCCCGGCGGACGAGAGGTACTCCAGTCTGGAAAAATCAAATTCCAGCTCGGCGACCCCCGCCAGGCCGTTTTTGATCTCCGCCTCCAGCCGGGGGGCGGTGACGGTGTCCAGCCGCCCCTCCAGGGCGATGGTCAGCTTTCCGCCGTCCATGGTTTTTTCGATGTTCACGCGCAATCCCTTCCTTTCCATCTCCGCGCCGGAGCCCTCAGAACCGGATCGTCACGGTGTTGACGCCTTCTTCCCAGTTCCAATTGCTCTCCCGGGTTTTGGCCAGCGCCAGCCGGACGCTCAGGGCCTCGCCCCGGGTCAGGGGGTCAAAGGCCTCGCCTTCCCAGCGGATCACCGCCTCGCACTCGCTGCCGTCCTCCCGGCAGGCCGCGTCGAATTGCAGGGTCCAGCCGCCCTCCCCGGGAAGAACCGGCAGCAGCACCGCCACGCACAGCTCCTCAAAAATCTGCTGGAATTTCAGGGACTGGTTTGCCCCCAGCAGATGCTTGCGGGCAAAGCCGTCGATCTCGGAGGAGACGCTCAGGAAGTCGAACTCCCGGGAGCGGATCTCGGTGTGGAAGGTCTTGAGCCGGTGGACAAAGGCGCGGCAGCGGTCGGTCCTGGGGTGTTCAAAGACCTGCTCCGGCGCACCCTCCTCATATATAATCCCCTGGTCCATATAAAAGACCCGGGTGGAGACATCCCGCGCGAATTTCATTTCGTGGGTCACGATGAGCATGGTCAGCCCCTGGCCGGCCAGGCTGCGGATGACCGACAGCACCTCTCCCACCATGGTGGGGTCCAGCGCGGAGGTCGGCTCGTCAAAGAGGACGATCTCCGGGTCCATGGCCAGAGTCCGGGCGATGGCCACCCGCTGTTTCTGGCCGCCGGACAATTCGTCCGGGTAATTCAGGGCTTTTTCCGCCAGGCCGACCTTTTTCAGCAGCTCGATTCCCCGGCGGTATGCCTCCGGGCGGCTGACGCCCAGCAGTTCCGCCGGCCCCAGCATGATGTTTTCAATCACCGTCAGGTGAGGGAACAGGTAGAAGGACTGGAACACCATCCCCATCCGGCGGCGCAGGGCGCTGAGCTCCCGGGGGGACGCCCCGGTCATGGACCGGCCCAGAACGGTGATCTCCCCTTCCGTCGGCTCCTCCAGCCGGTTGAGGCAGCGCAGCAGGGTGCTCTTTCCGGTGCCCGAGGGGCCGATGATGGAGATGACGTCCCCCTGCCGGATCTCGGTGTTGATGTCCTTGAGGGGGGTCACATTGGAGTAGGCTTTTTTCAGGTGGGAAATCCGGATGACCGGTTCCCCCGCCGGGCGGCGCTCCGGCGGCTCCGCCG
>JAHLFH010000127.1 GCA_018883885.1 Candidatus Faecalibacterium intestinavium | reverse complement strand
CCTTTCGGCTGGCGACCTCTTTATTTTACCACTCAGCCGCTCGTTTGTCAAGCGCTTTTTTCAAAGCGTTTTGGACAGTTTCGATTGGTTTTTGTGGGCTCCCCAAGAGTCATTCTTTCGTGTCACCCGGGGTGCTCGAGTATAATACCACTCGACCAAGCTTTTGTCAACACCTTTTTTGAGTTTTTTCCCTCTTTTTTGCAAAAAACGGAAGGCTCCTCCTTTCTCGGGAGCCTTCCGGGGTGCATCTGCTCAATCAGAAATAGCACTTGATTTGGAACCGATCCGCCGGGTCTGCTTTCTTTTCTACCACAATCCTCTCGTGGTTAAAATCGAAATGGACCGGCGTACACAGTTCCGAGTTCCGGGTCAGCCGGAGCAGCTCTGTAACCCGCTTTTTCTCCTCGGGCAGGTAGAACAGATAGCTGACCCCCTCTTTTTTTGCGCGGCCGGTGCGGCCGATCCGGTGGGTATAGTGTTCATTGTCCGAGGGGACATCGTAGTTGACGACGGCGTCCACATCCGAGACGTCGATGCCCCGGGCCGCCACGTCTGTCGCAACCAGAATGGCAAGCTTTCCCTCCCGGAAATTCTGCATGATCTGGTTTCGTTCCTTCTGGGAAAGGTCGCCGTGGAGGCAGTCCACCGAGAAGCCCAGACGGGCCAGCTGGTTGGCCAGGGTGGCTGTGGCGAACTTGGTATCGCAGAAGACCATGACCCGCTTGTAGCCCTCCCCAATGATGAGCTGGGCAAGGTCGGAGAGCTTGTTCCTCCCCGAGGTTTCCAGCATATACTGGGTGATCTTGGGCTGACTCTCCTCCTGAGGCTGGACGGTAATCTCCTCGGCGTCCTTCTGATAGAGCCAGCCGATGTCCATCACCTCCCGGCTGATGGTGGCGGAGAACATGGACAGCGCCTTACGGGCTTTCATCAGGTCGATGATATGCCGCACATCTTTATAAAAGCCCATGTTCAGCATCTCATCCGCTTCGTCCAGCACGATCTGGGTGACATGAGAGATATCAATGCTGTGGTGCTTGTAATGGTCCATCAGGCGGCCCGGGGTAGCCACCACGATCTGGCAGCCTTCCGCCAGGCGGCGGGCCTGCTTGTCCATATTGGCGCCGCCGTAGACGCAGGCCACCTGTACTTCAGGCAGAAACCAGGCCAGCTCGGAAAGCTCCTGGGCGATCTGCTGGGCCAGCTCCCGGGTGGGAGCCAGGATGACGGCCTGCGGGTATTTCTTTTCCGGGTCGATCTGTTCCACCACCGGGATTCCGAAGGCGCAGGTTTTGCCGGTGCCGGTGGGGGCCTTGGCGATGACGTCCCTGCCTGCCATCATAAGGGGGATGGTCTTTTCCTGAACTTCGGTCATTTCGGTAAACCCCATCCGCTCGACCGCCTTGCGGATGGCTTCGCTGCATTGCAGTTCACTGTAAAGCATGGCTTGTACTCCGTCCTCTCCTGGGCAAACGATTTTCTTTTTTATAGTATAACATGCCCGGGGCAAAATGTCAGCATGGCGGCAAAAAGGCCGCGCACCCCTGCATATGGGTACGCGGCCTTTTGGGCTTTTTCAGGCGGTCTCCTCGACGGTCTTGTTCATCCGGCCGTCCTCCAGCTTCTGCTTGAAGCGGCCGCTGGCCTTGAAGCCGGGGATGGAGGTGGACTCCAGCCGGCTGGAAACCTTGGTCTTGGGGTTGGTGTAAGCCTTGGGCTTGCGGGGACGCATCTCAAACCGGCCAAAACCGGCGATGGTCACCTTCTCGTCGGCGCACAGGCACTCGGCGATCTGGTTGAACATGGCGTCCATCGTCATTTCCACCTGGCTCTCGGTGAAGCCGGTTTTGCGTGCAACAGTCTCGATCATCTGGGAACGGGTCATGTATCGATATCCTCCTGGAACAGCAAGTTCCTCTTTTGGCGGAGCCTCCATAGCCCAACGACAGCCAGATGCATAGCACAATTTTTGCATCTGGCTGAAGGGCTGGAATTTCCGCCAAAAGTAACGTATTTTGGCAAATTTTGCGCTGTAGAGTATAGCAAAATGCAGGGGTTATTGCGATACTTTGCGCACGAAACGGCTTGCTTTACACACGAAGCTTATTTGTTGCGATACAGCGTCGCAATATCCACCAGCGGAATGTTTTTCAGGCTGTGCTCGCTGCGCAGGCAGTTGACCAGCGCCGTGGCCGTATCCACCGCGGTGATGCAGGGAATGCTCAGCTCGACGGCCTTGCGGCGGAGGCGGACCGAATCCCGCCGGGGGTCGCGGCCCTTGGCGCTGGTGGAGAACACATAGTCCACCAGACCGCTCTGGAGCAGGTCGATGATGTTGGGCGACTCGCCCGACATGTTCCGCACCTCGTTGCAGGGAACCATGTGCTTGTTCAGCCATGCGCAGGTGCCGGAGGTACCGTAGAGCTTGTAGCCCATGCTCTTGAGCTTCCAGGCGATGTCCACAAACTCGGGCTTGTCGCTGTCCTTCACGGTGAAGATGCAGCAGCTGGCGGGGCCGGGGGTCTTGAAGGTATAGCCCGCGCCGATCAGACCCTTGAGCAGGGCGTCGTGGTAGTTGGGCGCAATGCCCAGCACCTCGCCGGTGGACTTCATCTCGGGGCCGAACTGGGTGTCCACGCCGTGCAGCTTCTCAAAGCTGAAGACAGGCACCTTGACCGCCACATAGGGGGCGTTGGGGTGCAGGCCGGTGCCGTAGCCCATATCCGTCAGCTTTTCGCCCAGGCAGCAGCGGACCGCCAAATCCACCATCGGAACGCCGGTGACCTTGGAGATGTAGGGGACGGTACGGGAGGAACGGGGGTTCACCTCGATGACATAGACCTTGTTGTTGGAAACGGCATACTGAACGTTGACCAGACCCACCACCTTGAGTTCCCGGGCGAAGCGGCCGGTGTAATCCACCATGGTGTCGATGACCTTCTGGGTCAGGTGCTGGGCGGGATAGACGCAGATGGAGTCGCCGGAATGGACGCCGGTCCGCTCCACCTGCTCCATGATGCCCGGGATCAGGAAGTTCTCGCCGTCGCAGATGGCGTCCACTTCGCACTCGGTGCCCTGAATATATTTGTCCAGCAGGACGGGGTGGTCCATATCCACATGCTCGGTGATGACGCCCATATACTCGATGACGTCGGCCTTGGTGTAAGCGACGATCATATTCTGGCCGCCCAGAACGTAGGAGGGACGCATCAGCACCGGCAGGCCGATCTCGTCGGCGGCGGCCAGAGCTTCCTCCAGATTAAAGACGGTGCGGCCGGGGGCGCGGGGAATCCCGCACCGCTCCAGCAGCTCGTCGAACCGTTCCCGGTCCTCGGCCTCGTCGATGGCGTCCGCCGGGGTGCCCAGGATGGGCAGGCCGATTTCGTCCATGTGCTTGGCCAGCTTGATGGCGGTCTGGCCGCCGAACTGGACGACGCACCCGTCCGGCTTCTCGGTGGCGATGATGTTGTCCACGCTCTCGGGGGTCAGGGGGTCGAAATAGAGGCGGTCGCCGGTGTCAAAGTCGGTGGAGACGGTCTCAGGGTTGTTGTTGACCAGAATGGCCTCGCAGCCGTTCTTCTTGAGGGTCCAGACGCAGTGGACCGAGCAGTAGTCAAACTCGATGCCCTGGCCGATCCGGATGGGGCCGGAGCCAAAGACCAGAATCTTCTTTTTCTTCTCCCCTGCACGCTCCGCCTCCTTGGCCTCGATGAACGCGGCGGCCTCGTTGTCGCCGTCGTAGGTGGAGTAGAAATAGGGGGTGTTGGCCGAGAACTCGGCGGCGCAGGTATCGACCATCTTGAAGCCGGCCCGGTAGTTCTCGATGGGAAGAGTTTCCACCTGCGCCAGACGCTTGATGGTCTTGTCCTGGAAGCCGTACTTCTTGGCCTCCTTGTACTGCTCGAGGCTCAGAGTGCCGTTGCAGCGGGCCAGACCCTTTTCCAGGTTGGCCAGATGCTGCATCTTGTCCAGGAACCACCAGTCGATCCTGGTGATCTTGTAAATGGTCTCGTGGTCGATTCCCCGCTTGAGGGCCTCATAGACGCAGAACACCCGCTCGGCGTCCTGAATGTGCATGTGGGCGATGACCTCCTGATCGGTCAGCTCTTCAAAGGGCTTGTGGGTCAGGGTGTCCATCCCCAGCTCGATGGAGGAGACAGCCTTCATCATGGCGGCCTCAAAGCTGTTGCCGATGGACATGACTTCGCCGGTGGCCATCATCTGGGTTCCCAGAGACTTGTCGGCGTAAACGAATTTATCGAAGGGCCACTTGGGGTACTTGACGACAATGTAGTCCAGCGCAGGCTCAAAGCAGGCGCAGGTCTTGCCGGTGACGTCGTTGGTGATCTCGTCCAGCGTGTAGCCGATGGCGATCTTGGTGGCAACCTTAGCGATGGGGTAGCCGGTGGCCTTGGACGCCAGAGCCGAGGAACGGGACACGCGGGGGTTGACCTCGATGACCGCATAGTCGAAGCTGTCAGGCTTGAGGGCAAACTGGCAGTTGCAGCCGCCCTCGATGCCCAGCTCGGTGATGATGTCCAGCGCGGCGGTGCGGAGCATCTGGTACTCGTGGTCGGTCAGGGTCTGGGAGGGAGCCACGACCACCGAGTCGCCGGTGTGGATGCCGACGGGGTCCAGGTTCTCCATGTTGCAGACGGTGATGACGTTGCCCTTGTGGTCCCGCATGACCTCATACTCGATCTCTTTCCAGCCCGCGATGCACTTTTCCACCAGAATCTGATGGATGGGGGAAAGACGGAGGCCGTTGGTGCCGATCTCGATGAGCTTTGCCTTGTCCTCGCAGATGCCGCCGCCGGTGCCGCCCATGGTGAAGGCGGGGCGGACGATGACGGGATAGCCGATCCGGTCGGCGCAGGCCAGAGCGTCCTCCAGCGTTTCCACCACCTCCGAGGGGATGATGGGCTGATGGAGCTTTTCCATGGTCTCCTTGAACAGCTCCCGGTCCTCGGCCCGGTCGATGGTTTCGGGCTTGCAGGCCAGCAGGCGGATGCCGGTTTTATCCAGATAGCCGCTACGGGCCAGCTCCATCGAGAGGTTCAGGCCCATCTGGCCGCCGAGGTTGGGCAGGACGGAGTCCGGCTTTTCAATGTCCAGAATCCGCTCCACCACCTCGAGGGTCATGGGTTCGATATAGACGTGGTCGGCCACGTCGGGGTCGGTCATGAGGGTGGCGGGGTTGGAGTTGAGCAGGACGGTCTCGATGCCTTCGGCCTTGAGGGCGCGGCAGGCCTGGGTGCCGGAGTAGTCGAACTCCGCCGCCTGGCCGATGATGATGGGGCCGGAACCAATGACCAGCACCTTCTTAATACTAGGGTCCTTAGGCATGTTCAGCGCCCCTCCTTTGCAGCTTTGACGTTATCGAGGAAGCGGTCGAAAAGAAATTCGGTGTCCTTGGGGCCGCCGTTCGCTTCCGGGTGGAACTGGACGGTGAAGCAGTTCCACTTTTTGTACTGGATGCCCTCGCAGGTGCCGTCGTTGGCGTTGACCTGGGCCACAGCGCCCATCTCGGCGGGCAGCTCCTCGCCCACCACCGCGTAGCCGTGGTTCTGGCTGGTGATGAAGGTGCGGCCGCTGGCAAAATCGGTCACGGGCTGGTTTGCGCCCCGGTGGCCGTACTTGAGCTTGACGGTCTTGGCGCCTGCCGCCAGAGCCGAGAGCTGATGGCCCAGGCAGATGCCGAAGGTGGGAATGCCCAGCGCAAAGATCTGGCGCAGGTTCTCGATGACCTCCACCGGCTCGGCGGGGTCGCCGGGGCCGTTGGAGAGCATGATGCCGTCGGGGTTCAGGGCCTTGACCTGCTCGGCGGTGGAATAGCCGGGCATGACGGTGACCTTGCAGCCCCGCTTGGTCAGGCAGCGGACGATGTTCCGCTTGCAGCCATAATCCATCAGGGCGATGTGAAGGCCGCCCTGGGGGTTATAGACTTCGGGGGCAGCGCAGGTAACCGTCTTGACCGCGTCGGTCACGGCGTAGGCGCGGATCTCGGCCAGCAGGGCCTCGGTCCGGGCCGCGTTGGCCGGGTCAGCGGGGTCGAATTCGGTGAGGATCGCACCGTTCATGACGCCGCTCTCCCGGATGATCCGGGTCAGGTGGCGGGTGTCGACCCCCTCGATGCCGATGATGTTGTTTTTCTTCAAAAAGCTGTCCAGGGTTTCCTCACAGCGCCAGTTGGAGGGGGCGGTGCAGGCCTCCCGCACGATATAGCCCCGGGCCCAGATCTTGCCGGACTCCATGTCCTGGCTGTTCATGCCGTAGTTGCCGATGAGCGGATAGGTCTGGGTGATGATCTGGCCGTAGTAGCTGGGGTCGGTCAGGGTCTCCTGAAAGCCCACCATACCGGTGGCGAAGACCACCTCGCCCACGGTGACGCCCTCCGCGCCCACAGACCGGCCCGCAAAGACCATGCCGTTTGCCAAAAGAAGATATGCGTTCATTCCGATAACCTCGTTTAAACCTTGTTTTGCCCGCAGAAGGTTCACAGGGTCTGCTTTGCTTCCTGCTTCATCTTGCGGCTGCCCAGGTGGACCAGAGGCAGCTTGCCCTCCTTGCAGAGGGGGCACTCCTCCGGGGCATAGTTGGGCAGGTCCAGCTTGAGGGCGCTGGCCAGGATGGGGATGGGGGACGGCGCCTCAGGCTTGGTGCGGTCCACCACGCAGGTGATGCCAAGGCAGACGCCGCCGGCTTCTTCGATGACCCGCTTGGTCTCCAGAGAGGAGATGCCGGTGGTCACCACATCCTCGGCGATGATGCACTTTTCGCCCGGCTGGATGGCAAACCGCTTCAGGGTCATGACATTGTCCACCCGCTCGGTGAAGATGGCGCGTTTGCCGGTCTGGCGGGCCAGCTCATAGGCGTAGACAATGCCGCCCATGGCCGGGCCGACGATGACGTCCACATCCATCTCCTTGATCTTGTCGGCCACCGGCTTCATGACCTCGGCACAGCGGTCCGGATACTGCTGAAGATAGGCCATCTGGCAGTAGGCGCTGGAATGGCGGCCCGAGGACAGCAGGAAGTGGCCCTCCAGAAATGCGTCGCAGCTCTTCAAAATCTCAATCGCTTCGCTCATTGTACGTCTCCCTCTCTTGGTTTTCTTGAATGATGATTCCCCGTATTGTATCATGCACGGGACCGAATTTCAATTCCATCCGGAAAAAGCGCTGTTTCAGCGGGCGCAGCCCCGGATCTCGTCCAGGTTCGCCACATTGTGGCGGTCCATCCACTGGGCCATCTCGTCGGCGATGGTCTCCATCGCCCGGGGGTTTGCAAAGTTGGCCGCGCCCACCTGGACGGCGGCCGCCCCGGCCATGATGAACTCCAGGGCGTCTTTGCCGGTGGCGATGCCGCCGAGGCCCACCACCGGAATCTGCACCGCGCCCACCGCCTGCCAGACCATCCGCAGCGCGATGGGCCGGACGGCCGGGCCGGACAGCCCCGCGAAGATGTTGTCGAACACCGGGCGGCGCTTTTCGAGATCAATGGCGCAGGCCTGGAAGGTGTTGGTCAGGCTGATGGCGTCCGCGCCCGCAGCCTCGACGGCCCTGCACATCTCGGGGATGTTCTCGGCCTGGGGGCTGAGCTTGACCATCAGGGGCTTTTTGCAGACGTCCCGCACCATCTTGACGACCGCGCCCGCGGCCCCGGCCTTTACGCCGTAGGCCATGCCGCCCGCCTTGACGTTGGGGCAGCTGATGTTCAGCTCAATGATGTCCACGGCGCTCTCGCTGAGCATCGCCGCGCCTTCCACATATTCTTCCTCACTGTGGCCGCCCAGATTCGCGATGGCCACGGTGCCGTACCGGCTCTTGAGCTCCAGCATCTCGGGCAGCTCCACATCGATGAAGTGCCGGACGCCGGGGTTCTGGAGGCCGATGCTGTTGATGAGGCCGGAGGGGGTCTCCCAGAGCCGTTCGCCCTTGTTGCCGTACTGGCCGTGAAGGGTCAGACCCTTGCCGGAGATGCCGCCGATTTTGCTGAAATCGGCCAGCTCCTCATACTCCACCCCATAGCCCACCGTGCCGGACGCGCCGATGATGGGGCTGTTCATGGAAAAGCCCAGCAGGCTGGTCGTTAAATCCGCCATCAGAACACCTCCTTGGCGTCAAAGACGGGGCCGTTCTTGCAGACGCTCTTTCCTTCGCCGGATTTTGTCTCGCAGGTGCAGCCGAGGCAGGCCCCGATGCCGCAGGCCATCTTCTTTTCGAGGCTGACCAGACATTTCGTCCCCTTTTCGGCGCAGAGCCGGGCCGCGTTCTTCATCATGACCGTCGGCCCGCAGACCAGAACCAGCTCATAGTCCGCCGGGTCGTACAGCTGGGTGACAAAGCCGTGGAAGCCCACCGCGCCGGTGTCGGTGGACACCTTGACGAGGTTTGCAATGGGGCGGTATTCCTCCATGCAGTAGGGCTTGTCCCGGAAGCCGAAAAAAACGTCCGGCTTCACACCGGCTGCCGCCAGCTCCCGTGTCAGCTGGTACATGGGCGCGGTGCCGATGCCGCCGCCCACCACGGCAATCTTTTTATAGTCCTTTGCCAGGGCCGGGACGTCAAAGCCGTTGCCCATGGGGCCGGTGAGCTGGAAGGTCTCCCCCGGGCGGAGAAGGGACAGCTTCCGGGTTCCCTCGCCGAGAATCTGGTAGAGGAACTCCACCGTCAGAGTCTCAGGCTCCCACTTGTGGACGCTGATGGGCCGGGAGAGGAAGGGGCCTTCCTCCGCAGGCCAGGAGCGCAGGGTGAAAAACTGTCCCGCGTGGGGGGCGTGTTCCGCGTCGGGCCAGTGGACCCGCAGCAGGCGGATGTCCTCCGCCACCGCCTCATGGCGGAGGACGGTGGCTTCACAGCAGGCTGCACGCATGGGCGATGGCCTCCTTCATGTTGACGCACTCGTTGTAGGCCGCCTCGTCGAAAGCGACGCCCGGCTGCTTCTTGTAGGCCAGCAGGATGCCCCGGCTGGAGTTGACGGTGCCGCCGTTGCCCTTGGTCAGATACTGGGCGATGTCCTCGGCCTTGCCGCCCTGGGCGCCGTAGCCCGGAATCAGGAAGAAGCTGTCCTTATATTTGGCGCGGATCTCGGTGGCCTCCTCGATGTGGGTGCCGCCGATGACCAGACCGATGGAGGAGTAGCCGTGCTCGCCCATGTAGCCCTTGCCCAGCTCATTGAGCTTGTCGCCCACCAGATCGTAGACGTGGCGGCCATCCTCCAGCTTTGCATACTCAAAGTCCTTTGCGCCGCCGTTGGAGGTGCGGCAGAGGACGAACAGGCCCTTGCCCTGCTGTTCGGCGTAGGGCAGATAGGGGCTGATGGAGTCGAGGCCCATGTAGGGGGCCAGAGTCACGAAATCGGCCTCGAAATCGCCGGTGAAGTGGCCCATGGCGTACATTTCCGCCGTCTTTGCGATGTCGCCCCGCTTGATGTCGGCAATGACCGGTACTCCCGCCGCCCGCACAGCCTTGAGGGTCTCGGCATAGGCCCGCAGGCCGTCCAGGCCCAGCGACTCATAATAGGCGATCTGCACCTTGAAGCAGCCCGCCACCCCCTTGGTGGCCTCGATGAGGGCCTTGTTGAACCGGACAATATTTTCCCCCGGGGTCAGGGCAGAGTCGGCGTAGCCCTCGGGCAGATAGGAGAAGTCGGTGTCCAGGCCGACGCAGACCGGGCCGCGGGCCGCGACCGCTTCGTACAGTTTATCCATATTGGTCATGGGAGTGATCCTCTCTTTCATATAAATACAGCTTGATCCGCCGGGGCGGGAGTTTATTCGGCCTGCCAGGTCACTTTTCCGCCCTTGATGGTGGTGCAGACCCGGCCGTACAGCTCGGCCCCGTCGTAGGGGCAGTTGTGAGACTTGGAGTGGAGCTTTTCCTTCTCCACCTTATAGGGGGTGTTCAGGTCCACCAGCACCAGATCGGCGTCGTAGCCCGGCTCGATCCGCCCCTTGGCAAGGCCCAGAATCTGCGCCGGGCCCTCGCTCATGAGATGGCTGACCAGCTCGAGGGGCAGGCCCTCCTCCCGGCAGAGCTTTGTATAGCAGACCCCGAAGGCCGTCTCGCTGCCCACCATGCCGGCCATCCCCTTGAGCTTGTCCTCTTCCGAGTGGGGGGCGTGGTCGGTGGCGATGGCGTCCACCGTACCGTCCCGAATCCCGTCCAGCAGGGCCTGAACGTCGTCAGCGGTCCGGATGGGCGGGTTCACCCGGTAATCGCAGCTGTCCTTGGTAAACCACAGGTGATGCGGGGTCACCTCGCAGGTGACCGGAGCGCCCCGGAACTTTGCAATCCGGATGGCCTCGACGGCCCCCCGGGTGGAGACATGGCACATATGCAGCCGTGTCTGGTAGTATTCGCTCAGCCAGCAGTTCCGCACCGTCTCGATGTCCTCGGCCAGACGGTAGTCCCAGGGGCTGATTTCCATATCCTCGGCGTGGCTCATGACCGTGATGTCCCGCTGGGTGCAGATGGCAAAGGCCCGGGCCATGGTGGCGGTGTCCTGGACGCCGTGGCCGTCCTCGGTGATAAACTTCACGTTGGCGGGCAGGGTTTTGAGGTGGTCCAGCGTCTTGCCGTCGAAGTTCTCGGTGATCGAGACGGTCTGGTTGGCGTCGCACAGGCCGATTTCCGCGGCCTTCTGCTCCACCTCGGCGGCCTGGGCGGCCGAGGAACAGACCGGCTTTGTGTTGGGCATCAGATTGACGAAGGTATATCCCCCCGCCGCTGCGGCGCGGCTGCCGGTCTCGATGTCCTCCTTATATTCAAACCCGGGGGTCCGCCAGTGACAGTGCAGGTCCACAAAGGCGGGCAGGACCGTCCGCCCTGCGGCGTCCAGCGCTTCCTCCCCGGGCCGGGCCAGGGCCGAAAGATCCCGGCCCACGGCCTGAATCTTCCCGTCCTTCATATAGATTTCGATGGTCTCCCCCCGTGCGTTGACGGCATTTTGAAGCAGCATACCCTTCTCCTTCCGTGATGTTTGACGCCTGCGGGCAGGCAAAAAAAAACTTTTCCCCGCAAAGGGAAAAGCTATCCTGCAACAAAAGAAAACAACGCTCCCACGCCAAAGAACGCCGAAGAATGCATCTTGAATTTCCGGTTCACACGGCCCGACAGCCCGTTCAGCATGAAGCGCCTCCTCCTTCTTTGCATTGTATTTCAATATATTTTATCATAGAACCGCGAAAAGTGTCAATCCTATCCCGCCTTTTTTCGGTGTGAAAAGTACCCGGCAGACCGCCCCATTTTTTGGCGACAATTACGAAAAACCGTCCCGACCGCCCGGGACGGGCAAAATCCCGCCCTGGCGGGGCCTGCGCCTGTACTTTCCCGGGCCGTTATGCTACAATAAAAGAGTACGGCCCCACGCCTTGCAAAAAGGGGCGGGCCGCAGCGTTTTTTGGCAAGGAGGTTTTCTCTATGGGTTTGCTCGAGGATGCGCGGAACATCCAGCACAAGGACCCCGCAGCGCGCAGCGTGCTGGAGGTGATCCTGCTCTATCCCGGCTTTCATATTCTGGTCTTTCACCGCGCGGCCCACTGGCTCTACCGGCACAAGCGGTTTTTTCTGGCCCGGCTCATCAGCCAGACCGGACGGCATCTCACCGGCATTGAGATTCACCCCGGCGCAAAGATCGGCAAGTGCCTGTTCATCGACCACGGCATGGGGATCGTCTTTGGCGAGACCACCGAGATCGGCGACAACTGCACCATCTACCATGGCGTGACCCTGGGCGGCACCGGCAAGGACCAGGGCAAGCGCCACCCCACCCTGGGCGACAACGTCCTGATCGGCGCGGGGGCCAAGGTGCTGGGCCCGGTCTTTATCGGGGACAACGCCCGGGTGGGCGCAGGCAGCATCGTGCTCCACAACCTGCCCGCCAACTGCACCGCCGTCGGCAACCCCGCCGAGGTGGTCCGAATCAACAGCAAGACGGTGGTCCCGGCGGACGACCTCGACCAGCAGGACCTGCCCGACATGGTGGATCAGCGGCTCACCGCCCTGGACCAGCGGATCAGCCACCTGGAAAAGGCGGCGCAGGGGGATATTCCCCCCTCCCCCGAGCAGCTGGCCGCCCGGGCCAAGACAGGCCGCAAATAACCCCGGCGAGCAAAAGGCGGCAAAAAAGGCGAAGCGCCCTGCATGGAGCTTCGCCTTTTTCTTTGGATTTTAGAGCAATCCCATGAAACAGCTTGAAATCTGCCATACACCCAGAATGGGGTCTGGGGCAACAGCAGCGACCGCTGCCAGCGGCAGAGGGAGGGAGCTGTTGTTGGCGCCGCGCTCCAATATTTGCAAGGGCGTCAGTCCCGCCGCAAATATTGGCTAAGCGCAAGAGAGCAAAAGCCCCGGCTTCCGAAAAAAGGGTGGGTGGCAGCACCGCCGAAGCGCCGCCTGCGGCGGATGAAGCAAGGCGTGTGCTGGCGCAGCGCTCCGGTTTTTTCAAGGGCGTTCGTCCCGCAGAAAAAAGCGGCTAAGTGCAAGAGGATGGGCATTCAGATGAAAAACCACGGGCTTTGCCGAAATACCAACTGCCGGAATTGATGTCACCTGGACAAGCGCTGTAAATTGTCGGCTTTTTCTGGGATTGCTTTAAACCTTCATCCCGCTCAGCAGGACACCCCGCCCCCGCACAGGGCCATGACCTGCTGGGCCGCCGCAGCCACCAGACGGCTGACCGGCCCTTCCGGCACCCCGGCGACGTAGCTGCCGCACTGGTTCACC
>JAHLFH010000126.1 GCA_018883885.1 Candidatus Faecalibacterium intestinavium | reverse complement strand
TTTCTGGCCCGGGAGCGGCGGCCCGGGGCGGTCTTTCCGGTGGAAAGGGCCGTCCGCAGCACCTGGCTCAGGTCGGACACCGGCAGAAATTCCAGATTCGCCTTGACCTCGTCGTCCACTTCGTAGAGGTCGCTCTCGTTGTCCTTGGGAATCAGCACCAGCTTCATCCCCTCCCGGTAGGCGGCCATGCTCTTTTCCCGCAGGCCGCCGATGGCCAGCACATTGCCGTGGAGGGTGATCTCGCCGGTCATGGCCACATCCCCCCGCACCGGCTTGCCGGACAGGCAGGAGATCAGGGCGGTGGTCAGGGTGACGCCCGCCGAGGGGCCGTCCTTGGGCACAGCGCCCTCGGGCGCGTGGATGTGCAGGTCGCACTTTTTCAGCTTTTCGGTGTCGATGCCGTACTCGGCGGCGTGGACCCGGGCGTAGGTGACCGCCAGCTGGGCGCTCTCCTTCATGACGTCGCCCAGAGAGCCGGTGACCGTGATCTTGCCCGAGCCGTCCTCCACCATCTGGACCTCGATGGGCAGGGTCTCGCCGCCGACGCTGGTCCAGGCCAGACCGTTGGCGATGCCCACCATGCCGGTCCGGTTGAGGAATTCCGGTTTCACCCGCTTGGGGCCCAGCAGTTCTTCCAGCATTCCGCCGGTGACCGGGATGCTCTCGGCCTCCCCCGCGGCGATCTTCCGGGCGCACTTGCGCAGCACGCTGGTGATGGTGCGCTCGAGGCTGCGGACGCCCGCCTCCCGGGTGTAGCCGTCGATGAGGCCGTAGAGGGCCGACTGGTTCAGGGTGACCTTGCCGGTCAGGCCGCAGGCCTTGAGCTGCTTGGGCAGCAGGTGTTTGCGGGCGATGTTGTATTTTTCCACCCGGGTATAGCTGGGCAGCTCGATGATGTCCATCCGGTCCCGCAGGGGGCCGGGGATGCCCCCCAGGTCGTTGGCGGTGGTGATAAAGAGCACATGGCTCAGGTCATAGGGGATATCGAGGAAGTGGTCCTTGAAGGTGTTGTTCTGCTCGGGGTCCAGCGCTTCCAGCAGGGCCGCGGCGGGGTCGCCCCGGAAATCCCCGGCCAGCTTGTCGATCTCGTCCAGCAGCATCAGGGGGTTCTGGCTCTTGGCGGAGATCATGGCGCTGATGATCTTGCCGGGCATCGCGCCGATGTAGGTGCGGCGGTGGCCCCGGATCTCGGCCTCGTCCCGGACGCCGCCCAGGCTCAGCCGGACATACTTCCGGCCCAGACACTCGGCGATGGAGCGGGCGATGCTGGTTTTGCCGACGCCCGGAGGGCCCACCAGACAGATGATCTGGGCCTTGACGTCGGGGGCCAGCTTCCGCACGGCCAGCAGCTCGAGGATGCGGTCCTTGACCTTTTTCAGGCCGTAGTGGTCCCGGTCCAGAATCTGCTGGGCGCGGGGAATTTCCAGATTGTCGGTGGTGAAGGTGTTCCAGGGCAGGTCGAGGCAGGTGTCCAGATAGGTGCGGATGACGGTGGCCTCCTGATTGGAGCCCTGCATCCGGGACAGCCGGTCCACCTCTTTCAGCAGCTTGGTCTCGCTGTCGGCCTCAAGGTGCAGCTCCTCAATCCGGCGGCGGTAGTTTTCGGCCTCGTCGTGGGTGTCGTCCCCCTCCCCCAGCTCATCCGAGATGATGTGCAGCTGCTCGTGAAGGTAGTAATCCCGCTGGCTCTTGTCCATCGACTCGTTGACCTTGTCGGCGATCTCCTTCTCGATCCGCATGACCTGGCACTCCCGGTGGAGCATTTCCAGCAGCCGCTCCAGCCGCCCCACGAGGGTGTTCTCGTTCATGACGGCCTGCTTGTCTTCATACCGGAACAGCAGGTTGGCGGGGATGTACTCGCTGAGGAAGGCCGGGTCGCTGCTGGACATGATGGCAAAGACCACGTCCTTGGCCAGCCGCGGGTTCATGGAGAGATATTCGTCAAAGCCGGTTTTCAGGCTGCGGACCAGCGCGTCCACCTGAAGGGCCTGCTCCCCCTTGGGGGTCTGGACCGGGGCGGGGCGCAGGGTGGCCAGAAGGAACTTGCCGCTGCCGTCCAGCGCGGTGAGGCGGGCGCGGTATTTGCCCTCCACCAGCACCTTGACCAGCTCGTCGGACACCCGCAGCACCTGCTTGATCTCGGCCACCACGCCGTAGGAATACAGGTCGGGCAGCTCGGGGGAATCGGTGTCCATCTCCTTCTGGGTCACCAGAAAGACGTTGGAGTTATTGGCCATCGCCCACTCCACCGCCGAGACGCTCTTTTCGCGCCCGACCTCGAAGTGGACGAGATTGTTCGGAAAGACCACCAGCCCCCGCAGGGCGATGGCAGGCAGATGCAGCTCGTGGCGCTCCACCTTGACGGTAACTTTTTCAGACATACTGTGAACCTCCCGGCCGCAGGCCCCGGCGGCAGACCGCCTGCAAAGGGGGCGCGGCTCTCTGTAATTATATCGGGTTGCAGCGGCATACGCAACTGCTTTTGGCAGGAAATCGGCCCGTCAGCGGCGGCGCTCCCGGTCGGAAAGGCCCAGCCGCCCCAGCGCGGGCACCAGCGCCCGCAGGGTGATGGAGGTGAGGGCCCCCATCACCAGGCCCAGAACCAGCATGACCGGCGCGTAATAGAGGGAGAGGGCCGAGGAGATGATGACCCCCGCGCCCAGAAGCTGGCCGACGTTGTGGGCCAGCGCCCCCGAGACCGACAAAATAAACCAGGTGGGCCGGACCGGCAGCAGGTCGTACAACACCCACATCACCAGCAAAGAGGCCATTCCCCCGCACAGGGAGAGGAAGCCCGCCGTGGCCCCCGAAACCAGAAAGACAAACAGCGCCTTGAGCAGATCGAGGAAAAAGGCCTGTTTCGCCCCCATGAAAAAGAGGGCGTACATGACCACGATGTTGGCCAGGCCCAGCTTCATCCCCGGCAGAAGGCCGGGCAGCGCCAGCGTCCCTTCCAGAAAGGACAGGGCCATGGCCAGCGCGAACAGCAGCCCGGACAGGGCCACCTGCTTTGTGTTCCGGTCGGTGTGTTTGTGCATGACGGATTCCCCCTTTTCTCCTTTGGGCTCAGGTCTCGGCCTCGCCGAGGGACTGCTCGTACTGCTCCTGTTCTTCGACGGCGGCCTCCCAGGCGGCGAAAAGCTCCTCCTGATGGAACCGCAGGTCCTCCAGCTCGTCGCTTTTCCGGCGCAGGAGCTGGGGGTCGTTGTAGACCTCGGGGGAGTTGATCTCGTTGTCCAGCTCCACTTCCCGGGCCCCGCAGGCCTCCATCTCGTCCTCGCAGGCCTTGATTTTGGCCCGCAGCTCGGCCCGGCGGCGGCGCTGCTCTTTGCCGTAGCCGGGTTTGGCCGGTTCGGCGGGCTTTTCGGCCCGGGCGGCGGCGTCCGGGTCGGCCCGGCCCATCAAAGCGTCGTAGCTGGGGTAAAGCACCGCCTTGCCGTCCTCCAGATAGAGGATGGGGCAGGCCAGGCTGTTCATCAGGTGGCGGTCATGGGTGACCAGCAGAAGGGTCCCGGTGTAGGCCGCCAGGGCCTCGGTGAGGGTTTCGCGGGTATAAATATCCAGATGGTTGGTGGGCTCGTCCAGAAACAGAAGGTTGGGCCGCTCCAGCAGAATCTCCGCAAACCGCAGCCGGGCCAGCTCGCCGCCCGAGAGGGCGTCGCAGGACTTGAAGACCGTCTCCCCCCGGAAGCCCAGCCGCGCCAGGTGGCTGCGGACTTCCAGCTCGGTCATCCGGGGGTATTTGTTCCAGATGGCGTCGATGATCCGCCCTTCCCCCGCGCGGGTCTGCTGCTGGACGAAGATGCTGGGCCGTGCGCCCGCCCCCAGCCGGACCATCCCCCCCGAGGGGCGGCGCTTGCCGTCCAGCACCTGCATCAGGGTGGACTTGCCCGCGCCGTTGGGCCCCGCGATAATCAGCCGCTGGCCCCGGCAGACCGTATAGGTGAAGGGGGCCAGCAGCTCCCGGGTCCCCAGCCGGATGGAGAGGTTTTTCAGAATCACCAGCTCGTTCCAGGGCTCCACGTCATACTCGAACCGGAGCTTGATCTGGTTGGTCTCGTCCACGGGGGCCTCGGTGATCTCCAGCTTTTCCAGCTGTTTGCGGCGGCTCTGGGCCATTTTGGTGGTGGAGGCCCGGACGAGGTTGCGGTCGATGTAATCCTGCAATTTTTCAGCCAGGGCCACGTCGGCGTCGTGCTGCTTGCGGCGCAGCGCGTCGGCGGCCTCCTTCTGGGGCAGGTAGGCCGAGAAGTTGCCCTTGTAGGTGTGGACCGTCCGGCCCGCCACCTCCCAGATCTTATTGCAGACGTTGTCGAGGAAGTACCGGTCGTGGCTGACCACCAGCACCGCCCCCGAATACCCCTTGAGGTAATTTTCCAGCCATTCCATGGTGACGAAATCCAGATGGTTGGTGGGTTCGTCCAGAATCAGGACGTCCGGCTTTTCCAACAGAAGCCGGGCCAGCCGCAGGCGGGTCAGCTCGCCCCCCGACAGGACCCCCACCGGCTTTTCCCAGCTGTCCTGGGCAAAGCCCATGCCGCTGAGGACCTTTTTAATGTTGACGTCCATGTTGTAGCCGTCCGCCGCGTCGATGACGCTTTGCAGGGCCGCGTGTTCTTCCAGAAGGGCCGGGGCATGGGGGGACGCCGCCATCTTTTTTTCCAGCACCTGCATCCGGGCCATGGCGTCCAGCACCGGCGCAAAGGCGGAGCGCATCTCCCCGTAGACGTCCCGGCTGCGGTCCGGGGCGGAATTCTGGGCCAGATAGCCCAGGGTCACCCCGTGGGTGACGGTGAACTCGCCGCTGTAATCGGCGTGTTCCCCGGTGAGGATCTTCAGAAGGGTGGTCTTGCCCGCGCCGTTGGGCCCCACGATGCCGATGCGGTCCTCCCGCTCCACCGAGGCCGTGATGTGTTCCAGCACCGCCTTCTCGCCGAAGCTTTTTCCGATTTCTTCCAAATGTATCAGCATACTTGTCCTTCCACCTCAAACGTCCGCATCCCGCCCCGCAGGCATCTCACAGCTGGTGGCGGCGGTTTTTCTGCCTCACGAGGGCCAGCTCCTCCGGCTCCATGACGATCTCATAGAGCTGTTCCAGCCCGGCGATCTCATAGGTCGGGTTGACCTTGCCGGGGTTCTCGGCCCGGGCGGGGTTATACCAGCAGGTGTCCAGCCCGGCGTTCACGCCGCCCTGGATATCGCTGGTCAGGCTGTCGCCCACCACCAGGACCCGCTCCCGGTTTTCGACCCCGAGGGTCCGCAGGGCGCCGTCGAAGATTTTGCGGCTGGGCTTTTCGGCGTCCATCCGCTCCGAGACAAAGACTTCCTCGATGTATTCCAGCAGGCCCGCCTCCTTGATCCGGCGGGACTGCACCTTGTCGAAGCCGTTGGTCACCACCGCGAGGGTGGCCACCTCGGCCAGCTCCCGCAGCACGTCGGCCACCCCGCCGGGCATCAGGTCGGGGTGGGTGGAGAGCCGCTCGAGATAATAGCGGTTCATCTCGGCGCCGCTGCCGGCCATGCCGGTCTCCTTGAGAAAGCGGGTGAATCGCTCGTTCATCAGCTTTTCCCGGCGAATCCGGCCTTTTTCCAGCTGCCGCCAGAGCGCCTCGTTGATCCTGCGGTAGGCCGCCGCCGTCTCCGCGTCCGGCTCGATGCCGTAGTGGGTCAGGGTTTCGGCCAGCGCCTTGGACTCCGCCGTGTCAAAATCCAGCAGGGTGTTGTCTGCGTCGAAGAGAATGCAGTAATATTTCGCCATGGTGTTCCCTCTTTTCTGTTGATTGTCGTATCAGCGCCGGTTTTTCTCCATCCCCCGGCGGCGCGGGGCTGCCCCGCCAAAAACAAGGAGAAGCCAGCTCCGCCCTCGCAGAGCTGGCCCTTGTCATTCGGTCACGATTTCGTATGCCTCATAGTCCGTCTGACTCAGATCTTCTTCCCCGGCGGCGCCGCAGCCCTCCCCGGGGAGAGAGCCTTCCTCTGCGCAGGGGCAGGGGCACAGCTCCCAATCCATCTCATAAAAATCCACGCTGCCGTCGGTGACGTCTTCCACCCCGGGCGCAGAAACGCAATAATACGCCATCTGTTCGCCTCCTCTCCGCCCAGCTTATGCAGGCGGGCGGAAGGGCGTTCCGGCCTTTCAGCCTCGGCTGGCCGGTTTTTCGTTGGTCTCAAACAGGTCGAAGACGCCGCTCAGGGCATCCCCCAGCGGGTCCTCTGCCGCAGAGGACGCGGGCTTCGAGGAAGACGCGCTGCCGCTGGACGAGTTCGAGGACGCGGGCTTCGAGGAAGACGCGCTGCTGCTGGACGAGTTCGAGGACGCGGGCTTCGAGGAGGACGCGCTGCTGCTGGACGAATCCGAGGACGCAGGCTTCGAGGAGGAAGCGCTGCCGCTGCTGGACGAATCCGAGGACGCAGGCTTCGAGGAAGACGCGCTGCCGCTGGAGGAAGAAGCGGACTCGCTCTCCGCCGCGGCGGGCCGGGAGGCGGGCTCCTCCTGCTCCTCCGAATCCGAGGCCGCCGGTTTCGACGAGCCGGACGAGGAGGAACCGGACGAGCTGGACGAAGAAGATGTTTCCTCCGACGAGACGCCGCCCTTGAAGGAGACGGTCAGGGTGTTGCTGACGATCTCGCAGTCGTTGTAGCTGGCCACGGCGTAAACCTTATAGCTCTGGTTGGCCAGCACCGGGTCCACCAGGAAGCTGATGGTGGTCATCCCGGCGACGTCGGTGTATTCCTCGCCGTTGACGAACCACCGCAGGGTGTCGGCGCTGGTATACTTGCCGCTCAGGGTGGCTTTGAAGGTATAGTTCATCCCGAGGATGCCGCTGCCCTCGCTGGAAATCTGGACCGAGGCGGCGGCAAAGACGGCGGTGACGTCCAGATTCTGCTTGAAGTCGGTGTCGGTGCGGGTTTTGGCGGTGAGGCCGTCGCTCCACTTGACAAAGACGTAGCCGGGGTCCGGCACAGCCGTCACCGTGATGGTCTCGGAGGGGTCGGAGATGCCGTAGACCAGGCTGGTCTGGCCGCTCTCGGCGCCGGTCAGGGTGCCGCCGACGTTCTGGTCGATCTGGTAGCGGGCCTCAAAGAGGACCTCGGGGTCCTGCTCGGGGGCCTCCACCGCGTCGCTGGGGTTGCTGGTGTAGTCGATGACCCGGGTGGGGATGTTGCTGGTGTCGGGGCGGCGGTCCTCGGTGAGCCAGGCGTGGGTCCGCAGATAGTTCAGGATGGCCTTGAGGCCGCTGTTCTTGAGGTGGATGTCCCCGCTGATATAATAGTCCGGGTTGCCGTAGCCGGTGGAATCCTTGAGGACCTCGGTGCTGTTGAGGAATTTGACCCCCAGGCTCTCGCACATGGACAGAAGGGCCATGTTGAAATCGTCAATCTTGCTCTGCTCCATGTCGGGGTAGTTGGAGTGGCTCTGGGGCACCGGGGGCACCGTGTTGACGATGATATCGGTATAGGGATAGGCCGACTGGATGGCCTGGACAAGGGCGGTATAGTGGCTGATGAAGGCGTCCACCGACATCCCGTTGTCGTTGGTGCCCAGCATGATGACCACCCGGCGGGGCTTCATCATGGCCACGGCCTGGGGAATGGTGTAGCGGTTCGAGTCGTTTTTAAAGGCGACGATGGGCTCGCTGAGGGCGGCCTGAATGCCGATGCCCTCTTTCGCGCAGAACTGCTGGAGGGAGATCAGGCCGTTGTTGTAATACCGGACGGTGTTGGAATCCCCCAGAAAGAGGGTGTCGGCGAGGTATTCCTCCCCGGCGTCGGCGGTTTCCGGCAGCACGGCGGTGGAGGTCTCGTCGATCTGGTAATATTCGGACAGGTCGTCTTCTTCGGGGAGAACCGCCGAGCTGGCGTCGGGGGGCTGAGCGCCCTTGCGGCCGATGAGCACCCAGGTGATGCTGGCCGTCAGCAGGATGGCCAGGGCGCAGACCACGCAGACCAGCACGGCCTGCTTCTGGGTGGGCGACATGGAAGAATGGTCGGAAGTGTTTCGATTCATGGTTATCTTTCCCTCAATATTCGGCCGGAGTCCCCAGCAGGGAATCCGCCAGCTGATGGCAGCTTTCGGCCCAGAGCGCCGGGCCGAAGGGCGCAAGCTCCCCGCGGGAGCCGTAGCCATAGAGCACGGCGGCGGCGTCCAGGCCGCAGTCGGCGGCGCCCTGCATATCGTCGGCCCGGTCCCCCACCATCAAAACCCGGCGGCCCGCCAGCAGAGGCTGGGACAGCACATAGCGGATGACCTCGGTTTTGGTATCCCGGCTTTTGTCCATCGACGCGCCGTCGATCCGGTCAAAGTACGGGGCCAGCCCCAGCTCTTGCAGGATGGGGGTGACCACCTGGGTGGGCTTCGAGGTGGCGGTGCAGAGGATCAGCCCGGCCTCCCGCAGGCGGCGGAGCATCCGGGCCGCGCCGGGGTAGGCGCTGCACTGATGGCAGCCGGTTTCGGCGTAGATATCCCGGTAGATCTCGGTGGCCCGCTCGACCTCGGATTCCTCTGCGAAATGCTCGCCGAAGCTGCGGCGCAAAGGCGGCCCGATGTAGCGGCGCAGGTCAAAGCCGGAGGGGTCCACCCCCATCCGGCGGAAGGTTTCGTCCAGGGTGGATAAAATGCCCGGCGCGGAGTCGATCAAAGTGCCGTCCACATCGAACAGGACTGCATCGTATTTCAACAAGGTTTTGTCCCCTTCCTTCACAGATATACACCGCATAGTATAGCACACTTTTTCCAGTGCGGCAATTCCGGGGGGCGGATTTGATAATTTTCACAGAAATTTTTCCGCAACACCGGGCAGAGGCACCCGCTTTCAGGTTTCCGCCCGCCCTGCGCGGGCAAATTCCCCAATCAGCACGGAGCGTCGGGGCCGTCGGCACGGACTCTGGGGCCAAAGGCCCCGCCCTGAGTCCGGGACGGTGGCCCCGGGCGGAGTGCAGTCCTCTTATAGCGGGTCCAGGGCTGCGC
>JAHLFH010000125.1 GCA_018883885.1 Candidatus Faecalibacterium intestinavium | reverse complement strand
CCCATGGAGCGCAGCAGGATTTAGTGCAGTGGAGCAAAAACTCCGAAGCATCTTTTAATATAAACAGAAAGCAGCCCCTCCGGCCGAAGCCGGAGGGGCTGCTGTGTGAAGCGCTTTTTGTCCGACTTTTTCTCGAAAAAGCCGAACGCTTACAGGCTAAAATACCGCTTTGCGTTCTCGAAGCAGATGCCGCGGACGATCTTCTCAAGAGCCTTCTCGTCGTTGGGATACTCGCCGTCCTCGACCCAGCCGCCGATCAGGTTGCACATGATGCGGCGGAAATAATCGTGGCGGGTATAGCTCAGGAAGCTGCGGCTGTCGGTCAGCATGCCGACGAAATTGCCCAGCAGACCCAGGTTGGCCAGGCTCTTCATCTGGTTCTCCATGCCCACCTTGTGGTCGTTGAACCACCAGCCGGAGCCGTGCTGGATCTTGCCCGGGACCTCATCGTTCTGGAAGCAGCCCAGCAGAGTGCCGATCATCTCGTTGTCAGCGGGATTCAGGCTGTAAATGATGGTCTTGGGGCACTCGTCGGTGTCGTTCAGCTTGCTCAGCAGGCCGGCAATCTCGCCGCCGCAGGATGCGGTGTTGATCATGTCGAAACCGGTATCCGGGCCCAGCAGGCTGTTCATCTTACGGTTGACGCCCCGCAGGCAGTTATAGTGCAGCTGCATGACCACATTGTGCTTGTGGTAGAGCTTGCCCAGATGGACGAGGATGGCGGTCTGGTACTTCTCGGCCTCCTCCACGGTAACAGCCTCACCGGCCATGGCCTTCTGGTAGATGGCGTTGACTTCCTCCAAAGTGGCCTCACGGTAGGGGACGTAATCCAGGCCGTGGTCCGCCGCGCGGCAGCCCATCTTGACGAAGAACTCCAGCCGCTCGGTCAGGGCGTCCAGCACGCAGTGGATGCAGTTCAGCTTATCCTTGCCGACGCTCTGGGCCAGCTTGCCCATGTACTCCACAAAGCCGGGCTTCTGGATGTTGACGGCCTTATCGGGGCGGAAGGAGGGGCCCACAACAAACTTGATGGTGGGGTCGTTCTTGATCTTTTCGTGCCACTCCAGGCTGTCAATGGGGTCGTCGGTGGTGCCGATGAAGGCCACGTTGGACTGCTCGATCAGGCCGCGGGCGGTGAGCTTGGGGTCATTGGCCAGCTTTTCGTTGCAGAGGTTCCAGACCTCCTCGGCGGTGTCGCCGTTCAGGGCGCCGTCATAGCCGAAGTAGGTGTGCAGTTCCAGATTGGTCCAGTGGTACATCGGGTTGCCGACGGCCATGGGCAGAGCCTCGGCGAACTTCTGGAAGCGCTCGCGGTCGGGTTTGGTCCCGGTGATATACTCCTCGGGCACGCCGTTGGAACGCATCACGCGCCACTTGTAGTGGTCGCCGGCGTAGCTGCCGTCGGGCTGAAGGCCGCCCAGCCAGAGCTGCGCGATGTTCTCAAACTTGCGGTTCTCGTAGATTTCCCTGGGGTTCAGATGGCAGTGATAATCGCAGATGGGCATTCCCTCTGCGTATGTATGGTACAGGTGCTGTGCGGTGGGGGACTGCAGCATGAATTCCTTGTCCATAAATGCTTTCATGGGGGTACTTTCTCCTTTTTCTCTTTGATTTGAAGCCTGAACTGTGTCGGCTCCCGCTGGTGTTAGTATACCTGAAAAGATGGTTTGTATACAAATGAAAATCCAACAAAGATTATACAAAATGATTGTGTAAAGTGACGATATTTCAAGAAGGGACGTTGTTTTCCATAAAAAGGCGGAAAAAGACTTGACTTTATTGTATACATCTCACTAAAATAAAAGAAGCAGTTTCATCTGCGGCGGCAAAGCGGGCAAAGGCAGCCGCTGCCGGATGACAATACATAAGGAGGGTGTTCTCTATGAATCAGATCACAACCCAGTATCTCACCGATGGCGGCGTGTGCTATGAGCAGTACGTCATTACCGACCCCGAGGCAGGCACGGCGCTGACCATCACCCCCGAGCGCGGCGGCATGATTACCGGCTTTACCCTGAACGGAGAGGAATACATCTGGGTGCGGCGGCCCAATTTCAGCGAGTGCAACCGGCCCCGCTTTGCCGTACCCATTCTCTTTCCCAACTGCGGAATGCCGGACGGCGGCGTCCATCGCTTTGACGGCAAGGATTACCCGATGGAGATCCACGGCCTGGCGGACCTGTGCAGCTGGGATGTGGAGAGCGTCGGCCCGGACGGCGTGACCCTGGTTCTGGAATCCACCCCGCTGACCAAATTCCTCTACCCCTTTGATTTCACCCTGCTGGTGACCTATGGCCTCCAGGGAAAGACCGCCACCATCAGCCTGACGGTCATCAACGAAGGGGACAAGCCCATGCCCTTCAGCTTCGGCTATCATCCCTATTTTGTCAGCAGCAAGCTGGAAAATGTGAGCTTTGACGTCCGCTGCGCTACCTGCTCGGAGAACGCCAAGGGCGAGCAGCCCGCCGCCCCGGAGAAGATCACCCTGACCCGGAAAGAGGGCGCGGACAATTCCATCCGGCTGCTGACCGGCGTCCAGTTCCCCATGAGCTTCACCGACGCGGGCAACGGCCACAAGGTGACGGTGGACGCCGACGAGACCTTCACCAACGGCGTGCTCTGGCAGCAGGACGCCGAGAACTTCGTCTGCATGGAGCCCTGGAACGGCTGGGCCAACAGCGTCAATGAGGAAGGCAACCACGAGGTTCTGGAGCCGGATGAGGCCCTGACCAGCGAGTGGAGCATCACCATCGACAAGATTTGACCCCCCGGGAACAAGTGCGTTTTCCCGGGAAATTTAGACAGAGACAGCAAAGGCGGGACCCCCGATCGGGAGCCCCGCCTTTTTGGCTGTCAGGGAGAAACTCAGCGCTGGATGCGGCCGGAACCGTCGCCGCCTGCCAGCTTCTCCACCTCGGCGACGCTGACCATGTTGTAGTCGCCCTCGATGGAGTGCTTCAGAGCGGAAGCAGCCACAGCGAACTCCACAGCGTCCTGGGTGCTCTTGCCGCTCAGCAGAGAGTAGATCAGGCCGCCGCCGAAGGAGTCGCCGCCGCCCACGCGGTCGATGATCCGCAGCTCATACTTCTTGGAGAAGCAGTACTCGCCGGAAGCGACGTCGTACAGCATGGCGCTCCAGCCGTTGTCCGAAGCGCTGTGAGACTCGCGCAGGGTGATGGCGACCTTCTCAAAGCCAAACTTGTCGGCCAGCTGCTTGGCAACGCTCTTGTAGCCCTCGTGGTTCAGGCTGCCGCCGTAGATGTCGGTGGCCTCGGCCTCGATGCCGAAGACGTCCTTTGCGTCCTCCTCGTTGGAGATGCAGACGTCGACGTACTGGCACAGGTCGGTCATGGCGGCGCGGGCCTGCTCACGGGTCCACAGCTTGCCGCGGTAGTTCAGGTCGCAGCTGATCTTGACGCCGGCAGCCTTGGCGGCCTTGCAGGCCTGGCGGCAGATCTCGACGACGTTCTCGCCCAGGGCCGGGGTGATGCCGGTGAAGTGGAACCAGTCGACGCCCTCGAAAATCTTTGCCCAGTCGAAGTCAGAGGGCTGGGCCAGCTGGATGGCGCTGTTGGCACGGTCGTAGATGCAGACAGAACCGCGCTGGGATGCGCCCTTCTCGTTGTAGTAGATGCCCACACGGTCGCCGCCGCGGACGATCATGCTGGTATCCACGCCGTAGCGGCGCAGGCTGTTGACTGCGCACTGACCGATGGCGTGGGCAGGCAGCTTGGTGACGAAGGCGGCGTCCACGCCGTAGTTGGCCAGAGAAACGGCGACATTGGCCTCGCCGCCGCCGAAGGTGAACTCCAGATTGCTGGCCTGAACAAAACGCTCGTAGTTGAAGGGCTGGAGGCGAACCATCAGTTCGCCGAAGGTAACGACTCTCATTGGTGTAATCTCCTTTTATTTTAATATGGAAAATATGGAAATAACTTCTTTCGGGCCGCCGGAGCGGCGGCGGAAGGGGGAAGAACTTAAGCCTGGACCAGGTGGAATGCAAAGCCGCCGATCTCGTCCGCCAGGTAGCAGGAGATGGTCTTGCCGTTCTTGACGTTCTTGCTGTCGAGATCGAACTTGACGCCGCGGCGGGACAGGTGGTAGATGGCGCGGTCCACGTTGTTGCAGCCGATGGCGATGTGGCCCTTGGCGCCGCGGCCGGGCTGCTTCATGATCTCAAACTCCTTGTTGCCCACAAAGATGCTGGAGTTGCCGGGCGTGACTTTCATGCTCAGCAGGCCGCCCAGCAGGTTGGCGATGGCCATGGCCTCGTCCTCGCTGCCGGCGTTGATGCCGATATGGACCAGCTTGAGGCCCAGCATGGTGTCGACGGCCTCTTTGCACATGGCGGTAATCTTGTCCCACTGCTGGGCCTTGATGACGTCGCTCTTGCACATCCAGGTGCCGCCCACGGCGAAGATCTGGTCGTAGCCCAGATACTCGTTGACGTTCTTGGCGTTGATGCCGCCGGTACACATCCACTTGGCGGTCTTGAGGGCGCCGCCGATGTTCTTGAGCATATTCACGCCGCCGTTGGCCTCAGCGGGGAAGAACTTGATGGCCTCGCAGCCCAGGTTCATGGCCTGCTGCATCTCGCCTGCGCTGCAGGTGCCGGGCATCATCAGGCCGCCCTTCTCGTAGACGTAGGCGCAGACGTTGGGGTCGAAGCCGGGGGAGACGATGAAGGATGCGCCGGCGTCCATGGCGCGGTCAACCTGGTCCTTGGTCAGGACGGTGCCGGCGCCCAGCAGCATATCGGGCATCTCCTTGTGGATCAGCCGGATGCAGTCCTCAGCGCAGGCGGTGCGGAAGGTGACCTCGGCTGCGGGCAGGCCGCCGTCAGACAAAGCCTTGCACAGGGGCAGCGCTTCGTCGACACTGTTAAAGGCGATGACAGGGATAATGCCGATCTGGTAGACCTTTTCGATGATAGGATTCATGATGCATTTCTCCTTTGCTTTCTACTCGCTCTATGCAGGGGCAGGCCCCGGCAGGGCATACCCGCACATATATTTGATATATCACTAGTATAAACGAGAAAGCCCTCTTTGGTAATGCTCAACAAGCACAATGTTTTATAACTCGTCTTGTATACATTGCATAAAATCAGATCGAAAGCCGCTCAAACAGCTCTGCAACGCCGTCGTGGTCGCAGTCGCTGCGGCTGACGAGGTCTCCCAGAGAGCGGATGGAGGGCATGGCGTTGGCCATGACGGCGGCCACCCCGGCCTGCTGAAGCATGGCGCGGTCGTTCTCGCTGTCGCCCACCGCCAGAATCTGTTCCTGCGGGATGCCCAGCTTCCGCCCCAGCTGAAGCAGCCCCGCGCCCTTGTTGACCCCGGCGGCGGTCACTTCCACGTTGTCGGGGGAGCCCTGGGTCAGCTCCACGCCCTCCAGGGATTTGAGTTCTTCCAGCACATGGGACGCCAGCTCGACGCTGTCAAAGAACATGCAGAACTTTTCCACCTCTCCGGCGTGCTGGTCCATCCAGGGGACAAGGTCGGGCAGAACGGTGAACCGCCCGTCGTTCTTCTGCTTGGCCTCGGTGGAGCGGAAATCGTTCATCCGCTCGAGGGTCCGGCGGAAGCTTTCTTCCGTTTTGAGGGTGCGCCCGTCCGCAAAGATGCTCAGTTCCCCTTCATATTGGGTGAGCAGGTCGAAGGCGGCCCGGGAGGTTTCCGCGGGAAGCAGCTGCCGCACAAGGGGGACAGGCTCGGCGGTGGGGTGGCTGCCGGGGTTGCCGTAGCGGCTGAACACGGCGGAAGCCGGGTCCCCGCCCAGATCCCAGACCGCCGCGCCGTTGGAGGTGAGGGCATACCGCAGGCCCGGAATCTCCAGCACCTGGGGCGGCAGGCTGGACAGCCCCCGGCCGGTGGCGGGCAGGACGACAATCCCCCGGCGGAGGGCGTCGGTGATGGCCTCCATGGTGCGGGGAGTGATTTTGCTGTTGTGGTCCAGCAGGGTGCCGTCCAGGTCCAGGGCCGCCATCCGGATGTCGGCTTTGGGGTCGGCGTCGGGGTCGTCCCCCAGCACGAACTGATGGATGGCGCAGGCCACGCCGTCCTCGTTGTTGGTACGGGTGACAACATCGGCGGCCTCCTTCACCTCGGGGAAAGCGTTGCCCATGGCGACGCCAAGCCCGGCGGCCCGGAGCATGGGGGCGTCGTTGCCGCCGTCGCCGCAGGCCATCAGGGCCGATTCAGGC
>JAHLFH010000124.1 GCA_018883885.1 Candidatus Faecalibacterium intestinavium | reverse complement strand
AGGCAGACCTGCGCCGCGCCGGTATCGGCGGCGGCCAGCAGCAGCTTTTCCGCCAGAATGCCTACGATCCGCTCCTGAAAGCTGGCCGCAAGGTCCGGCACCCGGACTTCTTCCCCCTTCATCCGGGCCTGATTGACCTCGTTGAGGACGGCGGTTTTCAGCCCCGAAAAGCTGACGTTGTACTTCCCTTCCACATGGGGCACCGGCAGGCGGTAGGCCTTGGGGTCGCCGGTTTTGGCGGCCTCGGCCACGCTGGGCCCGCCGGGGTAAGAAAGGCCCAGCGTCCGGGCCACCTTGTCGAAGGCTTCCCCTGCGGCGTCGTCCACCGTGTGGCCGAGGATTGTATAGTGGGTGTAATCGGTCACCTCCACGATGTGGCTGTGCCCCCCCGACGCCACCAGACAGAGGAAGGGCGGCTCCAGCTCGGGGTGGGTCAGGTAGAGGGCCGCAATGTGCCCCCGCAGGTGGTGGACCGGCACCAGAGGCTTTCCGGCCGAGTAGGCCAGCCCCTTGGCAAAATTGACCCCCACCAGCACCGCGCCGATCAGCCCCGGCGCGAAGGTCACGGCCACGGCGTCCACCTCGTCCATGGTCCTGCCCGCGTCCGAGAGGGCCTTTTTCACCACGGCGCTGATGGACTCGCAGTGGCGGCGGCTGGCGATCTCGGGCACGACCCCGCCGTAGAGGGCCTGTTCCTTCACGCTGGTGGCGATGACATTGGAGAGCAGATGCCGCCCGTCCTCCACCAGAGCCGCCGCCGTTTCATCACAGGTGGATTCGATTCCTAATACGATCATGCTTCTTCCTGCCTTTTTCTCTCAGTGGGCCTCGAGCCAGTTGCGGCCCCGCCCCACTTCGGTTTCCAGAGGGACGGCGTAGTGAACGCAGCCCTCCATCTCCTCTTTCAAAATCCTTGCCGCCTTGTCGGCTTCCTGCTCCGGGGCCTCGACAATCAGCTCGTCGTGGACGGTCAGGATCAGGCGGCTTTCCATCCCTTCGTCCCGCAGCCGCCGCCAGACCCGCACCATGGCCAGCTTGATAACATCGGCCGCCGTGCCCTGAATGGGGGTGTTGCGGGCCATCCGCTCGCCGCTGGAGCGGACGTTGAAGTTGGAGCTGGACAGCTCCGGCAGGGCGCGGCGGCGGCCAAACAGGGTGCTGACATAGCCGTTGGCTTTTGCGTCGGCGATGGTCTTTTCCATATAGCCGCTCACCTTGGGGAAGGTGTCGAGATACTGGCGGAGGAAGGCGTCGGCCTCCTTCACCGTCACCCCGATGTCCTTGGAGAGGCTGAAGGCCCCCTTGCCGTACATGATGCCGAAATTGATGGCCTTGGCCGAGGAGCGAAGCCGCGGGGTGATGGCCTCCAGCGGCAGGCCGTAAATTTTGGCCGCGGTGCTGCGGTGGATGTCCGCCCCGCTGCGGAAGGCCTCCTGCATATGTTCGTCCCCGGTGATGTGGGCGAG
The DNA here is from genome assembly GCA_018883885.1 of Candidatus Faecalibacterium intestinavium. Taxonomy (GTDB): domain Bacteria; phylum Bacillota; class Clostridia; order Oscillospirales; family Ruminococcaceae; genus Faecalibacterium; species Faecalibacterium intestinavium. The sequence continues at coordinate 18,772 of JAHLFH010000124.1, read as the reverse complement.
GATTCGCAGCTCGATCTGGCTGTAGTCGGCGTCCACCAGAACCCAGCCGGGCCGGGCGACGAAATAGGCGCGCAGCCTGCTGCCCAGCTCGGTCCGGATGGGAATGTTCTGCAAGTTGGGGTTGTCCGACGAGAGGCGGCCTGTCCGGGCTTCGGTCTGGTTGAAGGTGGAGTGAATCCGCCCGTCCGGCCCGATGACCTTCAGCAGCCCCTCCACATAGGTGGAGTTGAGCTTCTGGTAGGTGCGATATTCGAGAATGTCCTCCACAAGGGGGGAATCCTCCCGCAGCTTTTCCAGGGTGGCCGCGTCGGTGGCCCAGCCGGTCTGGGTCTTTTTGCCGTGGGGCAGGCCCAGCTTGTCGAAAAGCATCTCCCCCAGCTGTTTGGGGCTGTTGGGGTTGAAATCCGGGTCGTCCACCTGTTGGCGGATCCGGGCCAGCGCCTCGTCGAGTTTGGCGCGCATGACCGCGCCGAATTCCTCGATGCCCGCCCGGTCCACCAGAACGCCCAGCCGGGTCATGTCGGCCAGCACCTGCGCCAGAGGGAACTCGATTTCGTCGTAGAGGGGGTCCTCCCCCCGGGCCGTGATCTCGGCCTTCATGGTTTCAAAGAGGCTGGCCAGCTGGCCCGCGTCGGGCCAGTCCGGGCAGGAGAAGGCCGGTTTGGCCCGGTAAGACGCCGCCAGCTCCCCCACCTGATACCGGGCCGCCGAGGCGTCCAGCAGGTAGGCCGCCAGCTTACCGTCCCAGCCGATGGCGCTGCCCCAGCCCCCGGCCGCCATGGCCCGGGCATAGAGGGGCGCAGAGTCGAACACCTCCAGCCGGACGCCGGGGGCGTCCAGCAGGCGGAGCAGGTCCGCGTCTTCCAGCGGATACACGGTGGTTTCCTGAACGGCATACCACTGTTCGGGCCGGGTGACCACCTTCCGGCTGCCCTGCTTTTCGACCACAGCCGGGCGGAGGGCCAGAAGATAGCTCCCCGAAAGGGCTTCGGGCAGGGGCTTTACCCCAGCCTCGGGCAGGGCTTCCTTCTCCTCCCCCTTCGGCGCGGCGGGCGCAACCCCCTCCAGCCCCAGACGGGAAATCAGGCTGTGGATTTCCAGCTCCTGCAAAAGCCGGACGGCGGCGGGCTTGTCCCCCTCCCCGACCTTGTAAGCGCCCTCGGCGGTTTCGATGGGGGCGTCGGTCCGGATGGTGCCCAGCACCCGGCTGAGTTCGGCGGATTCCCGGCAGGCCAGCAGGTTTTCCCGCTGTTTGGGCTTGATGGCGGGGTCCTCGATGTGCTCATACACGCCGTCCAGCCCGCCAAACTTCTGGACGAGGGCGAGGGCCGTCTTTTCCCCGATTCCCTTGACGCCGGGAATGTTGTCGGAAGTATCCCCCATCAGGCTCTTGACGTCGATGAGCTGCCGGGGCGAGACGCCGTATTTTTCCGCGATGGCGTCGGGGTCCATCCGGAGGGTTTTGCTCTTTCCCATGACGGTGGAGGCCAAGAGGACCGTGGTGCTCTCGCTGACCAGCTGAAGGCTGTCCCGGTCGCCGGTGGCCAGAAAGCAGTCGTCCCGCCGGGCCGCGCAGGCCGCCGCCAGCGTGCCCAGAATGTCGTCGGCCTCCCAGCCCTCGACGGCCACCTGCCGGTAGCCCAGATCGGCCAGCAGCTCCTTCAAAACCGGCATCTGCTGGGCCAGCTCGTCGGGCATTCCGTGGCGGTTGGCCTTGTAGCCGTCGTACATCTTATGGCGGAAGGTGGGGGCTTTCAGATCAAAGGCGACGGCCACCTCGTCGGGCTGGCACTCCTTGAGCATGGCCAGCAGAATGGTCAAAAAGCCGTAGATGGCGTTGGTGTAGCGGCCGTCCTTGTTGGTCAGCAGCTTAATGCCAAAAAAAGCACGGTTGGCGATGCTGTTGCCGTCGATGACCAGTAAACGCATAGACGCAGAACCTCCCTTTGTTCTTCTGCCAGCCGCCCCGCAGCGGCCTGACACTTTTATCAGTATACCACAAAACGGCCCATCGGGAAAAGCCTTTGGGGAAAAAACGGGCGCAAAAAAGCCCGCGCCGCTGCCGGCACGGGCAAACGCCTGGGGGAATTCAGTTCTCAACGCGGATGGCGCTGACCGGGCAGGCCTCGGCGGCCTCCACGGCCTGGGGTACGTCTTCGCCGGGGATCTCGTCCGGGCGGGCCACCGCAAGGCTGCCCTCCATGGTGTACACTTCGGGGCACAGGCCCGCGCACTGGGTGCAGCCGATGCAAAGGTCGGGGTCAACAAACGCTCTCATTCCAAAAACGCTCCTTTTCTCTCAGGGTCTGAGGCCGCGCCCGCCGGGCGCATCACGAGAAGGCCCGGCGGCGCAGTTCCCCCGCCCAAAGTGTGGCCGGGCCGGGCGGAAAATATACCGCCGCCCTACACATTTGGCCCGGGGTATGCTACAATGGCTCCAGCACACCGGAAAGGAAGTTTTGCAATGAACATTCAGATTTTTGGCACCAGCAAGTGCTTCGACACCAAAAAAGCCCAGCGGTACTTCAAGGAGCGGGGCATCCGCTTCCAGATGATCGACCTGAAGGAGAAGGAAATGAGCCGGGGCGAATTCGACAACGTCTGCCGCGCCCTGGGGGGCTGGCAGCAGCTGGTCAACCCCGCCGCAAAGGACAAGCAGACGCTGGCCCTTCTGGAGGCCCTGGTGGACTGGCAGAAAGAGGACAAGCTCTTTGAAAACCAGCAGCTTTTCAAGACCCCCATCGTCCGCAACGGCCGTCAGGCCACCGTCGGGTATCAGCCCGAGGTGTGGAAGGGCTGGGAGTAAAAAACCGGGTCAGGAGAGGTCTGCCAGCGCCTTCAGGAAGGCGTCCACATTCTCCTGCGGGGTGGCCCAGCTGGTCACAAGGCGGATGCAGGTGTGGGCCTCGTCCGGCTTGCAGTTGAACTCAAAGCCGAAGTCCCCTTTCAGCGCCTCCACCACCCGGTCCGGCAGGATCGGGAACTGCTGGTTGGTGACGCTGTCGCAGAGGAAGGAATAACCCAGGGCCGCGATGCCCTCCTTGAGCTTGAGGGCCATCTCGTTGGCGTGGGCGGCCAGCTCCACATACCGGCTGCCCCGGAACAGCTGTTCAAACTGGATGCCCAGCAGCCAGCCCTTGGCCAGCATGCCGCCCCGCTGCTTGATGTTGTACCGGAAGCAGGGCTTGAGCTCGTCCTTCAGCAGGACCAATGCCTCGCCGAACAGAGCGCCGTTCTTGGTTCCGCCGATGTAGAAAGCGTCGCACAGGCGGCCCAGGTCAGGCAGGGTGGCGTCCCCCGCCGCAAGGCCGCTGCCCAGCCGGGCGCCGTCCAGATAGAACAAAAGCCCCAGCTCGTCGCAGACAGAGCGCAGCGCTTCCAGCTCGGCCAGAGAGTACAGGGTGCCGATTTCCGTGGTCTGGCTGACGTAGATCATCCGGGGGCGAACCATGTGCTCGTCGGTGTGAGCGGCGCAGGCGGCCCGGATGGCCGCCGGGGTCAGCTTGCCGCTCTCCGCCGGGCAGGCGATGCACTTGTGGCCGGAGGCCTCGATGGCGCCGGTCTCGTGGACGCAGATATGGCCCGAGGACGCCGCAATGACCGCCTCATAGGGGCGGAGGAAGGCCGCAATGGCGGTGGTGTTAGTCTGGGTCCCGCCGACGAGGAAGTGAACGTCGGCATCCGGGCGGCCGATGGCCTGACGGATCAGGGCGTGGGCGTGCTCCGAGTGGGGGTCGAGAGAGTAGCCGGGGTTGCCCTCGGTGTTGGTGGCGGCCATCGCCTCGAGAATGGACGGATGGCAGCCTTCGCTGTAATCGTTGGTGAACCGAATCATGACAAAACCCTCTTTTTCAATCCAAAATGGCGCGCGCCCGCTCTCTGCGGGCAGGGGGCTCCCCTTTCTGCGCGAACAGATTCAATATACCATATTTTGCGCCAAATTCCAACCGTCCCGCCCCTCTGCCTTGACATTTTGGCCGGGGCTTGGTATAGTTAAAAAAGCGTTTTGCGGGAGTGGCGGAATGGCAGACGCGCTGGTTTTAGGCACCAGTTCCACGCGAGTGAGGGTTCGACCCCCTTCTCCCGCACCATCAGAAAAACCTCGGAGCATGGCGGAAACCGTGCCCCGGGGTTTTTTGTTTGAAAGGAGTTCTGAACCCATCGCGGATATCGTCAGAGCCTCAAATACATGAAATCAAACGGGATTTTCTGCCCTTCCACCACGAAAAAGGCAGGGTGCGTCCCGAACTTCTGAAACCCGAATTTTTCGTAAAGGTGGATGGCCGCAGCGTTGTCGCTCCTCACCTGCAACTCGATGACGGCGAAATCCTGCGCTCGGGCAAATTCCAGGACTCTTTCCAGCAGGCGGCTGCCGATTCCCCTGTTCCAGTATTCTTTCAGGACCGAGACGCTGAACTCCCCGCGGTGGCGCATACGGCGCGGCAGACGGTTTAAACTGGCCGTTCCTACGATGTCCCCATCCTCCTTCGCCACCAGAAAAAGATCATCCCCGGAGGTTTGCACCCGCTCAAGGAACCCGGCTTCTTCTTCCGCGCTGACGGGAAGCCCTTCCGCGCCAAAGGTCAGATTGTCCGTTTCGCCGCCCGCCTGCTTCAAGTATTCAATCAGCGCTTCGGCGTCTGCGGGAGAGGCCTTTTCAATTGTAATCTTCATCCTTCCCTGTTCCCTTTCCGCTCTGCGTATGTTCTCACCGCCGCAGAACCTTTTCCATGGGCCTGCCCTTGGCCAGCTCGTCCACCAGCTTATCCAGATACCGAATCTCCTGCATGAGGGGGTCGGCAATTTCCGCCAGCTTTACCCCGCAGACCGAGCCGGTGATCTTCTCCCGGTTGGGGTTTGGGGCCGGGGCTGCACGGAAAAACTCCCCGTAGGGGGTGGGAGTTTCTTCCGCGCGGCGGATGTCCTCCGGGGTATAGCCGGTGAGCCAGCAGAGGACCTCGTCCACCTCCTGCCGGGTGCGGCCCTTCCGGACGGCCTTTGCCACCAAAAGCGGGTAGACCTTTGAAAATTCCATTGCAAAAACCTTTTGATTTTCCAATCCGGACCCTCCCTTTTTCTTCTTCGCATCCCCTGCCGCTTTCGGCCGGGACAGGCAAAAAGCCGGGCTTCTCCTTTCCAGAGAAACCCGGCCTGTTTGTGCAAGTGCCGCTAACCGGGGTCGAACCGGTACGAGATCACTCCCGAGGGATTTTAAGTCCCTTGTGTCTGCCAATTCCACCATAGCGGCACGAAAAGCCGCCGCGCAGCGCTGCGCAGCGACTATTATAATACAGGATATGCCGGGCTTTGTCAACTGCCCTTCGCTCAGACCTTGCCGCCGTGAAGCTCGGCGTACATCCGGGTGCGGCACTCGGCCACCGCCGGGGTCATGTTGACATAGTGCTTGTGGGGGCATTCCAGCCGCAGCTCGCTCTCCCAGGTTTCATCGGTCAGCTGATGGGCAACATAGTCCCGCTTTTCGGCCACCGTGGGCAGCTCGATGGCCAGCTGGCCCCCCAGAATATGGGGCACCAGCAGCTGCTTGACCGCCGTCGGGGTGAAGGTGACGGTCCGCTCGATGGCGTCGGGGTCCAGATTGACCATGGTCACCGGCTTGCCCGCTTCGATGACCTCGCCGTCCATGGCGATCAGGTCGCACTGGGCCTGACCGTTGGCGTCATACAGCCGCCAGGGCATCTTTTTCCCGGGGATGATGGCTTTGCTGGCGCTGTCGGAGCACTTCATCTTGGGCAGGTAGCTGCCGTCCGGCTGTTTGACGGCCACCAGCTTGTAGACGCCGCCAAAGACGGGGTCGGACGCCGAGGTGATGAGGTTTTCGCCCACGCCGTAGGAGTCAAAATGGGCGTGTTCATACAGCTCCATGTTGGCCATCTTTTTCTCGTCCAGGCCGTTGGAGGCAACCAGCTTGATGTAGGGCTTTCCGGCGGCGTCCAGCGCCTTGCGCAGCCGCTTGGAACCCCGGGCCAGGTCGCCCGAGTCGATTCGGGCCGCTTTGACCCGCTTGTTGGGGTCGTCGGGATATTTCTCAATCAGGTAGTCGTCCAGCTTGATGAGGTTGGGCAGGCCGCTCTCCATGATATTGTAGGTATCCAGCAGAAGGCTCACCGACTCCGGATAGGTATCCGCGAAGGCTTTGAAGGCGTCGAACTCGGTGGGGAAAAACTCGATAAAGCTGTGGGCCACCGTGCCCACCGCCTTGACCTCGGCGCCGTATTTCATCTCGGCCAGACAGTTGGCCGTCCCGATGCAGCCGCCCAGAATCGCCGCGTAGGCGCCGTCGTTGCCGGCGCTCTCGCCCTGGGCCCGGCGGGTGCCGAACTCCATCACCTGGCGGGGGGTCTTGGTGTTCAGGCCCACCACCCGGGTCGCCTTTGTGGCGATGAGGCTGTGGAAGTTCATGGTCTGGAGCAGGTAGGTCTCGATCAGGATCGCGCCCACCAGATCGCACTCGATCCGGACCATCTGGACGTGGGGATAGCAGACCGTCCCCTCGGGCAGGGCGTACATATCCCCTTTCCATTGGTAGGTGCGCAGGTATTCGCAGAATTCCTCGCTCATTCCCTTGGTGCGCAGCCACCAGATATCCTGAGCATTGAAGTGGTAATTGAGCAGGAAACGGGTCAGCTTGCGCTGCCCGGCGCTGATGGAATAGCCCTGATTATCCGGGTTCTTGCGGAAGAACATATCGAACACAAGGGTTGTGTCCTTATAGCCGTGCAGAAACAGGCAGTTGGCCATGGTGAACTCATAAAAATCCACCACCATGGCGGGGTTATCATAATCCTCGTCCGGGATATAGGGAATCACTTTGATTTCTTCCATGAGAGGCTCCTCTTTTCCATTTCACAAAAGGCTGCCCAGGCGTCTTTACGGTGTCTGGACACCCGTCTTTCCACGCCGAAACAGCACAAAGGATATTTGGATTATCATAACACCATTTGAACCCCCGTGCAAGCGTTTTTGCAAAATCCCCCTCCCGCCCCGGGCAAAAAGGGCGGTGATGCGAAAAAGCCCCGGCGCAATCCGCACCGGGGCAAAAAACTGATTCTACTGGGGGAAGGCAGGGCCGATCAGCCGTTCATGCTGCTGGGGGTCGCGTTCTTCAGCACGACGTCATGGCTGCCGCCCTCGACAATCGAGGTGGAAGAAACCACGGTCAGCTTGGCCTTCTGCTGCAATTCGGGGATGGTCAGCGCCCCGCAGTTGCACATGGTGCTCTTGACCTTGTACAGGGTGGTCTGGACGCCGTCGGCCAGGGGGCCGGCATACGGGACATAGCTGTCCACGCCCTCCTCGAAGGAGAGCTTGGTGGAGCCGCCCAGGTCATACCGCTGCCAGTTGCGGGCGCGGTTGGAGCCTTCGCCCCAGTATTCCTTCATATACTGGCCGTTGATCCGGACCTTGTTGGTGGGGCTTTCGTCAAAGCGGGCGAAGTACCGGCCCAGCATGACGAAGTCCGCGCCCATGGCCAGGGCCAGAGTGATGTGGTAATCGTGGACGATGCCGCCATCCGAGCAGATGGGGACGTAGATGCCGGTTTCCTTGAAGTATTCGTCCCGGGCGCGGGCCACGTCGATGACCGCCGTCGCCTGACCGCGGCCGATGCCCTTGGTCTCGCGGGTGATGCAGATGGAGCCGCCGCCGATGCCGATCTTGACGAAGTCCGCGCCGGCCTCGGCCAGGAAGCGGAAGCCCTCGCCGTCCACCACGTTGCCTGCGCCCACCTTCACCTTGTCGCCGTAGTGCTCCCGAATCCAGGCGATGGTCCGGCTTTGCCACTCGGAGAAGCCCTCCGAGGAGTCGATGCAGAGGACATCCACCCCGGCTTCCACCAGAGCGGGCACCCGCTCGGCATAGTCGCGGGTATTGATGCCTGCGCCGACGACATAGCTCTTGTTTTTGTCCAGCAGTTCGTTGGCGTTTTCCTTGTGGGAATTGTAGTCCTTGCGGAAGACAAAGTATTTCAGATTGCCCTCAGCGTCCACCAGGGGCAGGGTGTTGATCTTGTTGTCCCAGATGATATTGTTGCAGTCGTGCAGGGAGGTGTTCTCCGGGGCGGTGACCAGCTTTTCCAGCGGGGTCATGAAGGTGGTGACGGGGGCGTCGTTGGGGGTGTGGTTGACCCGGTAGTCGCGGGAAGCCACAATGCCCAGCAGTTTGCCGTGGGCGGTGCCGTCGGCGGTGATGGCGATGGTGGAATGGCCGGTGCGCTCCTTGAGGGTCAGCACATCCTGAAGGGTGGCCTCCGGGGGAAGGTTGGAATCGGAAACGACGTAACCGGCCTTAAAGGTCTTGACGCGGCGGACCATGGCGGCCTCGTCGGCAATGCTCTGGGAGCCATAGATAAAGGACACGCCGCCCTGACGCGCCAGCGCAATGGCCAGCTTATCGCCCGAAACAGCCTGCATGATGGCGCTGATCATGGGGATGTTCATCTCCAGAGGGCACTCCTCCTGGCCCTTGCGGTACTTGACCAGCGGGGTCTTGAGGCTGACGGCGTCGGGCACATTCTGGGAAGAAGAATATCCGGGGATCAGCAGATATTCGCCGAAGGTGCGGGACGGTTCAGTGTAGTAATAAGCCATAATCGAAACTCCTTTTCTCCATATGATCCAGTCGAAAACGGTCCGTATCGTTCAAATATGCATTCGGTATTTTATATACTATACCATATTTTTTCTCAAAAAACAAACCGCTGAGAACACAAACTTTCACCATGCCAAGTCCCGAAAAAACAGGCAACATGCGGAAAAGTAATATTATTAGAGGAATCCTCTTGCGCTTAGCCAATATTTGCGGCGGGTCTAACGCCCTTGCAAATATTGGAGCGCTGCGCCAGCCCCGCCTCGCTGTTTCTGCCGCAGGCAGCGCTTCGGCGGTGCCGCCACCCGCCCTTTTAATGTATCCCCCCTGCCGCTGCGCGGCATCCCCCCTTCGGGGGGAGCTAACGGCCAACGGCTGCGCCTCAGGTCAGATACTGCGGGTTTGTACGTTCAGAGCATTTAACCCGGGGAGCTGCTTCCCGGTTCGCCGCCCGGATTTGCCCGTCTGTCTCCGCCAAGGCGGCCCTCCTCTTGCGCTTAGCCAATCTTTGCGGCGGGACTGACGCCCTTGCAAATCTTGGAGCGCTGCGCCAGCTCCGCCTCGCTTGATCCGCCGCAGGCGGCGCTTCGGCGGCGCTGCCACGCGGTCCGCAGTGGCGAAGCCAGCCGTTCAAACCGTTCGCCGCCCGATGGCAGACATCTGCGGGCGGTAAGCAAACTGAACCGAAACGCTGCCTGTCCGAATCTCACAGTCTCAGGATAAGGCAAAGGGGTCCGGGGGCGTTAGCCCCCGGGTTCCTTATTTGGGCGGGTGGCAGCACCGCCGATGCGCCGCCTGCGGCGGATGAAGCAAGGCGTGTGCTGGCGCAGCGCTCCGGTTTTTTCAAGGGCGTCAGTCCCGCAGAAAAAACCGGCTAAGCGCAAGAGGACGGGTATAAAAATGATAGAGCAGGGCCTTTCCAAACCTCAGAGTTTGGGAACTTTGGCAGCCTGAGCCAGACGCCCTTTTAAAGCAGCCGCTGCGGCGCACAACAAAAAACCGCACCCGGTTGCGGATGCGGTTTCGTTGGGGTTATGGTTTTTGTCAGCCGGAGAGCTTACTTCACCATGCTGGCGACTTCGGAAGCGAAGTCATCGGCGCGCTTCTCCAGGCCCTCGCCCTTCTGGAAGCGGGTGAACTTGACGATCTTGATGTCGCCGCCCAGCTCCTTGGCGACCTTGGCGGTGTACTGCTCGACGGTCAGGTCGCCGTCCTTGACGAACTCCTGCTCCAGCAGGCAGTTTTCCTTGAAGTACTTCTTGATCTTGCCATCCACCATCTTGGCCTTGACGGCGTCGGGCTTGTTGGCGTTCTTGGGATCAGCGGCCATCTGAGCCAGCATGATCTCCTTCTCCTTGGCGATCACTTCCTCGGGGACGTTGGCCTGATCGACGTAGCCGGGGTTGGCGGCAGCGATCTGCATGGCAATGTCCTTGCCGTAAGCGGTGAACTCAGGCTTTGCGGCGATCTCCTCGGAGGTCTCGAAGCCGACCAGGACAGCGTGGGTGCCGCCGCCGTGGACATACGCGGCGCAGGGGCCCTCGTAACGGACGAAGCGGCGAACCTTGATGTTCTCCTTGATGACCAGAATCAGCTGCTTGAGGCCGTCGTCGACGGTGCCCTCGCCCATCTTGCAGTTCATCAGAGCGTCCACGTCAGCGGGGTTCTGCTCCATGATGACCTTGGCGGCATCCTTGACGAAAGCGACGAACTTGTCGTTCTTGGCGACGAAGTCGGTCTCGGCGTTGACCTCGATGACAACGCCCACCTTGCACTGGGGGCAGTAGTCTGCGTAGACCATGCCCTCGGCGGCGATGCGGCCGGCCTTCTTGGCGGCGGTAGCCAGGCCGCGCTCACGCAGCAGCTCCACAGCCTTGTCGAAATCGCCGTTTGCCTCGGTCAGAGCCTTCTTGCACTCCATCATGCCGCAGTCGGTCTGCTCGCGCAGCTTCTTAACGTCCATTGCAGAAATAGCCATTTTAGTTCTCTCCCTTAACTTGTTTTTTCGCGTTTGATACGGAAAAATCAGGCGTTGGCGGCTTCCTCAGCGGGGGCGGCCTCCTGGTTGCCCTGCTTGCCCTCCAGGACAGCGTCTGCCATCGCGCCGGCGATCAGCTTGACAGCGCGGATTGCGTCGTCGTTGCCGGGGATGACCCAGTCGATCTCGTCGGGGTTGCAGTTGGTGTCGACAATGGCCACGATGGGGATGTTCAGCTTGCGGGCCTCAGCCACAGCGATGCGCTCCTTGTGGGGGTCAACGATGAACATGGCCTTGGGCAGGACCTTCATGTTCTTGACGCCGCCCAGGTACTTGTCCAGCTTCTCCATCTCCAGCTCGAGCTTTGCAACTTCCTTCTTGGGCAGCAGCTCGAAGGTGCCGTTCTCCTTCATCTTGGCCAGCTGCTCCATCCGGTCGATCCGCTTGCGGATGGTGCGGAAGTTGGTCAGCATGCCGCCCAGCCAGCGGGCGTTGACATAGTGCATGCCGCAGCGCAGAGCCTCGTCACGGATGGACTCCTGAGCCTGCTTCTTGGTGCCGACGAACAGGATATCGCCGCCCTCGGCTGCGACTTCCTTGACATAGTTATAAGCCTCGTCCAGCTTCTTGACGGTCTTCTGCAGGTCGATGATATAGATGCCGTTGCGCTCGGTGAAGATATACTTCGCCATCTTGGGGTTCCAGCGGCGGGTCTGATGACCGAAGTGTACGCCTGCTTCGAGAAGCTGCTTCATAGAAACGACTGCCATGATAAATTACCTCCAAAAATTGTTTTGCCTCCGCACACCATGATCCGCCCCATATCGGATGGGTTGGACTGCCCTCCACCGGAAACGGCACAAAAGGGCATAGTGATGCGTGTGTGATACCCGATCATATTACCACAGAAAAGCTGCGTTTGCAAGAGGTTTTCCCCTCTTTTTTGCAGATTTTCCCCGCCGGGGAGGGCCGCGCCCCTCCCCCGCCCGGGGCCCTGGATTTGACGGAGGGCGAAAAATAGGCTACAATAACCAAAATACCAGTTTAATGGGGAAAGAGGAGACATCATGATCGAATGGATCACGGCTGTTAATCAGACGGTCAACGACTTTATCTGGGGCGTACCTGCCATGATCTGCATTCTGGGGGTGGGGCTGCTGCTCAGCGTCCGCACCCGCTTTTTGCAGATCCGCAAGTTCCCCTACGCCATCCGCACCACCATCGGGCGAATCTTCCGCAAAAAGGACGCGGCGGACGGGGCCATGACCCCCTTCCAGGCGGTCTGCACCGCCCTGGCCGCCACAGTGGGCACCGGCAACATCGCCGGTGTGGCGGGCGCCATCGCCATCGGCGGGCCGGGGGCCGTATTCTGGATGTGGTGCTCGGCCCTGCTGGGGATGTGTACCAAATTCGCCGAGGTCACCCTTGCGGTTCATTTCCGGGAGCGCAGCGCCGCCGGAAACTGGACCGGCGGCCCGATGTACTACATTAAAAACGGGCTGGGCCGCTCCTGGCAATGGCTGGCGGCCCTGTATTCCCTGTTCGGCGTGCTGACCGTCTTCGGGACCGGCAACGCCACCCAGGTGAACACCATCGTCACCGCCATCGACTCCGCCCTGCTCCAGTATGGCCTGACCAGCCAGGAATCGCTGTCCGCCTTCAACCTGATTGCGGGAATCTGCGTGGCCATGCTGGTGGCCATGGTGCTGCTGGGCGGCATCAAGCGGATTGGCAGTGTGGCGGAAAAGCTGGTGCCCTTTATGGCGCTGCTGTATGTGGTCCTGGCCCTGGGGGTGGTGGTCCTGCGGATCGACCGGCTGCCCGGCGTTCTGGCGTCCATCGTGGGCGGGGCCTTCCAGCCCCGGGCCTTTACCGGCGGGGCCGTGGGCAGCATCTTCCTGAGCCTGAAAAAAGGCGTCTCCCGCGGCATCTTCTCCAACGAGGCGGGCCTCGGCACCGGCTCCATCGCCCACGCCTGCGCCGACACCCGCAAGCCGGTGAAACAGGGGATGTTCGGCATATTCGAGGTCTTTGCGGACACCATCGTCATCTGCACCCTGACCGCCATGGTCATCCTGTGCAGCGGGACCCCCGTCCCCTACGGCGTCGAGGCAGGGGCCGAGCTGACCATCTCCGGCTTCACCTCCACCTACGGCAGCTGGGTTTCCCTCTTTACCATGATTTCCCTGTGCTGCTTCGCCTTTTCCACCATCATCGGCTGGGGGCTGTATGGTTCCACCTGCATCTCCTTCCTCTGCCGGACCGAAAAGGTGGTGCGGCCCTTCCTGGTGGTCTATTCCTTCGTCTGCATTCTGGGGGCCACCCTCGATCTGGGGCTTTTGTGGAGCATCGCCGACACCTTCAACGGCCTGATGTCCATCCCCAACCTGATTGCGCTGCTGCTGCTCTCGGGGACGGTGGTGCGGCTGACCCGGGAATTCTTCTCCGCCGGGGAAAAACCGGACGCCGCCTGAGGCGCGGCCCGCTCAAATCATCTGCAAACAAAAACCCGGAGGGGGCCGGCCCCTTCGGGTTTTTGTTTTTCTTTCGCCGTTTTTCAGCTTTCTTCGTCAAGAGTGAGGCCCATCCGGGCGAGGGCGTATGCCTCCCCGAACATCAGGTCGTATTCCAGCAGCCAGTGGTTTTTGTTCCACTCGGCCTGCCCCACCGTCAGCTCCCGGGAAACGCTGCCGTCCGGGTTGATGGTCACGCCGCCGGTACAGCTGCGGTAGGCGTTTTTCAGCTGAAGATTCAGATATTCAAAGAAAAGGGGCTGCTCGAGGCCGCAGAGATCCAGCATGACCGGCGAGATTTCATAGGCCGCGATGGTGCCCAGCTCCACCGGGGTGTCGGAAAAATTGGTCCAGATGAGAAGGGTGGTCTGATGAAGGGCCGGATCGGAGGCGGAGCTCCCCGCATAGCCGGTGGCGGTATAGACGTCGTACCCCGAATCAATGGGGTTGTAATGGTCCCCCCAGAATACCAGAATCACCGGCTCGTCCACCTGAGAGAAATAGTCCACCAGCGTCCCCAGCATGGCGTCGGCGTCCCGGACGCCTGTGGCGAAATCCTCCAGCGCCCCGATGGTGCTGGCCTTGAGCCCCGCCGGGGCCGAGAGGACTTTAACCCGTTCCTCGTCGGGGTAGTTGGCGGCGTTGTAGTTGGTGTGGTTCTGCATGGTCACCGCATGGAGAAAAACCGGCGCGTCCGACTCCGCCTTCATCGTCTCATACTGTCCGATGATCTGCCGGGCCATCGAGGCGTCCGAGACAAGGCCGCCGGTCCAGTAATACCCCCGCACCTTTTCCACCTCCCGCATATCCTCGAGGCTGATGAATTCATCCAGACCAAGGTTCGGATAAGCGGTATTGCGGCTCCAGTATTTTTCATAAAAGCAGTGGACCGCCGCGGTCTGATAGCCCCTGCTTTTGAGCCAGGACGGTAAGGAAAACATGGGGTGGGTGACGTGCTGCTGATAGGGCTTGCAGCCCGAGGGCAGAAAGGCCACCGAATACCCGGTAAGGGCCTCGAACTCCACGTCGCAGGTGCCGCCCCCAAAGCTGGGGCTGTACACCCGGCCGCTGGCCGAGGTTTCCTGCAGGGCGTGGAGGTTGGGGGAAAGATCGGTGTCGAAGGTGACGCCGTAGTCCTCCAGCTCGGTGACGTCCCAGTAGGACTCGTCCATCACATAAAGGATGGTCGGCGCTTCGCCGGGGGTCTCGGGCAGGGAGAAGTTCCCCTCCGGGGTTTCCCGGGAGGCCGCCTCCACGGCGTCCAGCGCCGCGTTCACCGCCTCCTCGGAGTATTCCTCCGGGCCGTCGATATCGAGGTTGGTCAGGTTGGTCATAAACCCGGTGATGACCCCGTACCACTCATAGTAGCGGTCCTGCATCCAGGCGTCCGGGTAGATGCCCAGCCAGGCCGTGACCGCAGGCTGCAAATACACGCCGAAGATCAGCGCCGCCAGAGCCGCCGCAGAAGCCGCCAGCCCCGCCAGACGTTGGGGCAGGAACGGCGCCGGCCGGCCCCGGTAGAGGAAATGCGCCCCTAGCGCCAGGCCCGCCGTGATTCCCGCCGCCCAGTACATGCTGGGCTGGGGCTGGATGCCCGCCGCAGCGGCCACCCCCGCCGCCTCCGACAGCTGGGACAGATCCCAGGGAAGGAAAGGCTCGCCCCGGAGCTGCAAGGTGTAATAGTTGGCCGCCGCCGGGATGCAGCCCAGGCAGGCCGTCAAAAAGACGGCCAGCGCCGGACGCCGGAACAGCCAATCCAGCACCAGCCAGTTCAACAGCAAAAACGCCCAGGCCAGCAGATAGGCTGCGCCGTGGGGCAGGACATACCCGGTCAGGGTCCCGGCGGTGAGAGCGCCCCGGGCGACCCATTCGGTCAAAATCAAAATCACCAGCGCCGCCAGCGGGGGAAACAGTTCCCTCGCCAGCAGCACCGGCAGGCGGCTGTCTGTGCGATGGTTCAAAGGTTCTTCACTTCCTGTTCTGTGCAGCGCCGCTGCGCCTTTGCCCCGCCCCGGCCTTCTCCGGCGGCGGGCCCGGCCCTCATTATAGCGCAGTTTTTGGGATTTTCCAGCCTGAAACCGCAAAATCCGGCCAAAAGCCCTTATTTTATTTTGCCCAGCAGCTTTTCCAGCCAGCCGGGCTCCGCCTCGGCCCGCTGCTCCGGCATGGGCGTATGAATCAGCAGCGCGTCGGCGCCGATCTTCTCGATGTCCTCCCAGGGGATGGTCAGGGTCTCTCCCCTCCCCAGCAGGCCGAACAGTTTGGGCCGCCCCAGCATCAGCAGGCTCTCGATCCGGGCGTGTTCCAGGTCGATGACCATATCGTCCACCTTCCCGAGGCAGGCCCCCTCCTGAATCTGAACGACTTCCTTCGCGCAAAGCTCCTGAAATGTCACTGTATTTCCCCCTCTCCCGGCAAAAGGCCGCGCCGCGGCCCCGTCACAAAGATCCTATGCGCCGCCGGGCGGAGTTATTCCCTTCGGCCCCCGGGAAAGAATCCAGTGGAAAGCGGGGCGGGGTTGTGGTATACTGAGGAAGAAAAACAGCAGAGAGGAACTGCGATGTACAAGAACATTATTTTCGATTTCGGCGGGGTCATGGTGGAGTTCAATCCCCGGGATTACCTGATGGAGCGGTTCTGCAACGCCTCCACCGAGGAAAAGGTCTATCGCCTGACCTTCGGCAGCGAGGCCTGGAGCCAGCTCGACGCCGGGTTGATTTCCCGCTTTGAGGGCAACCAGATCATGCTGGACGAGGCCCGGCAGGCCGGCTGCCTGTTCGAGGTGCAGGAGGTTCTGGACGACTGGATTCAGATTCTGCGCATCCGCCGCCGGATGACCGAGCTGGTGCGGCGGCTGAAGAACCACGGTTACTGCGTGTATTATCTGAGCAATATGCCCGAGGATGCGCTGGCCGTCCTGACCCGGCAGGGCCTGACGGGGCTTTTTGACGGCGGCGTCGCCTCCTGCGAGGTCCACATCAACAAGCCCGACCCCCGCATCTATCAGGCCCTGCTGGACAAATACCATCTCAAGGCGGACGAGTGCGTGTTCATCGACGACACCCGCCTCAACGTCCAGACCGCTTTTCAGCTGGGGATGAACGGCATCCAGATGAAGGACAGCGTCGGCACTCTGGTGAGGAGCCTGGCTACCTGTAACATCAATCTGAGATAAAAATTATTTTGACCCGCCCACCCGCCCTTTAGATGTTCCCCCTGGGGCCTGCGGCCCCGCCCCCCGTGGGGGCTTTATGGGGATACCGGCTGCTTTTTCGGTTAGTCGCTGCGGGCTTGTAGATTCAGGGAACGGAACTCTGGCGGCTTGCTCCCCGAGTTAAATGTCCTGAACGTATAAATCCGCAGCGGCTGAGCCGGGAAGCAGCCGTTTACCGCCCGAAGCCCCCACGGGGGGCGGGGCCGCAGGCCCCAGGGGGAACATCTAAAGGGCGGGAGGGTGGGTTTAAAATGATAAAGCAGGGCCTTTCCGAACCTCAGAGTTTGGGAATTCTGGCCGCCCAAAGCTCCCTCTCAGAGGGAGCTGTCGAGCGAAAGCGAGACGGGGGGAGTCAACTCTCAGAGTTTGGGAACTCTGGCTGCCTGAACCCGCCTTTCCCATTGCGCTTCACAAGGATGATACAGCAAATGCCCCCCTGGACTTCGTGCAGAACTCCAGGGGGGCATTTGTGGTTCATTCTTTCAGGGCTTTATTTCTGTTCAAAGCTCTGGCAGAAGTGGGGGGTCTCCATTTTCTGGTCAGCGCTGCAGTTGCAGTGCTCGGTCACCTTGATCTGGGACAGTTCGCACTTGCAGCTGGCCACATTGTGGCGGCACTCGCAGACATCGCAGATAACGCCTTGATTCTCCATTTTTATCACCTCACTGAGAACAGTATGCCCTCAGCGGGCGGGGGTTATTCTCCCCCGTTCAAAAATTTCAGCCCGCGGCAAAAAGCCAGAACCGGAGATAATAGATGGCGATCATCGCCCCATAGAGCACCGGCTGATGGAGCAGATAGAGGATCAGGGAATGGCGGCCGATCCACCCCAGAGGCCGGCAGAAGGACCCGCGCAGCCAGCCCAGCGTCTCCGGACGTTTCAGGTCATGGAGATAATACCCCACCAGGAACAAAAACAGCCAGGGAATGATTCCGAAATAATCGGTGGAGTAAAACAGCGGATGGGGAAAGCCCAGCCAGGTCATAAAGAGGTTCGCATAGAGCCAGTCCGGCAGGGTAATCAGCCGCAGGCCGAAAAAGCCCAGGTACCCGGCCTTCACGTTATAGGTAAAGAGGAACAGCAGCAGGCTCCCCGCCAGCCCCAGCCACGCCGGGACCCGCCGGAGCAGCGGGCCCGCCAGAGCCGCCAGAATCATGACCGAGCCGAGCATGGTCAGCACCCCGAACAGCACCAGATCCGCCGGCATGAAAAGCTCCGTCACCAGCGTGACCAGCGCCCCCGCCCCAAAGACGATCAGCCCCCGGCGGAGGGTGTGCCGCCCCAGCGACACGCAGTAGCCCGACAGCAGGATGAAGGCGCTGCAGGAAAGAAACTGCCACACCGCCCCCGGGCGGCCATAATACCAGTCGGCCCGCAGGCCAAAGAGAAAGACGAGGTCCCACATGGCGTGGTATCCGGCCATGCTGAGAAAGGCCAGACCGCGGATCTCATCCAGCATACGGTAGCGGGGCCGGGCCGGGGCCCCGGCGGCAACACGGTTTTCTTCCATAAAAAATTTCTCCTGTACCGACAAAGGGAGGACAGACCGCTCCCGGTCTGCCCTCCCAGAGGTCTTGTTTGAAACAATCAGGCGTTGAAGTAGCGCTTCAGCAGGCCCTCAAAGCCGCGGCCGTGACGGGCCTCGTCCTTGGCCATCTCGTGGACGGTGTCGTGGATGGCGTCCAGGTTCAGAGCCTTGGCCTTCTTGGCCAGGTCCATCTTGCCGGCGCAGGCGCCGCACTCGGCCTCGGCGCGCATCTCCAGGTTCTTCTTGGTGCTGTCGGTCACCACTTCGCCCAGCAGCTCAGCAAACTTTGCGGCGTGCTCGGCCTCCTCGAAGGCATAGCGCTTGTAAGCCTCGGCGATCTCGGGGTAGCCCTCGCGCTCGGCCACGCGGGACATTGCCAGATACATGCCGACCTCGCTGCACTCGCCCTCAAAGTTGGCGCGCAGGCCGTCGATGATGTCCTGGGGAACGCCCTCAGCCTTGCCGATGCCGACGACGTGCTCGGTCACATACTCGTTGCCGACCTTCTCGACGAAAGCGGAAGCGGGCGCCTTGCAGACGGGGCACTGCTCGGGGATCGAGCCCTCAGCGATATAACCACAAACTTTGCAGACATACTTTGCCATAGTAGTAAAACCTCCCTATGTTTTAAACACTCGCAACAGCAGAGTGCTGTCGTTTCCATGAGGCCATTATACTCAAGGCCGCGTTCGTTAGTCAAGGCTAACATATGAGAATCATTCTCATTTAACAAATGATTCACACTTTCCCTCTCCCCTGCCCGGTCAGGCGGGGGCGTCCTGAAGGCGGGCCCAAAGGCCGTCCGAATCGTCCAGCACAGCCACCTTGCAGGAAGAAAACAGCTCCTGCACCGACTGGCTGGCGGAGCCGTCCGCCGCCGTGTCGAAGCTGCCCAGCTCCGCCCCGGCCAGCGCCGGGACATCGGCCCAGTCGG